>CAZIWA010000025.1:0-46499 GCA_964542875.1 uncultured Phycisphaeraceae bacterium
GCTCGCGCATTTCACCGGCGGCCTTGTTGGTGAAGGTGATGGCGAGGATGTTCCACGGGGCGATGCCCACGCGCTTGACGAGGTAGGCGATGCGCCGGGTGATGACGCGGGTTTTGCCCGAACCTGCGCCGGCGAGGATGAGCAGCGGGCCGTCGACGTGCTCAACAGCTTCACGCTGGGGGGCGGTGAGGCCGTCGAGCATGCTGTCGTCACTGGGGGGGAAGTTGTCTTGGACCGGTCCGTCGGTCATGGGGTGTCCGTGTAGGTAGAGAATTAAGCGGGGGATTTTTCGTGGGCGAGGGCGTCGTGCAGACCTTGAATGTAGCTGCCAAACGCGGGCTTCCAGCCGGTGCGGGCCTGGGTGACGGCGCTGGAGCACTTTTTGTTTGCGGCATTGCGCAGGCGGGCGACATTAAGCCCGAGCATGTTGGCCTGGGCGTCGCTCATGACGCTGGGAGGCTTAACGTTTAAGAGCTGAGCCAGATGGGTGTAATAGGCCAGGCGGGACACTGGGGCGTCATCGCAGCCAAGCTCCACGCGGGCGGGGCCGGCGGTGCCTTCGGGAGAGGATGGCTGGGCCATCTGGATGAGGAGGTTTGCGGCGTCTTCCACATGGATGAGGTTGATGAAGGCTTGAGGGTCGCCGGCGATGGGGGAGCCGTCGAGGACGGCTTGCTTGCCGATGACCCGGCCGGGGCCGTAGAGCCCGGCGAGGCGGGCGACACGGTTGACCGAGCGGGCGGCGGTCCAGATGTTTTCACCTTCGAGAAGAATGCGGCCACGGTCGTCGGCCGGTTGGGCGGGGGAGTCTGCATCGACATTGCCGTCAGGCCCGGCGGCCTGGCCGTACACGGAGGTGGAGGAGACCAGCACGCCTGAGCGGATGCGCGCCTGGCGCAACGCGGTGGTGACGTTGCGCAGGCCTTCAAGCACCACTTTGGCTGCGCCGGGGTCTTTGTCCATGGGGCCGGGGGGGATCATGTAATAGACATCGATGGAGCCGGCGTCATAGATGGGCCGGATGGCGGCGAGGGTGACTTTCTGGGTGACGGAGAGAATCATCGGCCTCACGCCCAGGCGGGCGAGCGCCTCGGCGGTTCGCTCGGAGCGGACGGTGCCGTAGACGGTGAGGCCGCGGGCGAGGAGTTTTTTTGCCAGAACCTGGCCTAAAAAGCCTGCGCCGAGGATTAAAGCAGTTTGAGCCAGAGGGAGGCCGGTGTCAGTCATCGCGCCATTTTACGGTTCAATTCATGTTCATGCCGTCGGTGAGGTCCGACGGCTTGAACTTTCCTGCAATCCTGAGTGAGCGGCGCATGCCTTGAAGGGTGGTCTGGACCTTGTTGGCCCGGGCAAAGAGGTCGGGTTCGGCCAGAAGCTCGTAGCGATCGAAGTTTCCCTGGGCGATGACGTGGCCCACAACGTCCACGGCGGCGGGGGTGGGGATGCGCTCATCAATCCACTGGCCGATCTTGCCGACATTGGCCAGGGTGGCGATGTCCGGGTCGTTAAGCAGGGAGAGAAGGTCCGTCCGGGTGGAGGTGAGCATGCCTTCGTCATCCACCTGGCTCTCCATGGGGACGAGCCTGGCGCGGCGGTAGGGTGATAAAGGGTCCAGACTGGTGGAGCCGGGGGCGACTTCTTCGGCGACGATGGCCCGGCAGACGCCTTGAAGGAGGATGTTGTACCGGCCGTCAAACATGCGGTCGTGCTGGAGGATGTAACCCACGCAGGCGACGGGTTTGATGGGGGGCGCTTCGTCGTAATGCTGTTTCCAGCCGGTGCCTTCAAAGACCGTCATGGCGATGAGGCCCGTGCTGTCGAGGGCGTCCTTGACCATCTGCCGGTAGCGCTGCTCGAAGATGTGCAGCGGGACGGTGGCGTGGGGGAGCAACACGCACTCGGGCAGAGGGAAGATGCCGATGGGCTCTGAGAAGTTGATCTGGATCGATTCGGCCATGATTTATCTTAGCCTGCGAGGGAAGGTTGGCGGATCGATGATGATGGAATTGATGGTTTTCAAGAAAGAGAAGAGTTAACCCCTAAGGCACGAAGACACGAAGGAAGAGAAGGGGAGGGAAGTAAAAAGTGAGATTTGTTGCGTGTGCAAGGCACAGCACGACTTGGAGTGTGCGTGCCGCCGATTGGTTGATGATGAGGGGCGTGGTGGGTTTTTGCGGGTTGAGCGGGAGGTCGGGCTGTGCCTGAAGACCCTCGCTGGCGCGTCGGGTTTTAGGTGTGCGAAAGGGGAGGGATTTTTGTCGGCGCGTGCCAAACAGACCGTAGCCGGGGATGTCTACAGTGTGCCACCCCGGAGGGTTTAAGGGGCGGGATTCAGATGGAGAATTCGCCGGGGTCGTTTTCGCCGAGCTTGCCTTTGCGCTTGGCGGACATTTTGAGTTCCGGGGGCGCGACGGTGACGGTGTAGCCAGCGGGGACGGATTTGGTGATGAAGACGGAACCGCCGATGGTGCAGCCTTTTCCGATGACGGTATCGCCGCCGAGGATGATGGCGCCGGAGTAGATGGTGACGTCATCTTCGATGGTGGGGTGGCGTTTGGAGCCTTTCCAGGCTTGTCCACCTTTGGTGGAGATTGCGCCGAGGGTGACGCCGTGGAACATTTTGACGCGGTTTCCGATGATGCAGGTTTCGCCGATGACGACGCCGGTGCCGTGGTCGATGAAGAAGGATTCGCCGATGGTGGCGCCGGGGTGGATGTCGATGCCGGTTTCGTTGTGGGCGTATTCAGACATCATCCTGGGGAGTAGGGGGACCTGGAGCTTGTAGAGCTCATGGGCGATGCGGTGGATGAAGATGGCGTCGACGCCGGGGTAGCAGAAGATGGTTTCATCGGTGCTGTGGGCCGCGGGATCGCCGTCGAAGGAGGCTTTGGCGTCCAGGGCCAGGAGGCGGCGCAACTCCGGGAGGGTGGAGAGGAAGGCCATGGCGATCCTGCCGGCTTCGGCGTCGAGCCTTTCGCCTTCGCCTTCGGGGGTATGGGTGTTCTGATGGACGTGGTCGTAGCGCAGGGCCTGGCGGACTTCTTCCTTGAGGTCTGCGTGGAGGCGGATGAGTTGTTCCCCCAGGTGGTATTCGACGGTGAGGGAGCTGACGCGGTGTTCATCGAAGAAGCCGGGGAAGATGACTTTGCGCAGAAGCTCGATGATGGAGATGGCGCGTTCGCGGCTGGGGAGGAAGACCGAGTCGAGGTGATTGGCGACTTGATCCGCCTTGTAGCCTTCGACGAGGGCCTTGATGAGGTCGGGGATGGCGTGGTTGTTGTAGGACGGTTGCGACATGCGGGCATTTTATCCAATGCGGTGATGACGGGTTGGTGTTTTTGTGCGTCGGGGTGTTTTGGAGAGGCGCCGGCGGAGGGACGTGAGAGCGTATCGAGGTATTTTCCTGCGTGAGCAAAGGGCGGAAGCGATGATGGCTAATCAAAGATTAGTGTCTGGAGGAGTGTTCATTGGAGGGCCTGAGGCGTGGAGAATTTTGCGTGTGTGTGAAAAATCTTCAAGAAAATCAAGAATTTTCTATTGAACCTTGCTCAGTGTGTCCGATAATCACCATTAGTGAGCTTTTGGATGATCAACTTTTTTAAGGGAGCTAAGTCTTATGGCTACTACCAAGAAACCCGCAGCGAAGAAACCCGCAGCAGCAGCAAAGAAACCCGCAGCCAAGAAGGCGGTCGTCGCCAAGAAGGCCGCACCCGCCAAGAAGGCTGCGCCCGCCAAGAAGCCCGCAGCCAAGAAAGCGCCGGCTAAGAAGGCCGCCAAGAAGTAAACAACAACCGTCGGTCGTTTCCTAACATTCTCAATTTGTAACCAACTGTTTTTAGAACTGACCGGCACAGTCCGGCACTTTTGAACCGACATCCAAAGCACACACGCAAGGAGGCGTCCCGTTATGGATGCCTCCTTTGTGTTTTTAGAGGTCCGAGGCGAAACCGCGATGTTGATGCGCGGTTTTTGTGTTTTTGGGGGAGGGGGAAGAAAGGTAAAAGGGACAAGGCAGATCGAACAGTGAGAAGTGAGAGGAAGAGGTTGGTTGGCGTTGAGGGATGCGGTGAGTTTTTGTGGGTTGAGCGGGAGGTCGGGCTGTGCCCGAATACCCTCGCTGGCGCGTCGGGCTAACGTGGTTTTTGGTATGAGGTGGGTGAGGGGTTTGTTGTGGGCGCAGGCAAGAGCCGACAGGATGCCGGCGGTCCGGCGGCGGATGGCGTGGAGGCAGTTGACTGCCATGATGTGATGGGGCTCACAAGATTGCAGTCATAACATCTTGTTTTTTCGCACATTTGGGGTGTTGACGTTTTTCCGTGACTGTTTAAATGCGATAACATTGTGACGCGTTTTTCCTCCATCCCCACAACCGTTTACCGGAACCAATCTCCATGGCCAAGATCACCTTTCTGGGCGCCGGCAGCACTGTGTTCGCCAAGAGCATCCTGGGCGACTCAATGCTCGCTCCGGCGTTGCAGGACTCGCACATTGCGCTGTACGACGTCGACGGCGACCGGCTCAACGAGTCGAAGCTGATGCTCGATACGCTCAACAAGAACATCAACGAGAGCCGGGCGACGATCACGACCCACCTGGGCGTCGAGAAGCGCAAGGAAGCCCTGCGCGGCGCCAACTATGTGGTGAACGCGATCCAGGTGGGCGGGTATCAGCCCTCGACGGTCATCGATTTTGAGATTCCCAAGAAGTACGGCCTTCGCCAGACCATCGCCGACACGCTTGGCATCGGCGGGATCTTCCGGACCCTGCGTACCCTGCCGGTGATGTGGGATTTTGCCCGCGACATGGAAGAAGTGTGTCCCAATGCGTGGTTCCTGAACTACACCAACCCCATGTGCATGCTGGTGATGGGCATGTGCCAGCACACCGCGATCAAGACCGTTGGTCTTTGCCACTCGGTGCAGGCGTGCGTGCCTCACCTGTTGAACGACCACGGCATCAACCACCCTTCGCAGAACTCCAAGAAGCTCAAGTGGACCATCGCCGGCATCAACCACCAGGCGTGGCTGCTGGAACTGCTCGACGGCGACAAGGACATCTATCCCGAAGTGAAGGCCCTGGCCTTCGCCAAGAACGAAGCGGCGCGCAAGCCCGACGGCAAGAAGCACTGGGACATGGTGCGCTATGAGTTCATGAAGCACTTTGGCCACTACATCACCGAGTCTTCCGAGCACTCATCGGAATACATGCCGTACTGGATCAAGTCCAAGTACCCGGAACTGGTGGGCGAATTCAACATTCCGCTGGACGAATACCCCCGCCGGTGCATCAATCAGATCGCCCGGTGGAATAAGCAGCGCGATGAAATCGTGAAGAACCCGACGCTGACCCACACCCGGTCGCACGAGTACGGCTCCTTCATCATGGAAGCCATCGAGAGCGATGTTCCGATCCGGATCCACGGGAACATCATGAACAACGGGCTGATCACCAACCTGCCCCGGAACTGCTCGGTTGAAGTGGCCTGCCTGGTGGACCGCAACGGCGTGCAGGGCACGTACGTGGGCGACCTCCCCGAGCAACTGGCGGCGATGAACCGGACGAACGTGAACGTGCAGATCCTGACCGTGGAAGCCGCTGCCAAGAAGAAGCGCGACCACATCTACCACGCTGCGTACATGGACCCGCACACCTCCGCGGAACTGACGCTGGACCAGATCCGGAACATGTGCGATGACCTGATCGAAGCGCATGGGAACATGCTGCCCAAGTACAGCTAAGGTTTGTTGGATATTTACAGGCAAGGCCGTTGTCGAACGTTGTTCGCCGACGGCCTTGTTGTTTGAAGCCCCGACAGGGGCGTGAGTGCTGTAGCCGTGGGTGAAGCGCGTTTAGCGCGAGACCCCACGGAATGAAGGTTGCTGTTTAATTTTTGAGCCCCGAAGGGGCGGAGGAATCATTGAAAGTATCGTTCGTCGGGGATCATGCCGTTGTTTCTTAGGAGGCTCAATAGTTGCTTTTTTGAGTCAAATTTTTCATGGTGTGTGGCCTGGTTTTCAATGTATTGCCGGATAACAGGCTCATGAAATTTGCTGACGCTAAAGACGCTGTAGCCGTCTTGCCAGGCGAAATCAGATTGGGTTTTCCGTGGGTTCTCGCTCGTGGACTCGCTTCACCCACGGCTACAGTACCCTCGCCCCTGACGGGGCTGAATGCGAAGTCCAATCATTGTGCGGCACGAGTTTGAGGTTTGAGGATCTGGAGCCAGTCGGTGCGCAGGAAGGCGTGGAGGACGTCATCGGAGATGAGGCCTTTTTCGGGGGCGACTGCGCCTTCGGGCTGCCTGGGGGCGACGGCCAGGAGGTCGGTGGCGTTCATTTTACGGAGCCACTCGAGATTGCCGGACATGGAAGCATCGGTGTGTTTGGCGACGTCGGGTTCGTAGTTGTTGACGACGAGGCCGGCGAGTTTTACGCCTGCTTCTTTGAGGAGGGTGCAGGTCATGCCGGTGTGGCTAAGGGTGCCCAGGCCGGCGCGGGCGACGACGAGGGTGGGGAGGGCGAGCTCGACGGCGAGGTTCAGGACGGTGATCCTGGTGCGCTTCGGGTCCAGCGGGACGAAGAGGCCGCCTACGCCTTCGATGAGGAGGACGTCGTGGGATTGATCGATGCGTTTGAGGGCGAGGGTGAGGGCATCGATGTCCGGGGGCGTGCCGGCCAAGACGGACGCGGGGCCGGGGGCCATGGGGGGAATGAAGCGGATGGGGTTAACGGTGTCCAGGTCCACATGGGTGTTGGCGAAGTAAGCCAGGGCTTCGGCGTCTTCGCTGACGAGGCCTTCGCGTTCGGACCGGCAGTCAGTGGCGTAAGGCTTGCAGACACCCACGCGGATGCCCGGGTTTTGCCGGCGCAGGGCCCAGGCGATGGCGCAGGTGGCGACGGTTTTGCCGACGCCGGTGTCCGTGCCGGTGATGAAAAGGCCGGGACGGGTGAAGCGGATGGGGGCGGGAAAGATGGTGTCCAATGCTGTCTAAGCCTCTGGTGGGGAGTCAGATTGTAGGCCCGAGCGAGGCTGCGGGGAGCGTGGGGGATAAATGCAGAACCAGACATGCTCACGAAGAGGAGAGCATGCCACCTAGAACAGAATGAACCGGCGGGGGCGTCACCAGCGGCAGATGTCCAGAAGCGAGGTGAAATGGCGGCGGACAGTGCGGCCTGAGATGCGCTCGCAACCCGGGCGGGCGGCGAGGACTTCGGCTTGGTCGGTCCGGTAGCAGGTGAGTTCAATGGTGCCGGGGCATTGGGGTTTGTAGGGCTTGACGTTAGCGCGGTTGGCGATGGCGGTCTTGATGCCTTCACGCACGCGTTGGTGGGCTTGGGCCAGCGGCGGGGTGGAGGCGCAGTTGCGGGAGATGGCGCGCTTGACGGCGACGGTGTGGACACCGAGGAGGTCGGCCTGGGCTTCCCGGGCGCAGGCCTCGTCGCCTACGACGAGGATGACGGGGACGTCATGGTGGCCGGCCCAGGCGGCTTCGATGGCGATCTCGCCGACTTCCTTGCCGTTGATCCGGTATTCAAACCAACTGCTGGAGTCCATGGTGTGGTCCAGGAAGCCCAGTTGAGTGCCGGCGCGGGCGTGGTGGCCCAGGAGGATGAGTCCGGCGAAGGAGGCGTCCAGGGAGGGGCAGATTTTGCCGGAGGCGGGGCTTTCGAAGTGGGCGCGGGGATCGAGCTGGGAGGCTTTGACGTTGTTGCCACCGCCGTGACAGTCGTTGACGACGACCTGGGTGGCGCCGGCTTCGAAGGCTGCGGCGACGGCGAGGTTGATTTCCTGGGTCATCAGCAGGACGCCTTCGGCGTAGTCGGGCTTGTCGCGAAAGACCTGGTCCATGAAGCGGATGCCGGAGATGCCTTCCATGTCTGCTAGGATGTAGATCTTCAAAGCGTGGGCTTTCAAAAGTCAGGGGTTGACCGCAGCGGTGTTGTTGAGTTCGTAGAGATCGGGGGAACCGTCGGCCAGTTTAACTTTGATGGTGACGGCCTGGGAGATCGCGGGTCCGGAGAGGGTGACGGTGGCGTGCCGGGGGGTGAGGTCGCCGGGGCTGGGGATGGCGGAAACGGTTTGCGTGGAGAGCACGGCGCCTTTGCCGTCGAGCGCCTGGACGAGGGTTGGGCCCGCGGCACCGGAGCCGAGGTTGTGGACGGTGACGTTTAAGGCATCGCCGATGCGGGTGATGTCCGCGGGTTCGATGGCGATGTCAGGCCGGGAGAAGAAGTCTTCCTTGCTGAGTTCCTGGAGGGTGACGGTGATCTGGACCATGGCGTGAGGGGGGATGGCGAGCGGGATGGCCGCGGCGCGGTGAAGGGTGAGCTGGGTTGATGTTGCCGGGCCTGTGGGCTTGCCGGAAGCATCCACCGGGGTGGTGGTGACGGTGTATTTGCCCAGGGGCGTGCGCCAGGTGCGCATGATGCCCGAGGCGGGGGTGCCGGCGAAGTTATAGACCCAGATATTGAGGGACGTGTCGGACTTTTCCCGGACCCAGGCGGCGAAGTCAGTCAAGCCGTGATAGCTGACGTAGTGCCGGGGCCAAGTCTGGTTTCGCTCATAGGGAAGCTCGCCCAGGGCCATGATGGCGGCGACCTGGTCGGCGGGGTAGATGCGGTCGTTTTGAGGCTCGCCCCGGGTGTAGGCTTCCTTGAGCGTGCGGATGTTGCGCAGAGAAGCTTCCAAGGCGCTGATGGCGGAGGCGTCTTCGCCAGTGAGCTCAAAGCTCATGTAGGCCTGGCGGGCGATGTGGCCGAAGCGGTCGACATATGGACGGGTGAGGTCCGCAGCGCTGGACCAGGTGAGAAGCTGCTTTTTAAAGCGCCGGCGGTCGACCATTTCCAGGGAGGCGAGGGCGTCGTTCGAGCGGAATTCCGCGGAGCCGGATTCGATGTCTGTCCAGTATTTGACGGCCTGCTTGTGACGGTCCTCCCCGGTGAGGCTGGCGACACCGGCAAAGAGGCTGGCGAAGCCGAAGCCGCGGACCCTGCGGTCCCACCGGACGACGGTGCCGTCCATGAGGGTGCCTGCGGGGATGCGCTTTTCGCCTGATTTCTGGGCTTCTTCGAAATAATCCAGCCAGCCGTTGAGGTAGTCGACCGCGAAGGCGCGGGCACGGGGGAGGTTGGCGTAGTAGCTGAGCAGGAGCGCGGGCTGAACGAACAAGCCGTTGTTGAATGATTCAACGCCTGCGCCGTTTTGATCCTGAACTTCCTTCAAGCCCAGATAGCCGGAACGGAAGCGCCTGCGGCCCTTGGCGTCAATGCGGGTGAAGACTTCCTCAACGGTGCGGGAGGCTTCCATGAGGCGTTCGTATTGCCTGGGGCTGCCGAAGTCGATGATGCTCATGGCGCCCAGGGCGTTGGTGCCTTCCTCATAGGCGTGGAGGGTGTCGGTGGTGTTTGCGTTGACGCCTTTTTCCAGCCGGCGTGAGCGGTAGGCGGCTTCCAGCACGGCGCGGGCGCCGGCGGCCATTTTGCCGGCGGGGTCACGGGTGAGGACGTAGCGGGGGAATTCCTGGATGAAGTCGGTGTCGTCGTTGATGTCGTCGCCGAATTCGCCGTCGGGGGTCTGGCGGTTGTCGATCCACCAGAGGAAGACATCCCGGCAGGAGTTGTAGAGCTCGCGCTGAAGGAGCACCCAGGCAGGGGCGGAGGGGTTCCCGGGCACGGGGAGCGGCGTAATGGCGGAAGTGTCGACGGTTTCCTTGTGCGTCCAGGCCCAGAGGGAGGTCATGAGCGGGGATTGGGGCGCCAGGGCACGCAGCCGGACCATGGGGACGAACATTTCACCGGCGAGACGGTAATTCACCGGCAACGTGGTTTCAGGGCTGGAGAGAGTGCTCCATGGGCGAGGGGAGGAGAGATCGGAAAAGCGGCTGAGGATGAAGGGCGTGTCGGATGCGGTTTGCTGGGCGATGGCGTGCTGGAGGTCGCCGGAGTACCAGGCGATCTTAGAGCCATCAGGACCAAAGTGGAGGTTGACGGGATTTTTGAAAGCGAGAGTGAGCCAGACAGGTTTACCGGGGGCGACGGTGCGGGCTGCGGGCTCGAGGGTGATATCCAGAAGCTGGGGGGATGCGGAGTCGCCGGCTTGAATGGCGAAACCGGCGAGCATAAGGCGGCGCTGGGGGAGATCGGGGTCCTGGATCTGGATGGTGAGGGCGTTGCCGGCGAGGTTTCCGGAGACGGCGAGGGAGAGGCGAAGGGCGGATAAGACCCGCTGTGTGTCTTGCGGAGGGATGAGGATGTGGTGGTAGCGCAGGGCAGAGACCTGCTGGGTGGATGGCTTGGCGGGGGATTTGTCGTTGAGGGAAAAGACAGACCTGTCCCCAGGCCAGTAGCGGCCGGTGAACTGTGCGCCAAGGGCGTCGGCGGCGGGATTGGAAGCGGCTGGGCCCAGATGCCAGGTTTGCGCGGGGGGGCTGGTGGGGGCGGTGTTGCCGGTTTTGTAGAAATTGAGTTCGCAGACGCGGCCTTGCGTGACGGTTTCGCGGTCGCGGGCGTCGCCCATGGGTTCGAATTGTTTGTAGATGCCGATCCAGCCGGGGGCGACTTGGGTTGCGGGCTTTTGATATTCCAGGAAGGCTTTGCCCTCGGGTGCGATGAGAGGCGTTTGGCCTGAGGGCCTGGTGAGGTTGTGCCCCTGGAAGATGGAGCCCTGAAAGTAGCCTTCGATGGCCAGGAGGTCCCAGGTTTGAGGGAGTTGGACGTGGAGGCCGTCGCCGTTGTTAAAGCCGGGGTTGTAAGGGCCGGGCCATGCGGAGCCGAGCTTGCCATCGAAGACGAGGTTGAATTCATTGGTGACGGCGCGCGATTGCGTGGGCATCGCCTGGGTAAGGACGGTCGGCTTGCCGGGGGTGACGGGCGGCGTGTTGGGATCGATTTTTTCCCATGAGAGTTCTTTAAGACGGTTGGCGCGGTGGGCGGCGTCGAGGTCGGATGAGTCCGCAGGGGTTGAAGCGGGTGGGGTGTTGGTGGCGGCGAGGCTGCTGATTTCCTGCTGGGAGAGAGGGCAGTCGAAGATGTAGATTTCGTCGTAGGCGGCCTTGGCGGAGGGTTTTAACCAGAGCGCGTTTGGATCGACGCCGCGAGAGAGCCAGGTCATGGAGCCGTCCCATGAACCGGCGACTTCTTTGGCGTCGATGTAGAGGCGTGCGCCGATGGCCTGGTCCCAGACGATGGCGATGTGTTTCCATTGGCCGGGGGGGAGGGAATCGTCGGCATTGGGGAGCCTGGGGACGGCGACGGGTCGGTAGATTTCGTTGGGGATGCTGAGGCGGAGGTTTTGCGTGCGGGTGAGCTCAAGGCGGATGTAACGGAGCCAGTAATAGTTGTCGACGGGGCTTAAAACAAAGGGCTCAAAGCCGTAGGGCTGGTCCTGCTGCCTGAGGAAGAAGGCGACGGTGCCGCGGGCGGGGTTGATGTTGCCCAGGGCGTCGAAGCTGCCTGTCTGGGCGGGGACACCGGCGAGGGCTTTGCCGAATTTGCCGTCTATGTAGGTGCCGCCCGCGGAGGTGTAGTCTTCAGCGGGGAAGCGGCCGATGGTGGGCAGGGGGTTGGCCGCGGCGTAGTCGGCCTTGCGCTCCTGGGCATCAAAGGAGGCGTGGAAGAGGAGGCCGTTTGAGGGGGCCTGGGCCATGAGCAGGGCTGCGGGTGAGAGCAGCGCCGCAATGAATGCCAAATGCCATTTTTTCATGAAGTGGGTCCAACGCGGCGGCGCGTGAGGGGTGATCAGAATGCGAAGGGCGGGTTGTTGGCGGTGTTGCGAACCCAGTAGCTGACCTGGGCCTTGGCGGAGGTGTTGGGGTTGTCGATGAAGCGAGGTTCGCTTTCGGGGATGCTGGCGCTGTGGCCGTCAAGGAAGAGGCCGGAGTAGGTTCGGTTGTGGAGTTCCGGGCCGTTGATCTGCTGATAGGAGTAAGCGGACCAGAGGACGGAGGGCTTGATGAGGTAGTAGTGCGGGGCGAGGGTGACGTTGTTGTTGTCGCGCGGGCCGTCGGTGGCGTTGAGAATGGAAGAGGGGACGTTGACCTGGGACATTTTGTACATGACCCAGTTGGTGGGGTTCAGGACGCTATCGCCGAAATAACGGCTCCAGGCGTAGTTGGCGTATTGGGTCTGGTCATTGGCGAAGCGGGCCAGGGAGTTGGAAGGGCAGACGAGGAAGGAACGATGGTCAAAGACGATGCTTTTGACGGAGGTGGGATCGTTGGCCCGGCGGGGAAAGTAGCCGGAATCCGACATCTGGTTGACCCAGTTTGAATTGTTGGCCAAGGGCAGGCGCGCGGCGGGGATGTATTGCTGCCACTCGTGGGCGTAGGTGGCGGTGAAGATGCCGAGCTGCTTGAGGTTGGAGAGGCAGACGGCGTTGCGGGCGGAGCCGCGGGCCTTGTCGAGCGCGGGGACGGCGAGGGCGACCAGCACGGTGACAATGGTGATGACCACGAGGAGCTCAATGAGCGAAAAGCCAACGCGATGAAGGTGATTTTGTTTCATGGGAACGCTCGGAAAGTGGATCGATTCAAGGAAGGTTTCAACGCGACGCGGTGGTGACGCCCTGGGAGAGGGAGCAGCCGAGACTGAGCCGGCGCACGGAGAGCGAGGGGTCAAGAATGCGCTGGGTGAGGAGTTCCGCTGCTTTATGGCCCAGGTCGCGTGAGGGGGCTTCGACGCTGGTGAGAGCGCCGGAGAGGAGGTTTGCGCCGAGGTTTTGCTTATCGAAGCCGATGATCTGGTAATCGACGCCGGGGGAGATGCCGTGGGCGAGGCCGCCCAGGACGAAGCCGACGGCCAGTTCGTCTGATGCGGCGAAGATGCCGTCGGGCCGGTGGGGCATGGCGAGGTAGCGGGCGACGGCCTGAGCGCCAGCTTCGAGACGGAAGTACTCGGTTTTGATCTTGAGTTCGTCGGGGATGACCTGGCCGAAACCGAGCTCGAAGCCGCGGAGGCGGGACATGGAGGTGGAGGCGAAGTCGCCGGTGCGGCGGTTGATGCCGGCGAGGAAGAGGGGGCGCTTGACGCCGGTTTGCTTGAGGTGGCGGCCGGCGATGACGCCGCCTTGCTCCTGATCGACGGTGACGGTGTCGAAGCCGTCGGGGAAGGCGATGGGCGTTACGCCTGCGGTGGAGATGACGACGATGGGGCGGACGGTGTTTTCGGGGATGGGTGGCCAGGAATTGGGGTTGATGATGACGGTGGCGTTGGCTTCGGGGTCGATGTCCCAGGTATTTTCGACGGAGAGAAGCGTGTGGGAGATGGCGGCGCCGAGGTTGATGAGGGTTTGAGAGACTTCGTCGGCCATGGTGAGGACCATGCCGTCGTTGATTCTGCGTGAGGCGACGGTGATGCGCTTGCCGTGCAGGGGCCCGCGGGGGGCGAGTTTGGAGAGCGCATCAAGAGCGATGAAGGTGCCGTGGCGGGGGCGGGAGACGACGAGGCCCGTATCGGCAAGGATGCGCATGGCGCGGTGTGCGGTCTGAAGGCCGATGCCGAGTTCGTCCGCCAGTGCTTGAAGGGGCGGGAGCCTGTCGCCGGGCATCCATGCGCTGCCGATGCGCTCTTTGAGGGTGAGGGCGATTTTGTCGTGAGCGTTTTGGAGTTGAGAAGAAGGCATGGATTGAATAATGACAGATGAATGGAGAATAATCAAGAAGAATAAGTGATAGAATTCTAAAATAGATTTAAAAATAAACGATAAGATAGAAGCAGAATACCCAGGAGATTCAGCATGGCGTGGTTTTATCAGCCCGGGCCGGTGGATGGACAGGCGTGTTTTTTCGGGGATCCCATGCCTTACTGGGACGGGGAGCGATTTCGGCTTTATTACATCATTGATCAAGAACATCACACGCAGAATCGTGGGCTGGGGAGCCATCGGGTGGCGCATCTTTCAAGTGCAGATCTGCGGCACTGGACGAAACATCCGGTGGCGATTGCGCCGGGCGGGGCGGATGCGGTTGACCGGCACACGATCTGTACGGGGTCGGTGATTCCATATAAGGGCGGGCATCGGTTTTACTATTCGACGCGCGTGCTGGCGGATGGGGCGGGGCTGGATGAAGTGCGGCAGGTGGTGTGTGTTGCGGACTCTAAGGATGGCGTGACGTTTGAGAAGAGTGCACGCAACCCGATTCTCAGGGCGCCGGAAGGGTTTCGGGTATGTGCTTTTCGGGACCCGTTTGTGTTTTGCGACCCCGCGAATGGGCTTTACCACATGCTGGTGACGGGGGCGCGGCCGGCGAAAGTCGCCTGGCGAGACGGCGTGCTGCTGCGCTATACCTCAAAGGACCAGGAAAATTGGGTTTTTGATTCCGTGGCGTATGAACCGGGGACGGGAGATGCGCCGGAATGCCCTGAGCTTTTTGAGTGGAACGGGTGGTACTACCTGATTTTTTCGATCGGCGCGGTGGCCCGGTACCGGGTGGGCAAGTCGGCGCGCGGGCCGTGGACGACGCCTGTGGTGGACACGCTGGATGGCCCGTGGGCGGGCGTGTTCCGGACGGCTCCTTTTAAGGAGGGCCGGAGAATTGCGGTTGGTTTTGTCGGCACGCGCGAGGGGGACAAGGACAATGGCGTGAAGCGTTACGCAGGGAAGGCGGTGTTTCGGGAGGTTTTTCAGCGAGCCGATGGCACGCTGAGGGCTGCGTGGCTGCCTGAGATGCGCGAGCCCGCGGGGGAGTGGAGTGCGCCGGCGTTTGAGATGATTAAAGGCCGCGGGACGGTTTTGCCTGGGTTGGGCGTGGCGTTGGATGGGACCAATGGGCTGGCGCTGGCCCGGGCGCAAATGCCGGGCAGCGATGGGCTGGTGAGGGTGAAGATCATCCCGGAGAAGGGGGCGCATTCGTTTGGGATTACGCTCAGGTGCGAAGGGGCGTTGCATTTAGATCGAGGGTATTGGCTGTCGATCAATCCGCTGGAGGGGCGGGTGAAGCTGACGCCGCTTCATATACCGCTGGGGCGGGAGACTTATGAGCCGGGGCTATTCAGGTGTGGTGGGTTGGGGGAGGCGATGGAGGTGGAAGTGCTGATGGAAGGGGGGATCATCGATGTGATGATCAATGGGGAGCGGTGCCTGGTGAACAACTACCCGGAGGTTCGCGGGGGCGGGTTTTATGTGTGGGTGCTGGAAGGGACGGCGAGGTTTGAGCAGGTGGGGGTGGCAGCGTCTGGACGGGGATTGGCGGTTGAATGAGATATTTGTATTGAAATGATTGATAATTATGTGTATAATTATTTCCTTGAAAGGTATGTGAAATATTTTGGAAGATTCTGGAAGGTTTGTTGCAATCCGGAGCGATGTTCAGTAAGATTTTTGGAATTGTGCTGGCTGGTTCTTTCAGCGGATTGCAAAGGTTTGAACGATGCAGATTGGCAAAGGCCTTGATTCAAGTGAAGTGGAACGGCTGGTTCGCTCTGTGCTGGCCGAGCGGCTTGGCCGGGGTGGGGAGTCTGCTTCGAAGGTGCTGAGCAAGGGGAATCCGCCTCACCCTTTGAAGGTGAATGTGTCGGCGCGGCATGCGCATGTGAGCCAGGGCGACCTGGAAGTGCTCTTTGGCGCCGGGGCGAAACTGACGAAGCTTAAAGAACTGTATCAGGACGGCGAATTCGCTTCTGAGCAGACGGTGAACATCATCGGCCCGCGTAACCGGATGATTCCGGATGTGCGGATTCTGGGCCCTTGCCGGGCGTTTACGCAGGTGGAGCTTTCGTACACGGACGGGATCTACATGGGCCTGAAGCTGCCCCTGAGGATTTCCGGCGACCACCACGACACCATCGGCTGCACGCTGGTGGGGCCTGCCGGGGCGCTGACGCTGAAGGCGGGCGTGATCCGGGCTGAACGGCATGTGCATATGCACCCTGACGACGCTGCGTACTACGGCGTGAAGGACGGGGACTACATGAAACTCAAGATCGACGGGCCGTGCGGGATCATCCTTGACCGGGTGAGAGTGCGCATGAGCCCGAAAGTGAAACTGGAAGTCCACATCGATACGGATGAAGGCAACGCGTGCAACCTGCCGACGGCGACGAGCGTGGAGTTGATTAAATAGGGTTCAGGGTCTGGGGTCCAGGGTCTGGTCAGAAAAGACTGGATTTGGGCCTTGGATCAAGAGTGATGGTTGACGGGGGCGGCCTTCACCCCAGCCCTCTCCCAAGGGGAGAGGGGGGTCAGAGAAGAAATTTGAGGTCCGGTGCGTAGGCCGGGCTGAATGGAAGTTTTTTCAGGTGTCCTTTTTTACGGAGAACGGAAATGGCGCAACAGGCAATCGGAATGGTTGAGACCAAAGGGCTGATCGCCCTGGTGGAGGCGAGCGACGCGATGCTCAAGTCCGCGAACGTGACGATGCTGGGCTGGGACAAGATCGGCTCTGGCATGGTGACGACTTTCATCACTGGCGACGTGGCTGCGGTGAAGGCCGCGGTTGAAGCCGGTGCGGCGGCCGCCGGCAAGGTGGGCCAGGTGCTGGGCGTGCACGTGATTGCACGGCCTCACGATGAATCGCTGGCGATCCTGCCCAAGAAGAAGTCGGGCAAGGGCGGCACCCCCGGCTGAATGTCTCCGGGTGAAGAACCCGTGAAAACCCCTTCAAAAAAGCGTAAAGCTAAATAAGCAACAAGAAAGACTGGAGATCAAGATGAGCGCGATTGGCATGATTGAAACCCGTGGCCAGACCGGCCTGGTGGAAGCAACGGACGCGATGCTCAAGGCAGCGGACGTGACCCTGGTGAAGAGCGTGGCCATCGGTGGCGCGTACATCACCGTGTTCGTCAAGGGTGATGTGGGCAGCGTGAAGGCTGCTGTGGAAGCCGGCGCGGAAGCGGCCAGCAAGGTGGGTGAGCTTATCGCTGCGCACGTGATCGCACGTCCGCACGAATCCCTGCTGGAAAACTTCTGAAGACGGGTCTGAGGTCCAGGGTCTGGGGTCTGGCCAGAGAAGGCCGGGCGCCGGGTTTTAGGCTTCGGCCGTAACAGATCGTCGTTTGGCAGAGCCTTAGAGGAACGTTAAATGCTCGTATTGGTATCCAACCTGGGTTCGACCAGCTACAAGTACAAGCTGTACGACATGCCGTCGGAGCGGGTGCTTGGTGAAGGCGCGGCGGACCGGATCGGCCTGGGCAAAAGCGCATGGTCGCTTCAAGTGACTGTCGACGCGGGAAGCCCCAAAAAGGCTGAGGGCGTGACGGATCTTGCCGATCACGGCGCGGCGATTGACCTGCACCTGGCTGAACTGACACGTCTGGGCGCGATCCCGGGTGTGAAGGCCATCGAGGCGGTGGGGTACAAAGCGGTGCATGGCGGTCCGATCTCCGGCGCTGTGGTGGTGGACGAGCATGTGCTGGGGGTGATGGAGCAGTTTTCGGACGTGGCTCCGCAGCACAATCCGCCTTACATTTCGGCGATGCGGGCGATCCAGACGCGTCTGCCGGGTGTGCCGCAGGTGGCGGCGTTTGAAACGGCGTACCACCAGACCATTCCGCTTGCGCGGGCGGTGTACGGCATTCCGCACGAGTGGGTGACCAAACTGGGCATCCGCAGGTACGGTTTTCATGGCGCATCGCACCGGTACATCGCAACGCGGATGGCGCAGATCGCCCCGGACTGCCGGAAGATCATCTCCAGCCACCTTGGCGGGAGCTGCTCGATCACGGCGATCCAGGACGGCAAGAGCGTGGCCAACAGCTTTGGCATGACGGCGCAGTCGGGCGTGTTCCACGCATCGCGCGTGGGGGACTTCGACGCCTTCGCACTCTTGAAGCTCATGGCCCCCGGCACCGGGCTTGAGCTCAAGGACATTTGGCACAAGCTTGGCAAGGAAGCCGGGCTCAAAGGCTTGTCTGGCGTGAGCTCAGACATGCGCGAAGTGGAAGACGCCGCGGCCAAGGGCAATGCCCAGGCTCAGCTTGCGCTGGATGCGTTTGTGGAAAGCTGCCGGCACTACGTGGGCGCGTACCTGGCCGTGCTCAACGGCGCGGATGCGCTGGTGTTCACGGGCGGGGTGGGCCAGTACGGCAAGCCGATCCGGACGGCGATCTGCAAGGACCTGGAGTATGCGGGCATCAAGATCGACCCGGAGAAGAACCTGAATGCCAAGGGCAGCCAGGAAACCCGGATCGATGCGGCGGGCAGCAAAGTGCAAGTGTGGGTGCTTCCCACGAATGAAGAATTAATCGTTGCGCGCCAGACCATGGACGCGCTTGGCAAACACAACAAGTAAACCTCTTTTTAAACCTTTTTCAAAGACTAGAAACCAAGGAGACTGTAATGGCTCAGCAAGCACTCGGACTGATTGAAACCAAGGGTCTTATCGGCGCGGTGGAAGCTCTCGACGCAGCCCTGAAGGCCGCGAACGTGAAGTACGTCAGCCATGCCAAGGTAGGCTCGGGCCTGGTGGCCGTGACCCTCGAAGGCGACGTCGCCGCGGTGAAGGCCGCTGTGGACGCAGGCGCTGAAGCTGCCCGGAAGGTCGGCGAAGTGGTGAGCGTGCACGTGATCGCCCGCCCGCACGAAGACGTGGCCAAGCTGTGATTTGAAGAGGGGGCCGGGGCCCAGGGTCTGGGGTCTGGTCGGAAGGAGAAGCCAGTGATGGCTTTCTTCAACTGGCTAGACCCGAGACCCCTGGCCCTGGAACCCTGCGCACCCCCGTTATCCCTGGCTCTTTTTCGCAAAGGGCCGGGGCGTCGGAAGGACCCTCAATGTTCCTTGCACGCGTGAAAGGTCATGTCGTATCCACGGCCAAAGACCCGTCGATCAAGGGCCGAAAGCTCTTGATTGTGGAGCCTTTGAAGGTGGACTACGACGACACGACGACCGCGGCCGGCCAGTCAGGCGGCAAGCTTGGCCCGACCAATCGGGCCATCATCGCCTTCGACAGCATCGGCGCGGGCGAAGGCCAGCTTGTGCTCATCGTCCAAGGCTCCAGCGCGCGCATGGCCGAGGGGATGAACAAGGTGCCGGTGGACGCACTGGTCATCGGGCTTGTCGATGAAGCCTATGTGATGGGCAAAAAGGTCGAGTAATCGGCGAAGCGTTCCCAGCGGTGTGATTGAAAAGGCGGCGGCCGGAATCCCGGTTGTCATCCACCCCTCTCCCGACCGGAGAGGGGCAAGAGGCAGCGAATCAGCAAAGAAGAAAACATGGACCAGAACCAATTGATCGCCAGCGTTGTTCAGGAAGTGCTCAAGCAGATCGGGCCGGGCAAGAGCGTCGTCTCTTCCGGTTCGGGTTCCGCAGGGAGCCGGCCTGGGATTTTTTCCAGCGTGAACCCTGCCGTGGAAACCGCGACGCGTGCGCAGGACCAGCTTGCTTCGGCAGGCCTTAAGGTTCGCGACGGGATCGTGAAGCTGATCAAGAGCATCGCCAAGAAGAATGCCGAGGCGTGGGGCAAGGTCGAGTTTGATGAAACCAAGATCGGCCGGCTGGACCACAAGATCGCCAAGCTGCAACTGCTGGACGGCGTGCCTGGGGTGGAATTCCTGAAGACCGCGGCTCACTCGGGCGACAACGGCATTGCGCTGGATGAGGCTGCGCCGTGGGGCGTGATCGGCGTGATTACGCCGGTGACGCACTCGATCCCCACGCTGACTGCGAACGCGATCAGCATGATCGCCTCGGGCAATGCGATGGTGGTGAATGCGCATCCTTCTGGCGCCAAGTGCGCTGCGATGGCGGCTGCGGTTTACAACCAGGCGATCAAGGAACAGTTCAACATCGAGCCGCTGATTTGCCTGGTGGACCCGCCGACGCTGGAATCGGCCGATGCGATTTTCCAGCACAAGGGCGTGCCGCTGCTGGTGGTGACGGGCGGCCCCGCGGTGGCCCGTGCGGCGCTGAAACAGCAGAAGCGCGCGATTGTGGCCGGCCCGGGCAATCCGCCTGTGGTGATTGATGAGACGGCGGACTTTGACAACGCGGCGAAGTCGATCATCGCGGGTGCGTCTTTCGACAACAACTTGCTTTGCATCGGTGAAAAGGAAGTGTTCGTCGTCGCTTCCGTGTTCGAGAAGGCGATGGCGGCGATGAAGCGCGCCGGGGCCTATCAACTGACCACGGACCAGATGAAGAAGCTTTCGGACATCGTCTTCAAGTTCGACAAGGACCACTTCGCACTGCAGAAGGAATTCGTGGGCAAGGACCCGTGGGCCCTGGCCAAGCTGATCGGCGTGGATGTGCCCAAGAACGTCGACCTGCTGTACGGCGAGACGGATGAATCCAGCCCGTTTGTGTCCGAAGAGCAAATGATGCCGGTGGTGCCGTTTGTCCGTGCGCGCGATTTTAATCATGCGCTGGACCTGGCCATCAAGCATGAACACGGCTTTGGCCACACGGCGATCATCCACTCCAACAATCTGGCGAACATTACGCGGTTCGGCCAGGCAATGAACACGACGCTGCTGGCTGTGAACGGGCCGTGCACGGCATGCCTGGGCTCCGGCGGCGAAGGGTACCCGAGCTTCTCAATCGCGACGCCAACGGGCGAAGGCGTGACGACGCCGCTGACTTTCACGCGGTTCCGGCGGGTGAGCGTGAGCGGGTCGATGCGGATCGTCTGACGGAAAGGGACAAGGGATAAGTAAGAGAAGAAGTGAAGAGCACTCTCTCCCTGAGGGAGAGGGATTAAGAATCAAGGATTCCGATGCAGATGGCGGCGGTGATAGGTCGGGCGACGGCGACGGTGAGGCATAAGAGCCTTGCCGCGGTGAAGCTGTTGATCTGTCAGCCGCTGGGTGTCGATAAGAAGCCCAATGGCGATCCGATCATTGTGGTGGATCGGCTGGGTGCCGGCGCCGGTGACACGGTGCTGATTTCCAGCGATGGCCTTGGGCTCCGGGAGCTGCTGGGGGATAACTCCAGCCCCGCCCGGTGGTGGGTGCAGGGGCTTGTGGACCAGAAGTGATTCGAAACGTGCCGTCAGCGATGACGGCGGGAGACTGACCGATGGACCCGCGCAATGATGAGCTTGTGAAACGGATCGCCCAAGAGGTGATTCGCGTGCTCAAGGAGCGCGGGGTGGCACCGGCGGGGAATGCCGGCGAATTGCGTGCGCACATCAGCCCCCCAATCGGGCAGTGCACGGGCGATTATTCGAAGTTTCCGGAGCTTGCCGGCAAGCTTTACGGCAAGGCGCCTGAGGCTGTGGTGAGCGCGTCTGGCGCGGTGACTGCGGATGAGTCGATGATCGCGGCGAGTTCCGTGGGCGGGACTTACGCCGCGCCTGCGCCGGTGGCGATTCCCAGCGTGGTGCTCAGCGGCATTGTGACCCATGCGATGCTGCAGGCGGCGTTGGCGGGCTCCAAGGACTCGATTATTTCCCTTGCGCATGACACACGGCTGACGCCCATGGCCAATGACCTGGTTCGCCAGGTTGCCGGGCGTGTGGTGAGGCTTGCGCAGGGCGCGGCACCGGCGGCCCAGACCAAGGCGCAGGACCTGCCCTGGGTGTGGTGGATCCAAGGTGCGTGCCCGGTGGTGCGCGATGTGGTGAGCCAGCGCTCGGGCCGGCTTCGCGCGGTGGCGGCGGGCCAGGTGGAAGGCCAGCTCGGCAAAGCGGTGCGCGAGATCGCCAGCGCCATCCGGACACGTCAGGCGGCGGGGGGGCTGATGTTTGTCCCCAGCGGCGCGCGGGCTGTGTGCTTCGCCAACCGGTGCGCGGCGATCCGGGCCATTTTGGGCACGTGCGGCGAATCGGTGGAGCAGGGAATCAAAGAACTCGGCGCGAATGTGCTGATCGTGGAGTATCCCCATCACGGTTACCGGTCGGTGACGGCGATGGTGGACAGGATCATGCAGGGCGCGCCGCAAAGCCTGCCCGCGGTGGAACGTGAACTATCAGACTTAAGCAAATGCAGCTAGCCGGCGTGTATGCCGACTGGATGCGTTACGAACGCCAGTGAACGTTTGAGAACCAAGAAAGAAGGACCTGTGAGGATTGCGCGCGTGATTGGGAATGTGACCCTGAGCAAGAAGGACCCGAGCCTGAAGGCCGGCAGCCTGCTCCTGGTTGACGTTCTGGATCGCGCGGCGATTGCGCAGTGGCCTTTTAAGAACGGGCACAAGGTCTCCATGCCGGAATGCCTGGTGGTGTTCGACGAACTGGGGGCGGGCGTGGGGCAGTTGATTGCGGTCAGCGAAGGACGGGAGGCCTGCATGCCTTTCCACCCGACGCCGGTGCCGCTTGATGCGTATTGCAGTGCGATTTTGGATTCGGTTCAGATCACGGTGAAGTAAACCCATCCTGCGGGGCCAAGAATGCCCGCAGGGAAGAAAAGGATTGATCGATGGAAACCAGTGCATGGAACGTGAAGAAGGAAATGTGCGAAATCGGGCACCGGATCTGGCTCAAAGGGTTCTGCGCCGGTAATGAAGGCAACCACAGCGTGCGGATCGGGCCTGACAAGGTTCTGTGCACCCCCACGGGGCTGAGCAAGGGCTTTTTGTCGCCTGATGAAATCTGCATCGTCGATATGGACGGGAAGCAGATCGAAGTGAACTCCCGCGGGCGCAAGCGCACGAGCGAAGTGCTGGTGCACCTGGCGATTTACAAGAAGCGTGACGATGTGAAGGCGGTGATTCACAGCCATCCGCCTCACGCGACGGCGTTTGCGTGCGCGGATGTGCGCATTCCTGAAGGCGTGCATCCTGAGGCGGAAGTTTTCCTCGGGAAGGTGCCGTTTGCCAAGTACGCGCTGCCTTCGACGCAGGCGCTGCCGGACTCGATCACGCCGCTGATCAAGGCGGAAACCAACACGGTGGTGATGGGCCAGCACGGGACGGTGAGCTTTGATACGACGCTGCTGGGCGCGTACTACAAGCTGGAAATTCTTGACGCATACTGCCGGCTGCTGCTGCTGACGGCACAGCTTGGCGGGCCCAAGACGTTTACCCCCCGTGAGATGAAAGAACTGCTGGAAGTGAAGGCAAAGTTCGGTCTCAAGGACCCCCGGCTGGCCTGCGCGATCGAAGGGTGCGTGGGCGAAGAGAACGAACAGTTCCTGGCTGCGATCGATGCAGGCGGGGACGCCCACGACTGCGAATGCCACACGAAGGAAAGCCCCTCGGTGGGCGCGATCAAAGACGCGACCGCGGCTGCGGCCAAGGGCGTCAAAGGCGCGCTTTCGGATGCGGAGTTTGAGCAGCTTGTGCAGACGATCACGCGGCAGATCGTTGCGCAGGTGAAGTGAGTGATTGGGGAAGGGTCTGGGGTCTAGGGTCTGGGGTCTGGTCAGAGGGAGAGGGGCTTGCGGCCTTTTTCGGGTGTCGGGTTGAAGAAGTTAAAGATAGGGAGTTTTCAGGATGAGCATTAAGGTTTCGATCATTGGTGGCGGCGGGCGCGTGGGCAGCAATGCGGCGTTTGCTTTGCAGGCCGCAGGCCTGGTGCGTGAGATTGCGCTGGTGGACGCCAATGCCGATCTGGCCGCTGGCGAAGCGCTGGACCTGCTGCATGGCGCTTCCATCGCGGGCGACCAGAAGATTTACGCGTGCGACACCGCGAAGGCTGCGGATTCTGATGTGATCTGCATCACCGCGGGGTCGCGGCGCAAGCCTGATGAAAGCCGGCTGGACCTGATCAACCGGAACGTTTCCATCTTCAAGGGCATCCTGGATGACCTGAAAAAGGCAGGGTTGAAGAAAGACGCGATCCTCTTCGTCGTCTCCAACCCAGTGGATGTGCTGACGCGGCTGGCCATCGACCATCTTTCCTGGCCCGCCAAGCAGGTGATCGGGCTGGGCACGGTGCTGGATACGGCGCGGTTCTGCTCGATGATCGCGGATTACAAGAATTTGCCGGCAACGCAGGTGAAGGCGCTGATCCTGGGTGAGCATGGCGACACCATGGTGCCGATCTGGTCGACGGCGGCGGTGGGAGGGATTCCCCTGACGGGCCTGCTTTCGCCTAATGAGCAAACCGAATTGTTTAAGCGCACCCAGGGCTCCGGGGCGGAAGTGATCAAGAAGAAGGGCGGCGCGGGGTACGCGGTGGGCCTGGGCATCGCCCAAGTGATCCACTCCATCGCGCTGGACCGGCGGCAGATTCTGCCCGTGAGCAGCCAGATGGCCGGACAGTACGGCATCAAGAAAACCTGCCTGAGCTTGCCCACTGTGGTCGGCCGCGCGGGTGTGCTGGAAGTGAAGGAACTCACGCTGTGGCCCAAGGAAGCGTCGGGCATCCAAGCCAGCGCGCGCGCGCTGGACGAAACGTATTCGAAGTTGAAGTGATGAAGAAGGGTCCAGGGTCTGGGGTCTGGTCAGATTTGGACTCCAATGCTGGACTTCTTTAAGGAATGAGTAAGGCTATGGAAAAGTCGCTTGATAAGAAGATTGCCCGGATTCTTGCCGATCCTTCGGTGCCGGACTTCATCCTTGCCGATGCCAAGGACGCCGACATGGCTTTTGGCATGGCGGCGCCGGGCAAGAGCCCTGAGAACTACGCCGGTGAGGCCCGCTTTAAGACATTGGCGCAGTTTCGCGAGCAGATCCGGCAGAACGTGCGGCAGGGCTTGCTGGACGTGATGCTCATGAGCGCTTCGTCCAACGAGCAACTGGCGATCAAGGAACGCATTTTCGATAACACGCATGTCACGCCCGCGGCGCGCGCCAATGATGCGACGGACATCCACGCGGTGATGGGCGGGGTGTACGGCAAAGAGCCGAGCCGGCCCTTCCGGACCGCGACCATCGACCACATCATGTGCGGCAAGGAAAGCTGCGCTCCCGGCGAGCGGCACCTTGGCGCGGACCTGGGGCTGTACTCCGTCACGTTCAACAACAACCTTGAGCGCGACCTGGAAGCCATCGAAGAATACGCCCGGTTCCGGCTGGAAGCCGAGCGCAAAGGCTTCAGGCACTTCCTGGAAGTGTTTGACCCCAACGCATGCGGCGATAACTGCCCGGCGGACCTGGGCCGGTATGTGAACGACATGATCGCGCGTACGCTGGCCGGCGTGGTGGGCAAGGGACGGCCGACGTTCCTGAAGATCGCTTACCACGGCCCCGCGGCGATGGAACAGCTTGTGCAGTACGACCGGTCGCTGGTGGTGGGCATCCTAGGCGGGTCCGCAGGGACGACGCTGGATGCGTTCCATCAGCTTTGGGAGGCCAAGAAGTACGGCGCACGGGTGGCGCTGTACGGACGCATGATCAATAACGCGGAATCCCAGACGGCATTTATCCAGCACTTGCGCTGGATCGCCGATGGGGAGCTGACCGATCCGGCAGAGGCTGTGAAGAGCTACCACGGCATGCTGGGGGCCGCGGGCATCCGCCCGTACCGGTCGCTGGCTGATGACTTGATTCCGACCAAGCGGATTCAGTCGTACGCGGGCTCGGGCATTCCGGTGGATGGGCTTAAGAAAGCCGATGCGGCGAAGGCCGACACGAAAGCGCCTGCCGCCAAGAGTGCTGCGCCGGTTGCCGCTGCGGCAACGGGCGTGCCGGTGAAGGCCGATGGCTCTCCGGATTTTGCGAAGATGACCCCGGCGCAGAAGGTTGACTGGAACCTGAAGAAGTGGAAGAAGACCCTGGGTTAAGTGACTTGGGACCGCATCAAATTCAATACGTAAATGATTCCACCCCATGCTTATCGTTGAGCGGCAAAACAGGCTGATCCAGATCCTGCGTGAGCGTAAGGCCGCGCAGCTGGAGGACCTGTCTCGCGCGCTGGACGTGAGCTCTTCCACGGTTCGGCGGGATCTGGAGCAATTGGAAACCAAGGGGCTGGTTTCGCGGACGCATGGCGGCGCGGTTTATACGGGACCGGAATCGGCGACGGGGGTGATTCCCGGATCAGGCCTTGTGGGCGGCACCGGGGGGAACACGGCGCTGGCCGAGCGCATGGCCGAGCGGATCGAAGAAAAGGAAGCCATCGGCAGGGCGGCGGCCAAGCTGGTGCAGCCGCAGATGACGGTGTTCATGGACGGCGGGTCCACGGTGATTTTCGCGGTCCGGTACATCACGGCGCGCCCCATTCAGGTGGTGACCAACAGCCTGTCGGTGGCGAATGTGTTTGTGGATGACGATCAGGTGGAACTGGTGCTGGTGGGTGGGGCGCTTTATCCGCGGACGGGCGTGACGGTGGGGCCGATCGCGACGGGGTCGATCGCGGATCTGCATGCGGACATGTTCATCTTCAGCCTCGCGGGCATTTATAACGATGACCTGTACAACCAGAATATGGCGATGGCGCAGGTGGAACAGGCGATGATGCGCCAGGCGGCGCAGTCGGTGCTGCTGATGGATTCCAGCAAATTCGGCAAGAAGAGCCTGACGCGGGTGTGCGGGATCGGGGAGATCGATTCGATCATCACCGATTGGCACGTGGATGAAGAATGGCGTCAGAAGCTGGGCGGCAAGCTGGTGGTGGCGCCGAAGCCGGGGTGAAGTGGTTAAGGGGGAGACGGTGGCGCGGGGGAAATCAGCAAATGCTTTTACCCTGGGAAGAGTCAGGCAGGGTAAAAGCCTTTGGGGTATTTGTCGGCACATGCACCCGGGGTATCGGGTTTTCGGGTTATCGGGGGGCTTCGATAAGTTCATGTCACCCAAGGTGAATGCCATTTTGCGGCATGATCCGCCTTTGGGTTCCTCATGGACACCCGGCAACCCGGCAACCCGTCACCCGGCAACCCGGGCGCGGGGGAAATCGGCAAATGCTTTTACCCGGAGATGAGTGGTTTTCCGTATCAATAAATTCACGTTATCGGGCTTAAATGGCCGATATCTCATTTACCCATGGTCACGGATGATCAGGGAAATACGATCTGACGGCCTTTGGGCCGGCGAAGGGAATCGAATATGAAGCGCTCGATGATGGCGGTTACTGCTCTCGGGTTGTCGATGGGTTTGTTTGCCGGTTGCCAGGATGAAAAGACGTTAGAGGCGACTTCGGACACTCAGCCGGCGACGGAGAGTGTTGAGCATGTTGCTGCTGACGCGCCTGCGCCTGCTCCGGCCCCTGCACCTGCACCGGCGCCTGTGGCAGCGGCGCCCGCTCCGGCTCCGGCACCGGCTCCCAAGCCGATTCCGACGCCTGTGGTTGAGGAAAAACCTGTGGCCAAGCCCAACCTGGCTCCGCCTGCGGATGCGAGCAAGGCACAGAGCTACACGGTTAAGAAGGGCGATACTCTTTACAGCATCGCCCGGCAGTTTTACGGCGATTCCGCCAAGTACAAAGACATCATCCGGGCGAACCCCGGCATCGATCCCAACAAGATCAAAGTGGGCCAGAAGCTGAACCTGCCCTGAGGCTGGTTTGGTTGGCTGATTCAAGTAAAGCAAGCTCCAAAGCGGGCCGAGGTTTCTCGGCCCGCTTTGTCGTTTATGACTGCCACTTGGCCTGGGTGTTAAGACCGGCTTCGAGCAGTTCCAGGTATTGCTCGCCGGGGATGGATTGAGAGCCGAACTGGAAGGTGTGTTCGTTGACGGCCTGGATCTCAAGGAGGGAGAAATTTTGGGATTTGAGATGGGCGACGAGGTGAACGAGGCTGACGCGTGATGCGTCGGTGGCGCGGTGGAACATGGATTCGCCGAAGAAGATGGAGCCCAGGTGTACGCCGTAGAGTCCGCCGACGAGGATGTGAGGGGTTTTTGATTCGCCCAGGGGTTGGATGTGGGCGGTGTCGCGATCGCGGATGGAGTGGGTGGTGTCTGCTGGGAGCCAGGCTTCAATGCTGTGGGCCATGTCGTGCTTGTGGAGCTGGGTGTAGGCGCGGATCATTTCCGGGGCGATCCATGCGCCGGGGGTGCTGCGGGGGGCTTGGGCGCATTCCTGCATGACGCGGGTGAAGCAGAGGTTGGTGGTGAATGCGAAGCGACCGGAGCGGTAGCGCCGGGCGAGGGATTTAGGGCAGTGAAAGCTGTGAAGGTGAATAATTCCGCGTGGGTCAGCGCTGTACCACTCGATTTGGCCGGATTTTGGGTCCTGCATGGGGAAGTAGCCGTGACAATAGCCCCAGACGAGTGATTTAGCGGTTAATTGCGGGGGATTTGTCATGATGAAGGCAGTGGTATGGGGGGTTAACAGGATTGTAGTTAGATGTAGATTGGATGAACAAAATAAGTTTTTTTAATCAAAACACTTGCATTTGTAATTTCTTCGCCTTTAATCGTGTGAAGTGATTGTTCATCTCAAAAGTGTCTGACGTATTTGAGTGTATACTTGGAAAGGGTTGGGGAACCTGGTTCAGATTACAACGGATTTTAGTTTTATCCATTTGTGTCACATGTTGTTCACCCTCCACGCCGAGAGAGAGCACCTATGAGCAAGAAGAAAGTTTCTTACACGATTCAGTTAACAGAGGGTACGCATGATGAATTTGAGAAAATTCATTTGCGTACGGGGATGACCAAGAAAGCCATTATCGAACGTTTGTTTGTTTGGTTTTCGCTGCAGAATGAAGTGATCCAATCCGAGGTTCTGGGATTGCTGCCCGAGTCGATTCGGGCGGACATCGCGACACGGATCCTTCAAAGAATGACCGACGAGAAAAAGGCTGAAGAGTAACCGGCTTGCCGGTGGCTGTCGGCATTGGCGCGCGGCCGATTTTCAGATCGGTGGCTGGGGTCGTGTTGTGTCTGGCCGGGCGTTGGTCCGGGTCAGGCGCGGCGGAGACCACGTGCCGGCGGCTTTTTGTTGTGGCCCAGGTTCAGGGAAGCAGGATTTCGTTGGCGCAAGGGCAGACATGCCCACGCGGGCGAGAGCACGGCATCCCTGACTGGCCTGGGCTGCGTCAACTGCTTTTGGCTGGTTTTAAAACAACATTCCCGGCCTCTTGAGACAAGGGGCCGGGAATGTTTATTGGTGCGTGAGGCTTTTGCGTTACGGGGCTTCTTTGCGCCACTCGGCGATGCGGCCTGCGGTGAGCAGGACGTATTGGCCTTTGCGAGACTGGATGAGTTTGTCCAGGTCGTCGCGGCGCTGGTTGGCGTTGATGACGATGATGTCGATGACGACCTCGGGGCGGTCTTTGAGCAGGTCGGCGAGTTTTTCGCCCAGGTGTGCGGGCATGCCGGTGTCGTTGGTGACGATGATGATCTGGCTGGGCTTGCCGGAGAGGCTTGCGTCGACGGCTTGAGCGATGTCGCCGGAGCCGTTGGCGTAAGTGTTCATGAGATTAGAGGCGATGTCTTCGACGACGGCGCTGTCGATGGGCTTGGGTTCAGCGGGGTAGAACTTGGGTCCGCCGTCGGCAGCGACGGTGACCTGGCCGGTGATTTTGGCATCGGCATTTTTGAGGCCCAGAGGGATGGCGTCGGCGACCTGGCCGAACCATGAGGAGGTGGTGGAGCTGGCGTCGAGGACGATGACGAAGCTGGGCTTGAGGGTGAGGCCCAGGAAGTTGGGCTGGGTGAGGGTGAAGGGGTTTTTGTTGGGGTCGTAGCCGAAGAGCTTGTTGCGGGCTTCGATGCGCTGGCGTTCAAGTTCCTTGGCGTCGGGGCCGGTGTCTTTGTTGACGATGCTGAGGGCGACTGCGCCGATGATGAGGATGACGGCGAAGACGGCGGCGATGGCCGCCATGATGCCGGCGCGGATGACTTTGCGCTTGGTCTGGGCGGTGACGATCCGGTTCTTTTTAACGCGGATGATTTTGCCAGACGCGGTGACGAAGACTTCTTCATCGTCCGCGGCGTGGAGGGGATCGAGCGCGGGGTCCTGGCCCTGGTTCATGCCGGAGCCGGCGGGCGTCATGCCGGAACCGACCGCGGCCATGCCGGAGCCAGTGGGTTGGGCGGGCGCGGGTTCGGGCTCTGCTTCCTGAAGGGGAGGCTCGTCGGCGACCTGGCTGACGGGCTCTGGTTCGGGAAGGGGCTCAGGAGCGGGCTCGGGGATGGAAGGCAGCGGCGGTTCGGGAGCGATGACGGTGCTGTCTTCTTCCGCCATCATGGGTTCGAGTTCGGGCTCGGGCGTAGGTGCGACAGGGGCCGGAGGCGCGGGAGGCGGCATAGGGGCCGGCGCGGGCGCGACTGGAGCAGGGGGCACCACAGGCGCTGCCGGGGGGGCAGGCGGTTTCACAGGGGCCGGCGCTGGTGCGGCTGGGGCAGGGGGCGTCGCTGGTGCTGGTGCGGGCGCCGCCGGCGTGGCCGGAGGCTTTGGCGCGGGAGGCGCAGCAGGCGTGGGTTTAGCAGGAGAGGCCGGAGGCGCAGGCGGAGCCGCGGGGGCGGGCTTCACGGGTGCCGGGGCTGCGGGCTTGGGCGGTACGGGAGGAGCCGCAGGGGTTTTATTGGCAGGGGGCGCGGGAGGCTTGGCGGGCGCCTGGGCCGGCTTGGGGGGCGCCGGAGGAGGCGCAGGCGCGGCGGGCTTGGCCGGGGCGGGGGCGGGTTTGGGCGGCTGCGCGGGCGGCGTGCTGGGGCGCGAGGTGGCGGGGGCCTGCGGAGTGACCTTTGCGGTGGGGCGGATGCCGGGTGCGCCGGCCCGGGTTGCGCCCGAGGGGTTTTCAGCGCGTGTGGGGGGAGCGGAAGGCCGGCTGGGAGGGGCGCTTGGACGTTTGGGGCCTGAGGGGGCGTCGGGGCGAGAGAGGGTTTCAGCTTTTTCGCGAGTGGGGTCTTCGGGCACAGTCATGAGCGTGCCGCACTTGGAGCACCGGCAAACGCCGCCAGCGAATCCACGGTCCAGCTCGAGCATTGCCTTGCAATTGGGGCATTCGATCTCAATCATCTTGGATTGGCTGGTCTTCGCCACAACAACCTCTCTTGCCCGGAACCGGGACTGGCGTATTTTTAGGGGAATAGTCGATTAAGTCAGAAACCCATGGGAGTTGCTGAAATATAGTACTGAATCATCTGATGTCGTCAGGCGCATTGTAGCGAAGATTCAACTGTTGATTTGCGCAAGTGTTTTATCCCCCACAATCCGTTGTGAGGTGTGGATTTTCAGACCGGGCAGATCGTTGATTCAATCTATCCGGCAAGGCCTGCGCCATCATCCGGCGAGCCTGCTAAGATAGCAGCATGAAAGCATTGGCGGCAGTACTTATTTTGGGTGGGTTGCTTCTGGCGCAAGGGTGCGTTGAGGAGAAGGTGAACAACGCGAATTTCCGCTGGACCACCAACAACAGTATGCCTGTGGCTCCCAAGACCACGACCTATGGGGCGCAGACGACGAAATTCACTTCGCCTACCGCGGACACCAAGTACAGGTCCAAGGGGCTCAACGACGTCATGGGGCATGAGAACTAAACCATGACCAAGAAGCTCACACTTTGCCTGGGTTGCCTGCTGCTGGTTGGCGCACTGTCGATGACCGGGTGCCAGAAGGCGCTGTTTCCCGAGAACACAGACCGGACTCAATACGACCGATTCATGGTGCTGCGTGGACAGGAACGCCCGCTGAACCAGGAGAATGCCTACGGCGGCAAAGAGCCCGCGCTATATGCGAGACTCAAGCCGCTGAACCAGCCTTGATGCGCATGAGAAGTGACCGGGGTTTCCCCGGTAAGCCGACGCGGGTTTGAACACATGGGCTGATGCGCATAACATCTAGCACCGTTTTACAGAACAAATACAGCTTTCAAGGAGCTCTGCCATGGCAGGCGCGAATGTGATCGAGATTACCGAAGCGAATTTTGAAGCCGAAGTGTTGAACGCCAAGCAGCCCGTGCTGGTGGACTTCTGGGCCGAATGGTGCCAGCCCTGCCGGATGCTTGGACCCCGGATCGAAGAACTGGCCAACGAATATGTCGGCAAGGCCAAGGTCGCCAAGGTAAACGTCGACAACGCTCAGGGCCTGGCGATGCGTTTCAGCATCAACTCCATTCCCACCGTCCTGCTCTTTAAGGACGGCCAGGTGAAACAGCAGTTCGTCGGCCTACGCGCCAAGAAAGACTTCGCGGCGGCGCTGGACGGGCTGGTCGGCTGAGTCTTGCCCGTGAGCTAAATCACTCGAAAGACCCGGTCAAAAACCGGGTTTTTCTTTTTGTGCGGTTGGATGGACTTGAATCCGGGCGTGGATTGTGTATCATTAGGTAAATAATTGGCAACTCGAAAGGAGAGTGCGTCATGGCAGGTGCAAACGTCATTGAAGTGACCGGTTCGGATTTTGACACTCAAGTGCTTGGTTCTTCCCAGCCTGTGCTGGTGGACTTCTGGGCCGAATGGTGCCAGCCGTGCCGTATGCTTGGCCCGTCGATCGATGCTCTGGCCACGGAATACGCCGGCCGGGCAACGGTTGTGAAGGTCAATGTGGATGAAGCCCAGGACCTGGCAGCGAAGTTCGGGATCGCGTCGATTCCCACCGTCCTGTTGTTTAAGGACGGCAAGATCGCCAAGTCGTTCGTGGGGCTGCGTCCCAAGAAGGATTTTGCGGCGGCGATCGACGGCCTCCTGGCCTGATCGGTTTTGTGAAAGTGATTCAAAAAGAAACCCGGCCGTGATGGCCGGGTTTCTTTTTTGGTTTGGCAAAGGGTTCAGCGCGCAGATGCCGGTGGCGGGGCGTTGCGGTTTTGCTGATTCATGGGGCAACGGGGGGTGGACGCGTCTACCAAAAGGGTTTGGGGAGATGGTTGTGGGCGTCACACCGGCTGGAGAGTGAGGCTTGAGAGGGTGTGTATGCGATTGCGGGACTTGGGTGTGGCGTGGTGGGCCTCACGGACTCGGCGCCGCCCTACCAACCCCTACCAGAGGGATTTATTTTTTGGGGCCGGCGAAGTGGTTGTAGCCGCGGAGGTCCTTGCGGCCTGCGGGCTGGGTCCAGCGGTAGAGGCCGGTTTCGTGCAGGAGCTTGTGGCGGCGGCTGCATTCTTCGAAGGCTGCGCCGATGCCGGGGACGACGCGCAGGGGTGCCTTGGCGTATTCGATGGTGTTCCAGGCATCACGGGGAAGGGTGATGACGGGGGTGGCTTCGGAAGCGCCGCAGACGGCGATGGCGTGGGCGCGGGCCACTTCCAGCGAGGCGACGGCGACATCGGGGTTGGATTCGCCGTTGTAGAGCTGGCAGAAGCGTTCAAGGATGCGGCGGGTGCCTTCGGTCTGGGGCGGGCGGGGCATGACTTCGGTGTCGCCGCCGGCGACGATGACGGTGTGGTCGCGGGTGCGGATGAGTTCACCCCTGTCGCCGTGGACGCGGATGACGGGGTTGGTGATTTCTTCGCCGGCGTGGGTGAAGTTCACGAGCATGGTGACGCCATCGTGGAGGGTGAGGCGCATGGAGATGGTGTCGTAATTTTCGATGTCGTTGACGCGGTAGAGTTCGGCCTCAACGTGGCGGATTTCCGCGGAGTCGGCTTCTTCGCGGCCCAGGAGGAACAGGAGGATGTTGATGTAGTGGGCGAGCGCGTTGGAGGCAGGGGAGTCCATGACCCAGGTGCCGTTGCGCTGGAATTTACCGGCCCAGGGCGCGCGGTTGTAGTAATCATGGTTGCGGGGCCACACGGCGTGGACGGAGGCGCGGATGACGCCGCCGATGACGCCCGAGAGGAGCGCGCGCTTGGCGGGGAGGGTGCTGGGGTCGTAGACGTCCTGGAAGCCGATGACGACGGGGAGCTTGTATTTATCGCGCGCGGCGATCATGGCGTCGACGTCCTGAATGGAGCCGGCGGCGGGTTTTTCACAGATGACGGCCTTGCCTGCGGCGAGGGCTTTTTCAGTGAAGGGGCGGTGGAGGTCGATGGGGAGGGGGAGCCAGATGGCCTTGGTGGGCTCGGCGAGGAAGTCTTCGAGTTTCTGGTAGACGTGGATGCCTTCGTTGCGCAGATCGGTGATTTTCTGAGCGTGGAGCTCGTGGTTGATTTCCGATGCGGCGACAAGCTTGATGGGCGAGGGCTTGCCAAGCAGGTTGTTGGTGTTGCTGGTTTGCCGGAGCATTTCAAGAATGCCTGAGGCGTATCCGCCGATGCCAACGGTGCCGAATGAGATTTTCTGGTCGGTCATGAGAGGTGTTTCACCAAGGTTTAGAGAGCCCGTCGTGGCGGGCTCATGAATTACGGGGAACACGATACAGAAACCGGGCTGTGGGTGCAATTTTAGAGGGGGGAAGAAGAGTTGGAAGGTCGCGTGTTTCGCGTCTCGCGTCGGGGGGGAGAGGTGTGGAGACTGGAGTCGGGAGTTTGGAGTTGAAGTGAAGAGGTTGGCGCCGATGAGGGGTGTTCCCGGCGTGGAATGGCTGCTTTCGCATGTGTGCGGGTTTCTGGTATCATCTAGCCTTGAATCGGGTAGGCCGATTCTTTGCCGTTATTTCCAAGAAACTGGTCATGGCAAACCCATCATCTCCCGTCGTTTCCGCTCCTCGTAAATCCTTGCTGTCGGGGCTGCCCCCTGAAGTCGTCGGGCAAGTGGTCCCGATTCTGGACTTTGGGTCGCAGTATGTTCAGCTTATTGCGCGCCGGGTGCGTGAAGCGGGGGTGTTCAGCATCCTCGTGCCGCCTGACGTGAGCATTGAAGAGCTGGCGGCGATCAAGCCCAAGGGGATCATTCTTTCCGGCGGTCCCGCCAGTGTGTACGAGCAGGGCGCGCCCCGGTGCGATGACCGGCTCTTTACGCTTGGCGTGCCGGTGCTGGGCATTTGCTACGGCATGCAGATCGGCTGCCAACTGCTTGGGGCAACGGTGGCCAGCGCGCCTGCGCGCGAGTACGGCCGGACGAGCCTGAACGTTAAATCCTCCGACAAGCTTTTCACTGGCGTGCCGGAGCAGACGAGCGTGTGGAACAGCCACGGCGACCAGGTGCAATCCCTGCCCAGCCAGTTTATTCCCCTGGCCTCGACGCCCACCTGCCCCATCGCCGCGGTGAAGCACGTAGACAAGCCTTTTTACGGCGTTCAATTCCACCCGGAAGTGACGCACACGCCCCATGGCATGGAACTGCTTTCCAACTTCCTGTTTGGCGTGTGCGGCTGCGCGGGCAACTGGCGCATGAGCGACTTCCTGGAATCGCAGATCAAGTCTATCCGGCAGCAGGTGGGCGATTCGCGGGTTATCTGCGGGCTTTCGGGCGGCGTGGATTCATCGGTGCTGGCGGCGCTCTTGGCCAAGGCCATCGGCGACCGGCTTACGTGCATCTTTGTAGACAACGGGCTGCTGCGCAAAAAGGAACGGGAACTCGTCGAACAGACGTTCCGGGATCACTTCAAGATCGATCTGCGCGTTGTCGATGCGACCAAGGAATTTCTGGGTGACCTGGCGGGTATTTCCGAACCGCAGGAGAAGAGGCGCAAGATCGGGCATCGGTTCATCGAGGTGTTCAAGCAGGCTTCGAGCGATATTCCCGGCGCCAAGTTTCTGGCCCAGGGCACGCTGTATCCCGACGTGATCGAATCCGGCCAGGCGCTCTCGGGCGGCAAGGGCCACGCGGCGAACATCAAGCTTCACCACAACGTGGGCGGGCTGCCCGAACAACTCGGGTTTGAGCTGGTGGAACCGCTTCGCAGCCTCTTTAAAGATGAAGTGCGCAAGCTGGGCGAAGTGCTGGGCCTGCCGGAGCAAATGGTGTGGCGCCACCCGTTCCCCGGTCCTGGGCTGGCGGTGCGGGTGCTGGGTGAGATCACTCCGGACAAGCTCACGCTTTTGCGCAATGCCGATGAGATTCTGCTGGAAGAAATCGTCTCCAACGGGCTTTATCGCAAGACGTCCCAGGTTTTTGCGGTTCTGCTGCCCATCCGGGCGGTGGGTGTGATGGGCGACGGCCGGACGTACGATCAGGTGATCGCGATCCGGGCGGTGGAAACACAGGACTTCATGACCGCGGACTGGGCGCGCATTCCCTACGATGTGCTGGCGACGGTGAGCAACCGGATCATCAATGAAGTTCGCGGCGTGAACCGGGTGGTTTACGACATTTCCAGCAAGCCGCCGGCCACGATCGAGTGGGAATAACACCCGTGGTTTCCACAAAGCCGAGCACGTGGCGAGGTGTTCTACGCCCTGAATGCCGATGGGGTTTTGCATCGTAACACGCGAGTCTTCATACTGCTGTCATTCAACACCTTGAGGTAGCCATGACCGCAACCCAATTGCCCCGTCCCGATGAGCGTTTTCCTTTAGATGTCGCAGTCATTGGCGGCGCCGGCCATGTGGGCCTTCCGCTGGCGATCACTTTCGCCGAAACCGGGCTTAAGACGGTGGTTTTCGACGTCGACCAGAAAAAGGTCGATCAGATCAATGCGGGGGTGATGCCGTTTCAGGAGCTTGATGCGCCGGAGAAACTGCGAAAGGCGCTGGATAACGGTTTATTCCGGGCTTACGGGCACCCCGGGAAGCTGAGCCAGTGCAAGTTCATCGTGTGCATCGTGGGCACCCCGGTCGACGAACATCTGAATCCGAGCTTCACCGGGATCCATCGGGCGTTGAACGGTTGCCTCAGCGAGTTTCGCGATGGGCAGATCCTGATTCTCCGTTCGACGGTGTTCCCAGGCATATCCGAACACGTGCAGCGATTTTTCCAGCAGCACAGCCTGGACATCAAAGTTTCCTTCTGCCCCGAGCGCGTGGCGCAGGGATTCAGCATCCGGGAGTTTCATCAGCTCCCGCAGATCGTTTCGGCGTTTGAGCCTGAGACGGTGGAGCAGGTGAAGGAATTGTTTGGCCGGTTTGCTCCGGAGTTCATCGAGATGAGCCCGATGGAAGCGGAACTGTGCAAGCTGATGACCAATGCGTGGCGGTATCTGCAGTTTGCCGCGGTGAACCAGTTCTACATGATCGCCAGCTCCAACGGCCTGGACTTCAACCGGATTCTTCACGGCTGCCGGCACAACTACCCGCGTATGGCCGGCTTTCCTTCGCCGGGGCTGGCCGCGGGGCCGTGCCTGGTGAAGGACACGATGCAGCTTGCGGCGTTCAGCCAGAACGCCTTCATGCTGGGGCACGCGGCGATGCTGGTGAACGAAGGCCTGCCTGCGCACCTGATTTCGCTGGCGAAGAAACAAAAAGACCTCAAGCCTCTGACCGTGGGCATTTTGGGCATGGCCTTCAAGGCCGAGTGCGATGACCCGCGGGATTCGCTGAGCTATAAGCTCAAGAAACTTTTGACACTGGAATCCCGGCAGGTGCTTACGACTGATCCGTTTGTGAGCGATCGGAGCCTGGTGCCGCTGGAGCGTGTGTTAAAAGAGGCATCCGTACTGTTTATCGCAACGCCGCACAAGGCGTATAAGGGTTTGAAAGTGCCTGAGAAAACAGTTGTCATCGACGTTTGGAATTGCGTCGTTCCCGCCAGCACCTCGACCGGAAAGTGAATGCATGAAAGTTCTTGTCACCGGATCAGCCGGTTTCATTGCAGGGTACCTCGTTCAGGATCTCATCGACCAGGGTCATGAAGTTGTCGGGATCGACAACTTTTCCAAGTACGGCAAGGTTGAGAAGAGCTACCAGAACCATCCGCAGTACAAGTTCATCCAGGGCGACTGCAAGGATGTCCGGCTGCTGACGGAGCTGGTGGCGGATTGCGACCATTTTGTCGCCTGCGCGGCGATGATCGGTGGCATCACGTATTTCCATGAGTACGCGTTTGACCTCATCAGCGAGAACGAGCGCATCATCAGTGCGAGTTTTGAAGCTGCGGTGAAGGCGCACCGAAAGCACAAGCTGCAGAAGGTCACTGTGCTTTCCAGCAGCATGGTGTATGAGAATGCGACGATTTTCCCGACCCCGGAAGGGCATGAGCGCCAGTGCCCGCCGCCGTCGAGCACGTATGGGTTCCAGAAGCTGGCGTGCGAGTATTTCGCACAGGGCGCGTGGGAGCAGTACAAGCTGCCCTACACGATCGTCAGACCGTTTAACTGCGTGGGCATCGGCGAGAGCCGGGCGCTGGGCCACAAGGATATTCCGTCAGGGAACATCAAGCTGGCCATGAGCCACGTGGTGCCCGACCTGGTGCAGAAGATCGTCAAGGGGCAGGACCCGGTTCACATCCTGGGCGAAGGCAACCAGCTTCGTTGCTACACCTACGGCGGCGACCTTGCCAGGGGCATTCGGACGTGCATGTTCCACCCGATGTCCAAGAACAACGCCTTCAATATTTCAACCTCCACGCCGACCACGGTGCTGCAGCTTGCCGAAGCGATCTGGAACAAGGTGCACAACGGAGCCAAGCCTTTCCGGCATACTTCGGAAAAGGCTTTTACATACGACGTGCAAAAGCGTATTCCATGCACGGACAAGGCCAAGAAGGTTCTTGGTTTTGAAGCCACGACATCCTTGAGCACCATGCTGGATGAAGTCATTCCATGGATCAAAAGAGAAATGGAACTCGGGCATATTTGAGTAAGCGGATGCTTGCTTAAACCACCAAAAATTGTCCACATCACCCACTCCAACTTCGGTTTTGCCGCGTCCGCGCTATAGCGTGGTGGTGCCGGTTTACAACGAAGCGGCGAATATCGAAAATCTTTGCGCGCGGGTGATGTCGCAGTTTCCGCCCGGGTTTGAGTTGTTGATCTGCTACGACTTTGAGGGCGACAGCACCATTCCGGCGCTTCATGCGCTGCCTGCCCATAAAAAACCAGCCAACGTACGGCCGGTGCTCAACACGCTGGGCCGGGGGGTGCGGTATGCGATCGAAGCTGGCTTCCGTGCAGCGCAGGCTCCGGCGGTGTTGGTGACGATGGCGGATTTGTCGGATGAATCGCCTTATGTCGAGAACATGATCCGGTCGGTGGAAGAAGGCGCGTGGATGTCTTGCGGCAGCCGGTACATGAAGGGTGGGCGGCAGGTGGGCGGGCCATTCATCAAGCGGACCCTGAGCCGTGTTGCGGGGATGACGCTCTATTGGTTGACCGGCGTGCCCACGCATGACGCCACCAACAGCTTCAAGGTGTACAGCAAGGCATTTTTGGATTCCGTGACGATTGAAAGCAAGGCGGGCTTTTCGCTGGGGATGGAGCTTTGCGTGAAGGCTCATTTCGCCGGCGGAAGGGTGACGGAGTTTCCCGCTACTTGGTACGACCGGCTTGAGGGCAAGAGCCGGTTTCGGCTGTGGGCGTGGATGCCGACTTACCTCAAGTGGTATTTCTACGCATATAAGAAGCGGTATTTCGGGTGGCTTTTCAAATAGAGGCTTATTGCTGTACGAACTGCAGGATCCCCCGGGCCAGGCCGGAATCGACTTTCAATTCAGCAAGCTGTTCGGGCGTGGGGTCGGGCTGAGCCTTGACGGCGATGAGCGGGGTCACCTGTGTATCCATCCGGACATGAGGCATAAAACCGTGGGCCAGGATGCCTGATGCAAACGCCAACGCGGCGACGGCGGCGTAGGGCATGGCCGAATTTGCGTAGCGGTGTAGCGCGGCAAGAATGCCGGTGTTCCTACGGGCTTCAACTGAGCGGCCCGACAGTGCCTGCTCGACTGTCCGCAAGGTGGTTTTGAGGCTGACCGCACGGCGGGCCAATGAAGGATCGGTCTCCATCCGGGCTTCAAATGCCCGGGCCTGTGCGGGGGTCATTTCTTCGGACAGATAGTCGGCCAGAAGCTCGTCGGTGGTGTTTGTGGTGTCGTTCATGATCGTTTCGCTTTCTATTGATCAAGCTGTTGATCGAAGCCGCGGAGCTTGGGTTCAAGCGCGGCCAAAGCGCGCAGGTAATGGGTTTTGACGGTGGGTATCGCCAGATTCATGTCTTGGGCGATCTGGGCGAAGGTTTCGTTGTCGAACACTTTTGCAACCAGCACGGCACGCTGATTATCGGTGAGCGCCAGCAGGGCGTTTTGAACTGTGGCTTGGAGCTCGGATATCACCAGATTGCCTGCTGGGCCGGGAGAGTTTTGCGGGATGGCTTCAAGGTGCAGGGATTGATCGGGCGCGGCTTTTCGTGTTCTGACGATGTCCAGAGCGCGATTGACGGTGACGGTGCGAAGCCATGCTTTGGGGTTCAGCAGACGGTCGGTTTCGGACCGGGTGAGCCATTTAAGGCAGACATCCTGCGTGACATCCAGAGCGTCGTCGTGCCTGGCGACCACCTTCATGGCCCAGCCGTAGACGCTGGTCCGAAAGGGCTCAAAGCTGGATTCAAGCGAAGGCATGGGCACGATCCTGAGGTAATGCAGGAGGAGATGTTAGGACCGGGCAGCGGGAGCACGATTACTTTACTTTTGTGGTGGCAAGCAGCTCCAAATCACGGTCGAAAAAGGCGTCGCCCTTGAATTCCCAGGTGAAGGCGGAGCCTGAGGCCTGGGTGGCGTTTGAGCCTACGGCATCGCCGGGAAGCTCAACAGTGATTTTATAAGTGGTGGCCCTGGCGTCGTTGGTGGCAGTTTCCTGCGACTTGGACTGGTTCATGAGGCCTTTGAGCTTGGTGATGCCGGCGCTGTTATAGCCCGCGGCGGTCATTGCGTCGATGAGGGCTTTATCAAGGTTGGCCTCCAGGGTTTGGATTTCCTGGGTGATGGCTTGATGGCTGGCGGTTTCGGTGCCGGGTTTTTGGGATTGAAGCATGGTGGCGAGCTTGGCGGTGTCGGTTTTGCGGCCGATGTCCAGAACGTTTTGACGGGCTTTGAGCCATTTGTCCTGAGGCAGATCGGGCGTGATTTGAAGCACCGCGGCCCGGGCCTGCTCCAGCTTCTTGAGGGTTTGGGTTTCCATGGCGAAGGCGATCGCCTTTTCCCATTCGCCGAGGGTCACTTTGTCCGCGGGACGTTGGGTGATGGCTTTGATTTCATTGCTGCCGGGGCGTTCGTCCAAGGCCGCCAGCCATGCGTAGGGCCGGGCCTGGTAAACCCTGCGGAACTGGTAATAGGTGCCGTCTGAACGCTTTTCCACCTTCAGGGTGGTGGGGAACTGCACATAGGTCTTGTTCAACAGGTCGCCGGGCGTGCCGTCGTTTGCGGGCAGCGCATAGCCGGGAGCGAATGTCTGCTGGGCGGAGAGGGTTTGTTTTTTGCCGTCGGCATCGGGTGCTTGATTCACCGTCCAGCCGGAGAGCTGGCTGGGAACGCGACCGGGCGAAAGCTCGGCGACCTGGTCGGCTTTGATGTTGACCGTCATGCTGACTTGGCCGTCCGGCCGGACTTTGATTGTCTCGCTGCGCTCCAGGCAGCCGGTGAGGAACAAGACGCCGGCGACGCCGAGGGCGACGAAGAATGTTTTGGCGAGAGATGTTGAACGTTTCATAAGCGAGCTCCGGATGGTGATGGAAGGAAAGCGGGGCATGGCTTTCACCATTGATGACGGAACAAGGACAGATTTGGATGACATGTGTTGTTTAATTACTTGAAATAGCTCGTCTGGACCTCACACTGTTAACATCCAATATCCGGACGGTTCCAAAACATCATCACAGGGTTAGAAAACATGGTTGGCGCAATTAACGGTCTGATGCGAAAGGTACGGGGATTCTGGGGTTCCAAGCCGGGCATGGCGCAACTGCTGGAAGCAATGGAACGCCGGGAGATGATGTCGATCGATGATCCGTACATCGAGAACCAGGCTCCCTCGGGGGCAACGCCTGACCGGTACTACTACGAGCTTGGAGTGCCAGGCACCAAATTTGACCTGTGGAATTACTTTACGGACGACACCACGCCGGTTTCGGCGCTTGTGTTCAACGTGGCCGGCAACACTGATCCGCTTTCGGTGCCTGACGCGACCATCGTCGATAACCGGTATCTGGAACTGACGTTTAACACCAAGGAGGAGGGGTTTGCCGGTGTTGGGATCACCTGCACGGATTACGAGGGGTTGAGCACCTATTTGGAATTTGGGATCGTGCTGGATAAATCGACCACCAGCCCGCCGAGCGTGGTTGGCAGCGCGAGCATCAATGTGAATCAGGATTCGGGCCCGGTGACGATTAATCTGGATCCGATTTTTGAAGACTTTTCGTCGGCTGATTCCGAATTGACGTACTCGATCAGCTCCGTTGACAGCAAGGCGCTCATACCTTCGGCCAAGATCCAGGGGCATGATCTTGTGGTTTCGTTTGGTGACAATGCGTTTGGCCAGGGGAGCGTAACGGTGATCTGCACCGACCCGGACGGGCAAGCGGTTGCGTATACGGTGCTGGTAAATGTGACCGATGTGCCGCCTGTGGTGGGCGGGCTGACGATTGTCGGAAATGCCTATGAGATGGGGGCGGCGGGGCTGGGCAGCGTGCAACTGACTGCGACGGGCGTGCAGGCCGAGAACGATAAGATCGGTTTCTATCTGGACACGGATGCGAACGGGAAATTCGATCAAAAGCTTGATCAGTTCCTGGTCTACAGCGCGACGATGACAGGCGGCGTGCGTGTGGCCACCGCGGACCTTGATGGCCTGGCAGTGGGGACGTACACGATTTTCGCCGTGGCGGAAGAAGAGCAGAAAAATGCGCATCCGGAGTATGGCCAAGCCGTTTCCAATACGCTTCAGGTGTTTGCGGAATCGACTGTGCTGACAGGCAAAGTGTTGAGCTACGTAGACCTTCACGGGAATACGGTCAAAGCGACGCTGACTGGCCCCGGTGAGCTGAATATCTTCTTCGACAACGACAACGCGAAACACAATCCATCCAAGATTCAGATCACCGGTTCGGACGCGGCGAAGTCTTCATTTACCCTTGTTGTCACACCCGTAAAGGGCGGCACGATTCTCACAAGCGATATCGGGGATGTTTCGATTCAAGGCGGGCTTTCCAGCGTCAGCGCGGGCAAGGTGAATCTGCTTGGCGACTTTGCGGCGACAGGCGTAGTGAAGGCAATCACGCTCAATGATGTGAATGACCTCATCTTCGGTGAGCAACACACCATCACCCTGGGCGGCACTGCGACGGACAAAACAGCGCTTACGTTCGGGCGTGTTTCAGATATCTCGGTGACGACCAGCGCGACGCTCACTTCCATCAAGGCTGTGGACTGGATTGACGGCAACAAGGTGAATGATGTGATCCAAGCCGCGGCGCTGGGCTCGCTGACCATTACGGGAGTTAAGGGAGGGGCCGCGGTCGGTGATTTTGATGCCGACATCAGCCTGACCAACCCGATTATCGCCAAGACCACACAGACGGTTTCCAGCATCACAGTCGCGGGCACAACGCGGGGCAACTGGAGCCTGGGCGCTTCCAAGCTGCAAAGCACAACGGTGAAGGGTGATGCGCTGGGCTCCTGGGCATCGAACGTGGGCTTTGGCTCCTTGACCGTCAGTGGCCTGTCGAACGCGCTGATGGTGACGACCAAAGGTGATCTGACAAGCTTCAAGGGCGGGCAAACCTCCAACGTCTTTATCGATGTGGACGGCGCGCTGGGCACACTTACCACGGTGAACTACATCGGCGGCATGATCTCCGCGGGCAAAGCGGGGACGATCAGCATCACCGGGCAGTTGGCTACCGCTGTGCTGCCGTATGTTGCGGGCAACTTCACCGGCGACTTGAACATCACCGGTATTTCAAGCAAGGCGGGTTCACAATCGCTGGCGAGCCTGAAAGTGGCCGGCCTTGCGGTTGGAAACAACGTGGACGACGCACCGGACTGGTTAATCAAGGGTGGCGTAGGCACCCTCACGCTTGCCAACGCGCAAGGCGTGGTGATGGAGGTTTCCGCATTGGGAGCCAACCTCGGCGATGTGGCTTCATTCAAGGCGACCCAGGTCACCAATTTTGATCTTCACGCAAGCGGGAAGATCGGCAGCGTCACGGTGAACAACTGGACTTTTGGCGAGATCCATGCAGGATCGCTGGGCACGCTGAGCGTGCTGGGGACCCGCAACGACAAGGGCGTGGTGACCGGGGGCGACTACACCGGCGGGCTGATCCTCTTCGGCGGTGGCGTTGCAAAGAACGGCATGACCCTGCAGAGCGCCACGATCGCCGGCAGCGTGCTCGGCAAGGGCGAAGGCGTCGGGCCGGTGTGGATCATCGATGGCAATGTGGGTTCCATCACCGCGGGAACAGGGCAGGAATGGGCGATTGTGATCAACAAGCGCACATCCATCTCCGCGGCCGGGAACCTGACCACCTTCAAGGTGGGGCAGGCCACGAACGTATTCCTGAATGCCGATGGAAAAATGAGTTCAGTGACGGCGGCAGGCTGGTCGGGTGGCGTCATCAATGCAGGCTCCATCGGCAGCCTGACGGTGACGGGGAATTACTCCGGAAGTTTGAGCACCACCGGCATCGGGCTGGCGAAAAATGTCATGGCGCTGGGACCGGTCAGCATCGGCGGGGCGGTGATCGGCAACGGGACCGTGGAAGCGCCGGATTGGAGCGTGATGGGGCCCGCAGGCGCACTGACGTTCGGATCGGTCGATGGGTTAGCCGTTCATTTCAATGATTCGGTGGGGTCTATCACCATCAAGAACGCGGCCGAGGATCTGACGCTGCTGGCCAACGGCCATTTTGATGAAGACACCAGTAAGTCGATCTTCGGCACGGTCGCCTCATTTAAGGCCGGGAAGGTGACAAACGGTTACATACAGGCCGATAAGCTTGGAACGTTCAGCGTTAACGGTTACGGGACGGGTAAATCCGCTGTCGCGGGGGACTTGACCAACACCTATGTGTACATCGTGGCAGGCGGCGTGAGCGGCAAGGCGCTTGCACTTGGCGCCACGACCGTGTCGGGCACAGTGAATGACTCCACATTCAACCTGCTGGGCAATGCGGGGGTGATCACGGTGGGCGCGTTTACCGACAGCGCCGTGCGCGTGGGCGTGTCCGATGCGGTGCTCGGGCAGGTGCTGCCTGCGGTATCGGAAGACTTCTTCAACCCGGCGCTGGTGCTAAGCGGGTTTGTGGTGACGGGTAAACCGGTGGCGGCGACGGCCCCGAGCTTCAGTCATTCGTTTGTTTCAGCGCCGACGTTGACCATGGTGTCGCTGAAGATTGTCTCGGGGGTTGGCGACGGGCCGTTCGGGTTTGCCGCATCGGTGAAGATCGGCACATATACCCGGGTGGTGAGCGTGACGCCCAAGCAGACGAAGACGGTGAGCAATCAGACGGCACCAAACACGTACGACAGTGTCGGCGACTATGTATTGAAGCTGATTGGCGAAGTGCCTGAGTGAAACATTTGAAGTCATGACCGCCACGGGTCGGCTGCAGAGGCCAGCCCGTGGCGTGTTTTTTGATGGGCCGCTAAACTGTTCCCCCTTGGGCCGGTGATCGGTCCGGATGGATTTTCACTCCCTCGCGCGAGCTTACGACATGCACCCACGCTTAGACTTCGCACATACCCTTGTTCAGCCTGCCAAGACAGCCCGCCAGTTGGGGTATCGCATGCCTGCGGAGTGGGCGCCGCTGGCGCGGGTGTGGCTCACGCCGCCGCACAATGAAGAGACATGGCCCGGGTGCCTGGTTAAGGCGCAGGCTCAGTTTGAAGACCTGATGAACCAGATGCGTCCTTTTGTGGAACTGGCGACCACTCAAGACAGTGGGTGGGAGACGGTGGATTCATGGATCCGCGATTACGGCCCGATCTATGTGACGCGTAAGCCGGGCAATGCCGATGGCCTGCCTCACAAGGCGCTGCACGACTTTCGTTTTGACGGCTGGGGCGGGAAATACGAGAACCGCGACGCCGACGACGTGATTCCCCAGCGCATCGCCCGGGATCAGCGCGCGCCGATCTGGATTCATGATCTGACGCTGGAAGGCGGGTCGATAGAGGTCAACGGCGAAGGCACTGTGATGACCACGGAGCAATGCCTGCTGAACAAGAACCGGAACCCGCATCTTTCCCGTGAAGCCATCATCAACGAAGTTCACGAGGCGCTGGGCACCAGCCATGTGATCTGGCTGCCGGGCGGCATCATCGGAGATGATACCGATGGGCACATCGATGACATCGCCCGGTTCGTGAATCCCACAACCGTTTTGGGCATCCGGGCGCCTAAGGGCCACCCTGACTTTGATATGCTCGACCAGAACTGGCAGGCGCTTTCCAAGGCCAAAGACCAAAATGGAGAGAAGCTCACGGTTCTTCCGCTGCCGGTTCCTGATCCGATTCAATACAACTTTCCCGCGGATCGCTTTGGCCCAGGCGGGGTGAACCCGGTGCCGGCGAGCTATGCGAATTTCCTGATCGCCAACAAGGGCGTTTTTGTGCCGATCTTTGGGCAAAAGTCCGACGATGTCGCGCTTAAGACGATTCAAGATGCGATGCCCCAGCACAAGGTCATTGGTGTGCGGGCGGAGTTTCTGGTGGTCGGGCTTGGGGCATTCCACTGCCTGAGCCAGCAGGAACCGGCTTGAAGAAAGGTAAAAGGTAAAAGGGATAAGGTAAAAGGGGCAAGGCAGAGTGGGATTAGCCGAGGGGAAGTGAAAATCCAAGAACGGATTTTTAACCGCGAAGGCGCGAAGACGCGAAGTTAAGAGGCGGAAAGTAGAAGAAAAAGATCAAGGTAAAAATGGTTTCTGTGGCTGGTCTTACAATCCGGACATCTCGCATGCTTTTCATCTTGTCCCGTTCCGTTTTTCCACTGCTCCACAGATACGCCTGAGTTCATTTTTGTTGTATTTGGTTTGATGCTTCAATAGACTATTTCTGATCTTCCTTTCTCATAACCATTCGGAGGGATTTTATGTTGATGGCAAGGCGACGCATGGGGTTTTCTCTTATTGAATTGCTGGTGGTGGTGTCGATTGTCGCGATCTTGCTGGCGCTTTTGCTGC
>CAZIWA010000025.1:46599-50293 GCA_964542875.1 uncultured Phycisphaeraceae bacterium
ATTGAATTGCTGGTGGTGGTGTCGATTGTCGCGATCTTGCTGGCGCTTTTGCTGCCGAGCTTGAATCAAGCACGGGAGAACGCGCGGGACTCGCTGTGCAAAGGGCGCATGAGGCAGACTTCGCTGGTGACTTTTCAGTACGTGAATGATTTTTCGTATCTTTCGCCCTGGGCGATGTCGGAGATGGTGACGTCGACGACTTACAAGAACAACATGTCGTTTGAGGTGCTGGCGAGCGCGGGGTATCTGGATTCATACTCCGGGCTGATCAATCCGCAATCCTGGCACAACACCAGCGCGTGGAATGCGACATGGGGCAATGGCGTGGTCCGGCCGCGGACGATTTTCGCGTGCCCGTCGGCGGTGAGCTATGGGTCTGGCGATCCTTATGAGCTTCTTTCGCAGACGCCGTTTTTCACGGGCTGGACGGTGGAGAAGCAGAACAAGAAAGACGGGATCGTGGAATTTATTAATCCACGGTGGAAGAATCAGGCGCTGCCGCCTGGCGTGCCGGAAAGCGCGCGCGGGGACGGTTGGGTGACGCCGCGGTCGTACTCATTGACCATGTCGATGAGCCGGACGCGTGTGCAGAATGTCGGGGGGTATAACCAGATCTGGTTTGAACCCAGGCGGCCAGGAAGCACGAAGACAGACAACCAGGCCATGCTGATGGAATTTACCCAGCGAGTGGATGCGATCGGCGCTTCCAACGGGCCTTCGCTGGCAGCCATGCAGGGCCACGGCGCGCCGGGGACCGATGTGAACAATCCGTTCTGGGGATGGCCTTACCTGATTCCCCATGCGAATCAGCAGTCGAATAATTTTGTCCGGCTCGACGGAAGCGGCGGCAACGTGAGCGCACGCTTTTACGGAATTGTGATGCCTGTAGAAGAACTGCCGTTTACGTTTTGAACGACCTCTCGGCAGGGTGTTGAAAATCAATGCCCGCTTACCGTAGCTTTGGCAGATCGTGCGTGCAGGTTGATGTTAGACGGGGAGTTACTGGTGTTGCCCGTCGACGATGCGGCGGATCTTGAGCGGGTTGGTGTCTTTGAGTTCATCGGGCAGGCGGTCTTGCGGAAAGCTTTGATAGCTCACGGGCCGGACCCAGCGGGCGATGGAGGCGGTCCCGACGGAGGTGAAGCGTGAGTCGGTGGTGGCGGGGTAAGGGCCGCCGTGTTGCATGGAAGGGCAGACTTCCACGCCGGTGGGGAAGCCGTTGTAGATGAGGCGGCCGGCTTTGCGTTCGAGAGTTTCAAGCAGGCCGGTGGCGTCGGCGAGATCATCGGCAGTGCCATGAATGGTGGCGGTGAGCTGGCCTTCGAGGGTTTTAGCGATTGCGCAGAGCTCGGGAAGGTTTTTAACGGTGACGATGAGCGTGAATGGGCCGAAGACTTCCTCGGCGAGTTGCGGATGCTTGAGGAAGTTTTCGCCTGAGGTCTGGAGGGCGATGGGCTGAGCCTGTGTCTGGGCCTGCGATGCGGTTTGTTTGGAGGCGGCAAGAAGGGTGACGCCGGGCGTTTTGGTGACGTGGGCGAGCCCGCCATGGAAGGCTTCGCAGATGCCTGGGTGGAGCATGGTGCCGGGGGCTGCGGCTTCGACGCCGGGGATGAAGGTCTGACGGAAGGTTTCCAGGTCGGCGCCTTCAATGGTGAACACCAGCCCGGGTTTGGTGCAGAACTGGCCGACGCCGAGGGTGAAGGAACCTTTGAGGCCTTCGGCGATTTTCGCGGCGCGCTCTTTCATTGCGCCAGGAAGCAGGAAGACGGGATTGAGGCTGGCCATCTCCGCGAAGACGGGAATGGGGCTGGGGCGGCTGGAGGCGGCATCAAAGAGGGCGCGGCCCGCTTCCCGGGAGCCGGTGAACCCGATTGCGCGGGTGTGGGGGTGCCTGGCCAGCGCGGTACCGATGGTGCGCCCCGAGCCATGGATCATGCTGAAGGTGCCTTCGGGAAGCCCCGAGGCGATGACGGCGGCCCTGACAGCGCCTGCCACCATTTCCGCGGTGCCAGGGTGAGCGCTATGCGCCTTGACGATGATGGGGCAACCTGCGGCCAGGGCGCTGGCGCTGTCGCCACCTGCAACGGAGAAGGCCAGGGGAAAGTTGGATGACCCAAAGACCACAACGGGGCCAATCGGGACGAGCATGCGGCGTAGATCGACTTTGGGGATGGGTTTGCGGTCAGGCTGCGCGGTATCGATGCGGGCATCAACCCATGAGCCTTCACGCAACAGTCCGGCAAACATCTTGAGCTGGCCGACGGTTCGGCCGCGTTCGCCGGTGAGCCGGTCTTTGGGGAGCCCGGTTTCAAGGTTGGCCCGGTCCAAAAGAGCATCGCCGAGAGCCATGATTTCGCCGGCGATGTTTTCCAGGAAGTCGGCGCGTTTGGAGCCTGGCGTGTTACGCAGGGTTTGGAATGCGCTTTCGGCAAGCTCCAGGGCCGCGTCTACCTGGGCTTGATCGGCCTGGTAGAAGCCGGGTTCGAGCGGCTGCTTATTCAGCGGGCTGGTGGGTTTCTGGGTTTTGCCGGAGCCGGTGGAAAGGGCTGCGCCGATGAAGATTTTGCCGTGGAGGGTCATGGGGAGGGTCTGGGGGTGGGGTCTAGGGTCTGGTGAGAGATTCGCTGAATGAGCTTAGGAGACTTTATTGGTGAGCGTCCCAATGGGTGGAATGGTGATGCTTATCACATCGCCTTTGGCCAGGGTGAAGGGTGCATCGGGGACGATGCCGGTGCCGGTGAGCAGGAATGCACCGGAGGGGAAGGTGGTTTCGCGGTAGAGGAATTCGACCAGCGATGGGAGGGGACGCTTGATCTGGGCGAGGGTGGTTTCGCCAGTGAAGACGCTTTGCCCGGTGCGTTTAATGTCGATGAGGATCTGGGTTTCAGGAGGAAGCGGTTTATCCGTGATCAGGAGGCAAGGGCCGATGGCGCAACTGCCGTCATAGGATTTGGCCTGGGGCAAGTAGAGAGGGTTTTCACCTTCGATATCACGGGAAGACATGTCGTTGCCGATGGTGTAGCCGACGATTTTGCCGGATTTGTTGATGACGAGGGTGAGCTCCGGCTCAGGGACGTTCCACTTGGAATCGGCACGGATCCGGACTTTCTGGCCGGGGCCGGAGACGCGGTAGGGAGGTGCTTTGAAGAAGAGTTCCGGCCGGTCTGCGTCGTAGACTTTGGAGTAGAAGTCGCCGCCGCCAGCGGCTTTGGATTCTTCCATCCGGGCGTTTCTGCTTCGGTAGTAAGTGACGCCTGCGGCCCAGATTTCCTGGGTGCCTACGGGAGGCAGGAGGTCTGTGGGTTTTGGGGCCTTGGTTTTGATGGTGGCTTTTTTGGCCAGGCTGGGCTTGTTGATGACGTCATCGATATTGGCCTTGAGCAGACGAAAGTCGTTTGGCTTGAGTTCAACGACGAGGCCTTTTTTTGTGCGGTAGAGTTTCATGGAGGGTGTCCCGGTTGATGGGTGAGGAACCTTGAGGGAGCCTGCGTCACGATACTTGTCTTGGGTGGGTGTGGCTAGGGGGGCGGAGCCGGTTTCCGCAGGATGAAACAAAAACCAGAGCCCCTCGGGGGGCTCTGGCGTGGTTTTACAGATGGAATCAAAGGAGTCTTGCGACTCCGGTTGATTTAGAAGTCAGCCGAGGTGTAACCGAACAGGGCCGAAGCCGTGTCGATCTTGCCAGCGGCGCTGG
>CAZIWA010000026.1:0-25247 GCA_964542875.1 uncultured Phycisphaeraceae bacterium
CTCACGCGCCCTGCGGCTTGGGAACCGTCAGCTTCTTAGGCGCCCCCCACCCCAGCCCATAGATAATCCAGATCGTCACGATCATCGCCACCCACCCCGTCAGTAGCGAGATTGGCCGCGACCAGTGCTGATGCTCCGCCGCCGCGATGGCCACAAACATCAAAATAAAGCTCAGGTTGTTCACCATGTACTGCCCGGCCAGCGTCCTGAGACTCTTGCGCATCTCGTAGCTGGTGAACACCCCGGCATACGGAAATGTCGTCACCGCGCCGGCCAGCAAACCGGTGATGCTGTAGATGCAAAGCGCGATCACAAACACCAGCGGCATCTTCACATACCAGGGAGACCGGCTCCGGTGCCCCTCTTCCTGCACGCCCCGGTAAAACACCATGGACGCCCCCCACATCAGCAGCACGATCACCGACGCCACCGTCAGCGGAATCATCTGCGCCGAGCCCTTGCACAGCCACGCGAAACCGATATATCCCAACACGCCTGTCGCAATGCCCACCGCCAGCGGCAGCTTCAGGCGCATCACCATGCCATAAACCACCCAGTGATACAGCGTCACCAGCACAATGCCCACCATGTTGGTGGTATCGATCGGGCTCCCCGTCACCAGGTAGGCGCAACTGAAGGGAATCGGCATGGAGAACACAAGCATCTTCAGCTTGGGGTCATGGATGTAGGCGATGGTCGTGACAAACGCCGCCAATACGCCGGCGCCAAGCACCTTTACGCCCACATCCGCCATCGAGATAGCCGCAAGCATCAACATGCAACCCAGCATTATCGCATAAATCCGACAACGACAACGCCTCTGATTTGGGCGGCACACTGTAGGTCTGTAAACTCAGGGCTTTGCGCGCGCCCACACCCACGCGACACCCCAAGCCAGCGCATGGCATGCCCTTCCTCCCTTTGACCAGACCCTGAGCCCCAGACCCTGAGCCCTTCTACTTCAGATTGATCCTCACCATTTCGCCGTACCCCAGCTTAGGCACCTGAATCACCACCTTGCCCGCTTCCTGCTTGAAGGAAAGCTTGCCGTTGTAGCTGGCTGTCACATCTGCCACCGGTTCGGCGATGCTCACCGTCAGCGTGCACGCCTGATCGATCTTCTCGCTGTAGTTGGCCACCGGCAGAATGTAGGTCTTGGGTCCAGCGATCAGCCGCGCATCGATGTTGGGCAGGCTCGCTTCCACAACAGGGGTCGCGCCCGCGGTCTTCAGGATCTGCTTCACCAGTGTGGCGACGCCCTTGTCCCAGTTTTGCGGGGCCCGATGGGTGTGGTCCGCACGATCCGGCACGATGTTGGGCTGCAGCGCCGACCAGAAGAACGACGCACCCGGCTCAGCGGCGATGAAAATCACCTTGCCCTTGCCCACCGGGCGTTCAATGATCGCCGGTGTGCCGTCGTCGAACTTCGCCACCGTCTTGGCGCCTGCGGCCGGGGTGATCCGTTCCACATTGCCAAGCACGGGAAATTCAAAACCTTCGCCCTTTACCTGGGCGCTGGGTTTCATGAATTGCAGATCCTGCATCGGGCGCATGAAGGTGTCGCGCTCCTGCAGTTTGCGCGAAGCAATGCCCACCAGCGCCTGCATGCCCGGGTTGGCCTCACGGTACTTCCCGTACGTGCCCACGCCGGATGTGGCCACCAGCGTGCCGCCTGCCTGCACCCAGGCTTCCAGCGGCTTTTCCATGCCCACCGGCAGGCAGTCGCCCACCACAAAAAGCACTTTGTATCCCGCCAGGTCCTTGGCATTCATGTCCTCTTCCACCAGCAGGTCCGGCGTCACGCCGGCGAACGTCGTCGCCTTCCACAGCCCCACCCGGTCGATGTGGTAGTTCAGGCGCATCCCCCTGAAGCCTGCGGAGAACATGGAGTGCCCCGCCTTGTCCTGCGCCACTGGGGCCAGGTCCCAAAGCTCGGTGGAGTATGAAACCAGAATCGCTGCCTGGCTCGGCACAGCCTTGGACTTCGCCCACACATCATCAACCATGCCCAGCGAGTAGTTGATGTCCCGGATGGACTTAAACCGCTCATTGGCCCGGTGGTCGATATGGTTTTCCGTGAATGTCTCGTTGAGCCCGATGCCGAAATAGTCCAGCCCGTTGGCGCCATGCGCCAGGTGAGTGAACGCCGTGCGCAGGAAGCTGGGTTCTGTGTTACCCGGCGCATGCGGCATGGTGTATTGACGAATGAACCCGTTCGGATTGTGCCGCATGCCGCACCGAAACAGTTCCACGATGTAGCCGTTGATCATCGGCCCCGCCTGGCCCACCTGCCAGAAGTATTCGCTGTGCCGGCCGTAGTCCGCCGCGCCTTTGCGGAACCACGTCACATACATCGGCACCGTGGGGTAGTAGAACGGGTGCGCCGCATAGTTGGCGCCGGCCAGCACCTGCTGGCCCAGTTGCGCCTTCACTTCCTTGGCCTGCTTGGAAACCCAGTTGTAGGCCAGGTCTTCATAAAACTCCACGGAGTCTACATACAGCTTGGGATTCTCCTTCGCGCTCGCCGCCGTGGAGTCCGGCTTCAGCTTGGCCGCGTCCACGTGGCCCCACCCGGCCAGCCAGTATTCCTCCGGCTTGTATCCCGGCCGGTGCGCCTTGAGCCACTCACCCCAAAGCGGAGCCAGCGGCTTATTGCCCATCGCCGTCGCGATCCACTCTGAAAAATGAATCTCATCGCCATAATCAAAGAACCTCAGATAAGGCAGCAGACCGTTCTTCTCAAACGCTGCCTTGGCCTTGCTGATGTTCTCATCCGTAGGCGGCTGCCGATAGCCCATCGCCTGCGCGCTCACGTTAAACGGCAGACCCATGGACTTCATCGCCTCCTCCGGCTTTGGAATCGCCAGCGGAAACGCCCGGAAACCCATCGTCTTGTAAAGGTCTCCATAAGCCCGGCCGTAATCCGTTTCACCGGAAATAGGCATCCATCCGCCAAACGCCAGCGGCTCCTTGGGCTCCCGGCCCGGCGCCGGCTTGCTCTTGACGTACTGCGTCACGGCCTTCACCTTGTCCAGCACCGCCACCGGCTCATCGCCGAAGCCCGGGTAAGCCGGCACATAAACCAACACGGCGTCATCATCCGTGAACTTATAGCTCTTGCCCCCGCCCACCGGCCGGATCTCCACCTCAATCTGAGGCCGGTCGGGCTTGTCTCCCGCTTTGGCCCCCGCGGCTTTCACCGCGGGCAAGGCAAACGACACCGCCCCATAGTGACACGTATCCTGGTTGTTCAGCCCCAGCCAGTCGCTGGTCTGTCCCGGCTCCAGGTTGATCGCATCCACCTTTTCATTCACATACCACGGCCCGCGGTTGTAGGTGTACTTGATCGTCCCGCCCTTGGTCGGAGCCGTTCCCTTATTGGTGATCCGTGCTTCCCAGCGTGCGCCGCGTGTATCCCGGTAGGCGTTCAAAATCGGATAAAGCGCACCCGGCCCGCCGCCGATGTAGTACCAGGAATCCTTGTTGGGCACGCTCTTGCCGGCCTCGTTCTTGGTTGAAAAAGGAGCAACATCGCTCGTCAGATAAATCAGGTCGATGTTCCGGTTGGCGCTCACACCCGGAATCTGCGGCTGCTCCACGCCCACCAGCCGGATCCGCGCCGGCCCCTTGGCCAGCCCAGGCACATCCATCGGCTCTTCAAACACACCTTCCGGGCCCCAAGGCGGATCGTACTGAGGCACCAGTTCAGGATTATTAAACTGCAGCTTCGGGCTGTCCTTCATGCCCAGCACCTTCTCCGCCACCACCTTGCCCCCCTGCTCCACCACCGCTTTGAATCGCGTCTCGGTAAACGCTGGATATTCATACCGCACCCACAGCTTGTACGGCCCCGCTTCGGGCACCTGCACATCCAGATACGCGCTGGCGGCTTTGGCATCCGCAGGCAACGATAAAAACCGCTCATTGCCGATATGGCCAAACCCGATGATGTCGACGGAGTAGTTCCCTTCCCCGATCTTCAAAATCTTCCAGCCCGATTCCGCTTTGAATTCTTCCGCCTCCGCCGCCACTGCGGGTTTCAATACGGGCGCCGGCGCCTTGGCCTGGGCAAACACAGCAGACCCCATCACCAGCGACAACCCCGCAGCGGATAAACCCCAAAATGACTTCCGGGCAGTTGAAAAACGTGACATGTAAACCCCTCAGGCAAATGTGAAAATGAGCCGACTCGACTCAGGGAATCGGCAGGCCTCGGATTGTAGTTTGGTTGCTCAAATCGTCAAACTAAACCCACGCGTTATACTCCCGCGTAACACTTCCCGGGACTTCCGATGAGCCACCCTTCCCACATCGCCGCGATGCTTGCAGACTATGAACCCACAGGGGACTTCACAGACCCGCTCTGCCGGCACAGTTGCAGCGTCATCAACCGCGCAGCCCCAAACACCGCCAACCCCTCTCTCTGGTACCCCGCCGACCCCAACGGCCATGCCCTCGTCAGCCGCGCCATGGCGGGCTGGTGGCACGCTCCCTGCTTCTTGAACACCGCTTGGCTTTGCCTCCCCCTGGCCGCGCTTGCCCTCGTGCTGGCCATCTTCGGCATCTATCCCTGGGTCACCGGCTTCCTGGTTCCCTTCTTCCTCGCCGGCCATATCGGCCTCATGATTCTCGGCACCCGCATCCTCTCCACCTCGGAAGACCGCATCAAACCCCGGCTCGCCACCCTGCTCCCCCTGCGCAAGTACGCCCCCTTTGGCGCCACCCCGGACCTTAAAACCCACACCATCCTCATCCAGAACCACACCGCTCCCACCAGCCCATACCGCACAGAGCCCTTCGACGTCGGCGTCGTCGTTCTGGACCCCGCCCACAAGTGCGTCATCATTGAAGGCCTCCGCTATCGGCAGGTCGTCTGTAAGCCCGGCTTCATCGGCATCAACCCCGACAACAACGGCCTCCCCAGGGTCGTCCTCGCGTACACCATCGGAAACACCCGGGTCAATCTCGCCCTCTACCTTCTGGACTTTCCCCCCGGCTTCTCAAACACGCAGCGCGTCGAAGCCGCCAAACAAATCGAAACCGAGTTCTGCGAAGCCGTCACCCGCGTCTTCGTCTGAGCTTGCCATAGATCGGATTAGGCGTCTTCGCCGTAATCCGACAGTCCGTTGGATCAACCTGAGCGCAACAAGATAATGCCACCCCCACCTCTCCGATTCCCTCTGAAAAACATCTAACATCTAACTTGATACATCTAACATCCCCCCCCTCTGACCAGACCCCAGACCCGTCTTCACAAAAAAGCCGGGCCCCTCGCAGGGCCCGGCTCTCTTGATCGTTTCGCAAAATCCAGGATCAGAACGTCGGCCCATAGAACGCCGAAGGCGGCAGTTCCAGTTCCGACATATCCGTGATCTCAAACATATCGCTGAACCCGGCCAGGTCCAGCACATTGCGCACTTCTTCGGGCACGTTCACCAGACGGATCGCCGCGCCGTGCTCCGCCAGATGCTTCTGGCCGGCAAGCAGCGCCGACAAACCTGCGGAGCTCAAAAACTCCACATGGTTCATCTCAAGGTCGATGTCCGTGAACGCCTTCTGCAGTTCGCGCTTCACAGCCTGCGCCGTCTTGCCGTCGATACGGCCTACAGCGGTCAGCGTGTGGCCCTGCCACACCAGCGTCAGGCCTTCGGGCACATCTTTGACGATGCCGGAAGGCAGCTTGTTGCGCTTGTCCACCCACTCCACGGCTTCCTGTCCGGGCAACACCACCAGCATGGAGTCGTCCGAGCTTTCGTGGATCACCAGCTTCACGCCGGGGGGCACTTCCAGGCCTTCTTCCTTCACTGTGGCAATCGGGTCCTTCACCAGCCGGGCCCGAAATTCAGCATCCGTGCACGCACGGATAATCACTTGCTTGATAGGGTCTGTTTTCATGTATTAGGCGCCTTTCTGTTCGTCTGAGTCCACCAGAGGCGGCAGAACAATGTGAATGACCTTGTCCGTGTTTTCAAGGATCGTAACCTTGGTGCCCTTGGGTAGCTTCACACCCGCTTCGGCCAGCGTGGTTTCCGGGCTATCGATCAACTTCTTCTTAAGACCCGGTTCCCGCGTTGCCTTCAGCAAAAGCTGACCAAACGGACCCTTGGCGCCCATCGAAGTGAGGTAGTCACCGAAATACTTGGAAATCGAGTTGAAAAACGAAGGCTTTTTACTCATGGATCACCCATTAAAAGGTTTGTTTCTACGCAATCGGAATGTCAATGTTAGCCGATGGCTTGAATTCCGTCTGAGGGAAAACTTTGTCCCCAAACATTTGAGTCGGGTTCGGCGGCCCGCTCTCTTCAATTTGGAGCACTTCAAACATATCCGAAAATCCGGAGATGTCCATGACCGACACCACCACCGGCGATGGATTCACGATCCGAATCGTCGCATTGTGCTCCACCAGATGCTTGAGCCCAACCAAAAGCGCTGACAATCCGCCGGACCCCATGAACGTCACGCCGGCCATGTAAAGGTCGATATCCGAAAACGCCTTGAGCAATTCCCGCTTAAGAAAAGCCCCGCTCTCCGTCGAAAGCTCCCCGCTCACGATCAACATCGATCCCTTCCACGCCATGTCCAGGTTTTTGGGCAACCCCTCCACCCGGCCCGTCGGAAGCCTGGCCACCTTGTCGAATCTCTCCACCACACCCTCGCCCGGCAGCACCAGCATCAGCGTGTCGTCCGGCGCTTCATGCACCACAAAGTTCACGCCCGGCGGTAATTCAATCCCTTCCGTCTCCAACGCCTTGCTCGGGTCAGACAGCAGTAACGCCCGGAACGGCTTATCGACACACGCCCGGGAAATCACACGGTGAATCGCATCGTGACTCATATCGCACTCCTTGTCCTGCTGGGAAAAACCAAACTGGCCCAGCTCACGTAGGGTCTACAAACCACCAACGCACAGACACGGTGCGATCTTGCCTGCTTTATGAAATCTCGGCCCCCCAGCCAGAAACTAAGTGACCTATGGGAGTCGATCAAAAAAGCCGAACCTCTTACTTAAGACCACTTTACACCCACAACAGTTCCCACCCCATAGGGTTTTTCCCGCTTCCTTCCCGAAATTGCGAGGTCTATACCGTGGAACAGCCCCCTCTGGAACTAGAGCGCCGGTATCTACGCGTCCGCGAGAGCATATCTTTCCAATCCCCTCTCCCTTTGGGCTGATCATTCCCCAAGTCTTTGGAAGACATGCAAGCGAGCTCGGGAATTACAGTCGGCGTCTTGTCTATTCGCTGAACGCGATAAACAAGCCCAGGGTAATGTATTCATGCGCCACCCTGGGTTTGAAACATTTAAAAAAAGCTCTTGCACGCGCCCACGTCCACGCCAGCCACCCCGTAACGACCTAACTCCGTCTGCCTTTGTCTTCGCCCTTTCCCAATCCCGCTTTTTCCGCCTCATAACTTCGCGTCTTCGCGCCTTCGCGGTAAAACTCTTCCTCTTCGCTTCTGCGCATCCAACGCTCATTTCAAAACTTGAGGAATGATCAGCCCTCAGGGTTAGGGGGAGGGTGTTCTGTTTCTTCATTTGCGCTTTTTCTTAAGGGCCAAGGGCCCGGTTTTATAACAGCCAGGGTCGTAGCGCTTCCCAGCGCGTAAGCCCTCGAACTGGAATCGCGTCACGGTTATAGCGTAGTGTTAACCCACAAAATCCAGCTCTTTGGATGCCAATATCACTGCCCCCCGGCATCCAGTTCCACCACCCGCCCAGGCTTCAGCAGCTTCACCAAAGTCTGAAAATCAAACACCGCCGCCTTGATCTTCTCGTCCTCTTCCCCGTCCGTCAGCCCGGATAAAAACAACGTCAGCGTGTCACCCTTCCCCGGATAAGTGATCTTGACATTCGTCTGCACCGTCGGAAAAGCGCCAGGCGGCTGGTTATTGATCGTCACCGTATCCGGGCGCGAAAGCGTGCTCATCACCCGTACCTTCGGCCCCTGGTACACCCGGATCTCCCTCGCCAGCCATGTCTCCGGGTCAATCAGCATGTCCACGCCCTTGCCCGGCAGTTCCACGCGCAATAGCCCCTTTTCCCAGGCCACCGCAGCGGATGTATCACCCGGTTGCTCCGGCATTTCTTCCAAACCCGAAAGCAGCATCATCTGGTCCAGCGATATCGGCAGGCCCAGCGACTTGGTCCCCGGCTTGCCAATAAGCGCCACCCGCCCGCGATACGCCCGCTTGTCGTCACCCAGTACAAACAGCCAGTATTCCGTCGGGTTTCGCCCGGCCCAAAGGAACGTGTACCCTTGCTTGCCCATCGAAAGGGCCACCCAGTCGGGCTTGAGCAGAAGCAGATGCCCTTCCCCCTGCTCGAATTTCTTTGCCTGTTTTTCCTCGTCAAAATATTCCATCTCCACGATGGCCCGCGCCCAGAGCTTGCTCACCTTCCCGGCCCGCGCGTTGTATTTCTCGTAAATCTCCGCATAGCTGGGCACCGGCCGGGTATCCACCACATCATCCGTCGTCTGCGGCCCAAACGTGTCACACCCCGCCAGCCCGCCCAGCATCATCAAACCCGCTGCAACCAACGCAACCTTCAAATACCGCATGCAAAACCCCGCTTTTCCAACCCTTCAATTCATAACTCATAATTCGCAATTTCTTCCTCAAACCTGCCCTTCGAGAATCTCTCCAAGCTGCTGCGTCACTTCCCGGATCTGCGCCTCATCCATTTGCGGGTTCAGCACGGCATAGGGCTTGTCCTCCCCTTTGGGAAGCATATCCCACCATTCCTGGGTCTTGATGGTCTTGTTGCCTTCCGCGTCAGTCACTTCCACATCTTTCGTGGTTTGGCCTTCGTAGCGCAAAAGCTTCTTGCGCATCAGCACCAGCGCCAGCACAAATCTGAACCCCTGCCTCTGCTGCTGCGAATCATCAGCCAGCCGCTTAAACAAAGTCAGCAGAACCTCATCGTCCACGAACACTTTCTTCTTCTGGTTGGGGTGTTGAACCGTGGACTTCCAATATGAAAACATGCCGTCGGGCCGCTTACCCTCTTTCCACACTTCCAGGGACACATCCAGCCGTTTAAAGCCAAGTGTTCCCGCTGCCAGGCCTTGTTCCTTCTGCTGCGCTTCCGTCAGTTCCAGCAATGCGGCGATGTACTGCTCCCCCGGTTCCAGCTTGCGCCCGGTGTACGCGCAAACCCCTGTCGGCCGTTGGATGTCATACCCAGGTGTACTGAATTGGCTCATCGGTTAAGCCTCCACGCCCAACTGCCGGCCCGCGGCGATCACCGTCTGCTCCAGCAGCATGGCGATCGTCATCGGCCCCACGCCGCCTGGCACCGGGGTAATCATTGACGCTTTGGCGCTCGCCCCGGCGTACTCGACATCACCTTTATTCTCGGAATACCCCGCGTCCACCACCACCGCGCCGGGCTTGATCCAATCCCCCTTCACAAATTCCGCTTTGCCCAGCGCCGCCACCACGATATCCGCTTGGCGCACGATGCTCGGCAAATCCACCGTCTTGGAGTGGCAGATCGTCACCGTCGCATCTTTGGCCAGCAGCATCATCGCCATCGGCTTGCCCAGGATCGCGCTCCGTCCGATCACCACCGCCTGCTTGCCTTTAAGCGGCACGTTGTACGCCTCCAGCAGACGCATGATGCCCGCCGGCGTGCAGGAGCCAAACCCCGTCAGGCCAAACGACATCGCTCCGAAGCTGTGGATGGTCACGCCGTCGACGTCTTTGGCCCCGCTGATGGCCTCAAACGCGGCCCGCTCATCGATCTGATGCGGCACCGGGTGCTGCAGCAGAATGCCGTGAATGTTCGGATCATGCGCCAGTTTCTGGATCTCATGCACCAGGTAGCTGGTGGTCACGTTCCCGGGAATGTCCACCCGGATGGACTTGATCCCCACCGCCGCGCACCGCTTGACCTTCATCCCCACGTAGGTTGCCGAGGCCGGGTCTTCCCCCACCAGCACCGTCGCCAGGCACGCCTGCACGCCGGTTTTTTCCTTGAGTTTTTCCACCCGGGCCGCAAGGGCCGTCAGGAGTTCCTGAGAAACGCGTTTACCGTCCAGAAGTATCGGAGTGTTTGACATGTCGGGGATTATAGCCGGGTAGCCCCGGATGATCTCTCGGCATCCCGGGTGCGTGAACCACCGGCAAATGCTTTTACCCTGCTCAATTTCCCACCACAATGTAAAATCCCCCCATGACCACCTCCTCCCCCGCGCCAGCGTCCCACAACCGTGCCATCATCCTTTCCATCGGCGACGAACTGGTCCTGGGCCAGACCATCGACACCAACAGCGCCTTCCTGAGCCAGGAGCTCATCTCCCTGGGCATCTTCACCCTCTATCACCACACCGTCGCCGACGACCGTATCGCCATCGCCGAGGCCATCAAGCTCGCCAGCCAGCGCACCAGCCTCATCCTCATCTCAGGCGGCCTTGGCCCCACCGAGGACGACCTCACCCGCGACGCCCTCTCCGACGCCATGGGCAAGCCCCTCGTCCTGGACCCCATCAGCCTCGACCAGATCCGCGCCATGTACACCCGCCGCGGCCGCACCATGCCCGATAAAAACAAAGTCCAGGCCATGCACCCCACCGGCTCCACCATGATCCCCAACTCCTGCGGCACCGCACCGGGCATCATCGCCAAAGTCGGCCTCGCCACCATCTACATCATGCCCGGCGTCCCCTCTGAAATGAAGGTGATGTTCGCCACCTCCATCAAGCCCGTCATCCAATCTCTGGCCGGTTCGGCCAACACCATCCTCACTGCCAAGATCAACACCTTCGGCCAGGGCGAAAGCCAGCTTGCAGAATGCCTCGGCCCGGCCTTGATGGACCGCACCCGCAACCCCATCGTCGGCACCACCGTCGCCGACGGCGTTGTCTCCGTGCGCGTCCGCAGCGAATTTCCCGATCCCAAGGTCGCCCGTCACCAATTGGACGACACCATCGCTCAGGTGGAATCCAAGCTCGGCGCTTTCGTCTACAGCCGGAACGACACCCGCATCCAGGAAACCGTGGTCAACCTCCTCAAAGACCGCGGCCTCACCCTCGCCACTGCTGAAAGCTGCACCGGCGGCATGGTCGCCGAAGCCATCACCTCCGTCTCCGGCTCCTCCGGCGTCTTCCGAGGCGGATTCATCACCTATCACAACGACCTCAAAGCCGACCTCGGCGTCGATCCTGAAGCCATCCGCAACCACGGCGCCGTCAGCCAGACCGTCGCCAAAGCCATGGCCCTAAACGCCCTCAAGCGCTCCGGTTCCTCCTACGCCGTCTCCACCACCGGCATCGCCGGCCCCGACGGCGGCACCCCCGACAAACCCGTCGGCACCGTCTGGGTCGCCATCGCCACCCACAAAAACGGCGCCACCCTCACCGACGCATGGCTCCTGGCCCTCGCCGGCGACCGCGAAACCATCCGCGACCGCGCCACCAAAGCCGCCCTCCAGCTCATCCGCTACCAGGTCCTGGGCCTCCAATCCGACGACTTCCTCTGGGGCAAACGCCGCCCCGAACTGCCGTGAACCAAAGGAAGGGTCCAGGGTCTTGGGTTCCGGGTCCAGCCGGAAAATCCCAAAGACTTCCAGATCCCCCGTTCCCTCTGACCAGACCCCAGCCCCTAGACCCCAGCCCCAAAAAACACATGCCCTCAAACCGTCCAACGATCTTGGTCGCAATCAAACGCCTCCCCGGCAACACCGACGTCCCCCTCCCGGCGTACCAGACTGCCCACGCCGCCGGCATGGACCTCTGCGCCGCCGTCCCTGCGGACGCCCCGGTCACCATCGAGCCAGGCAAAATCGCCCTTATCCCATGCGGCTTCTCCATCGCCGTGCCTGACGGTTACGAAGCCCAGGTCCGCCCGCGCTCGGGCCTCGCGGTTAAAAATGGCATTTCCATGCCCAACACCCCAGGCACCATCGATGCCGACTACCGAGGCGAAGTAAAAGTCCCCCTCATCAACCACGGCCAGGCCGCATTCACCGTCACCCGCGGCATGCGAATCGCCCAGATGCTCATCGTCCCCGTCCCCCTGGTGGAGTGGCAGGAAACCGACACGCTGCCGGATTCCGCCAGAGGCACAGGCGGATTCGGCCACACCGGTGTATAAATCTCACCACGTTCCGCACTCACACGGCCCTCACATTCGTAACTCTGGTGACCGCCATGATCGAGAAACCACAAATCGTCCGTACCGCAGCCATCAATACCGCCGTTATCCATCTGGTCATTCCCCGCAGCGAATTGCGCTCGGAAATGGGCCCCGCCCATAAGGAACTGATGATCGCCCTCGCCGAGCAGGGCATCGCCCTCGCCGGCCCATGGTTCACCCATCACCTGCGCCTTGTCCCAAACATCTTCGACTTTGAACTCGGCGTCCCTGTCACCAGCCCCTGCAAACCCCTGGGCCGCGTAAAACCCAGCCAGCTCCCCGCGGGCACCGTTGCCCGGATCGTCTATCAGGGCAACTACGACGGCATCCCCTCCGCCTGGTCCCAGCTCAACACCTGGATCAAGGCGCAAAACCGCAAGCACGGCCCCAACCTCTGGGAAAACTACATCATCGGCCCCGAAGCCAACCCAGACCCCACCACCTGGCGCACCGAGCTCAACCGCCCCCTTATCGGCTGATTCGCTCACCACCCGCTCATGCTCTCATCTTCGTAAGCATGTCTTCTTTTCGCTCGCACAACGCCACAAATTCCATCACCTCACATTCACATGCACCCTGCTGTGCGCCTTCCGGTACACGCCCGGCGTCACGCCTTTCTGCCGCACAAACAACCGCCGCATATACGCCGCATCCACGAATCCGCACCTCAGCGCGATCTGCTTCAGCGGCAGCGTCGTATCGCGAAGCGCCCCGGCCACCTCACGTAACCGCCTGAATTGCAGGTACTGCGTTAAACCCTGGCCATGATGCCTGCGAAAAATCCGGCTCAGGTAATCGATGTTGTATCCCATCGCATCCGCCACATCACCCGCGGAAACCGGCAGGTGAAAGTTCGCATCCACCCATGCCTCCGCCTGCGCCACCACCCCCGCAGCATGGGCGGATTCGTCTCTCACCTGATGACTGGCACCCACCTCCGCAAGCATCAGCATCACCAGCAGATCGCTGCATAGTGCGTCGGCCCGCCCGGCCTTTTGATCGCTAAGCAATTGATGGAAAAGCCCTTTGATCCGATCAGGGTTTCCCGGCGAAGTCGACTGCTCAATCTTCACTTCCCTGCAGGCTCCCTTGATGCCCATCATCTGAAAGTGAACCCAGTAAAACGACAAGTCCGAGAGGTATTCCTGCGTCCCTTTGTGCCTTCTTCCCGGGAAGAGAATCAATGTCTGCCCGGCCTTCACCATGAACTCCCACTTACCTTCTGAAATCCACAAACACCCTGTCCGCACCAGAATCAACTCGTGTGAATCAATCACTCGATCCGGATGAATACCCATTCCCGGGGAAATAAACAGCCCCGCGTTAAGCGCCTTGACCGGCAAATTCGCAGCCATCGATAAACGTTCACCCACAGCCATGCCTCGATCATACCGGCCTGATCTCAAAAAGTCGGATTTGTCCCCATCTTGATGAGATTCCTTCCGTTGCGCCCTCAAAGGCGCGGCTTACGATTTGAAGTCTGTCTCGCGCCCCTCCCCTCTCACTCAAAGCCCAAAACATGACACGATTCACCGGCCCTCTGGACACCTCGTCATGCCTGCATGCCAAATGGCACACGCTGTCCCAAAACCGCACAACCCTCAACACCGGATTCTGGAAACACCGTCAGGAAGTCAACCGAACCACTGCCATCCCGCACGGCCGCTCCATGCTCGAAAAATTCGGCAACTTCCATGACCTGAAACTCGCCGCCGGACTCATTGATGGAAAGTTCATCGGGCCGCATTACATTGATTCAGACCTCTACAAATGGCTCGAATCAGCATCGCTGGAACTGGGAAACGCCCCAGACCCGGCCTTGAGCGCAATGGTCGATGAGGTGATCGCCCTCCTTGAACAAGCCCAGCGGCCCGACGGATACCTCAACACCTACTACCAGGTGGTCGAACCTCAAAAGCGCTGGCAGGACATGACCAGCGGCCACGAGCTCTACTGCGCCGGCCATCTGTTTCAGGCCGCCGCCGCCCACGCCCGGGCAACAGGCAGCCATCGCCTGCTGAACATCGCCACACGCTTCGCCGACTGCATCGATCAGGCTTTTGGCCCCGGAAAAATAGAATCCACCTGCGGACACCCGGAGATCGAAACCGCCCTCGTGGAGCTATCCCGCATCACCGGCCTGGCCAAATACCTCAAGCTCGCCGAATTCTTCATCAACCAGCGCGGCTACGGCCGCATCCGGACCGTCGGCTGGCCGCCCAGCTTAAATGAACGACTCCAGGACCACGTACCCGTGCGCGACGCTCAAACCCTCGCCGGCCATGCCGTACGCCAGCTCTACCTGTTGGCCGGCCTGGCGGACGTCTTCCTTCACACCGGTGAACCCGCCCTCATGGATGCCCAAATGCGCCTCTGGAACGACCTCACCCAAAAGAAAATGTACATCACAGGCGGTGTCGGCTCCGTCCCCCAAACCGAAGGTTTCGGACCCGCCTACGACCTCCCCCTCGAACACGGCTACTGCGAAACCTGTGCAGGAATCGCCTCCGTCTTCTGGAATTGGCGTCTCCTCATCGCCACCGGCCAAGCCAAATTCGCTGACGAAATGGAGCGCGTTCTGTTTAACGCCTTCCTCTCCGGCGTTTCTCTCGACGGCCAACGTTACTTCTATGAAAACCCCCTGCTTTGCCGCTCCGGCAAGGAGCGCACTCAATGGCACGCCTGCGCCTGCTGCCCTCCCAATGTCACCCGTGTTTTGGCCTCCATCCAGCAATTCACAGCCACCCATGACGCCAAAGGCATACAGGTTCATCAGTTCATGCCATGCACTTTGGACTCTCCCAAAGGCGTTTTGAAAATCCAGACCCAATACCCGTTCCATGGCTCCATCCAGGCCACCGTCGCCTCCACCACAGGCGGAGAGTGGGAAATCTCCTTCCGCGTTCCCGCCTGGGCGCATCAAGCCACCCTCAGCATCAACGGCGAGCCATCCCAATCAGCCGCTCCGGGCACATACGCAACCGTTAAACGCCAATGGAACCCCGGAGACACGTTAAGCCTTGAACTCCCCATGCCCGCCCGGCTGACGCAGGCCCACCCGCACATCGATTCCACCACCGGCTGCGTAGCCATCCAGCGCGGCCCGATCGTCTACTGCATCGAGCAGGCAGACAACCCAACTCCCGTTTTCGATCTCGCGCTTAACCCCGAAAGCCCTCTCTCATCCCAATGGAATCCAGACCTGCTGGGCGGCATCCAAGTCGTCTACGCCTCAGGCATCAAACGTGAAACCGCTTCATGGCAAGGCCGTCTCTACCGTGCTTACCAACCCACGTCCGGCACCCCCGAACCCATTACTGCAATCCCCTACTTCGCATGGGCCAACCGCACTCCCGGCGCAATGCGCGTCTGGGTCCCTCTGGCCTCGCCCACGTAACATCGCCTGTCTTCCGCGCGCTCACCTTGGCTTCTTGATGAACGTCTCATCGTCCTCACGCAGCCACCACCGGTCCACGCCCCCCTTGGACACGTGCTGGGTCCGCAGCGTATGAAACGCATGGGGATCGCGCAGCACGCTCTGAGGCGCTTTCTTGCTCCTTGCCATAAATGCCGCTTCATACGGAAAGAAGTCCCCCACTTCCGGCGATTCATACCGCAAATCCGTCGCCCATCGGATCAACCCGGATGTGTTGTCCGTCGACCGGTGCATCGTCAGGTTCGTCATCAGCACCGCGTCGCCGATATCCGCAGGCACCGGAACCGGCGTTGTCTCCGGCAGATGATCCGGATGCACCGTCAGAGGCGGCGCTGGATTCTTCGCCCAAAAGTGCCTCGCCACCCCCACCTTATGGCTACCCGGCAGCACCTCCATGCACCCCGCCTCCACCGTCGCATTCATCAGCGGCACCCAGCAAGTCACCACCAGCTTGTCGTCCGACATCGTGTGAAAGTACCCTTGGTCCTGGTGCCACGGCACCACCCCCGCCGGTGACCACGGCAGTTTCGGCCGTACTCTGTATACGCTTGAGGCTTCCACCTCCGGCCCCACCAGTTGCTCCATCACATCCAGCAGGTCGGGGCACGTGATCAATCGAAAAATCGCCGGCCCCGCGTGCGCTCCGCTCGAAAGCGGATGAATGATCTCCGGCGCCTCCTTCACCAGTTCCGTCAACCGGTGCAGGTCATCCAGGTCTTCATGCAGCTTTGTCACCCGGCCCGCCCGGTAAAGCTCCCGGGCGTGGTAATCCACCACCTGCGCCAGCTCATTCCTCAGCTCATGGATGTAACTCGCAGGGATGATGTTTTTCGCCACCACGTATCCATCACGCTGAAACTGCTCAAGTTCATCTTCGCGCAGCCTGGACATAAACACCTCCCCAAGAGGTCCACGACGACACAAGTCAGACTCTACGCCACAGCATGGTATTTACTTTGCCGGTTGCCAGCCCAGGTCTTTCACCACATGCGCCTGGTCGATCAACCCGTCCATCTCTGCCGCCGGCTTGCGCAGCGGGACGCCTGCGAAATGTTTTTGAACCATCTCAGCCGTCTTCGACGCCGGCGCCAGCAGTGAATGCCGGGACGCCGGAAACATGATTCCAAACCCGCTGATGGGCGCACGGATCAGCCGGATCAGCAGTTCGCACGCATCGTCATAGTGCAGGTACCCAAACCCCATCGGCCGAAAGTAATCGTCCAGATGCGGCCGGATGCCCCGCCACTGTTCATACTCATGCACGCCTTCCAGAATCGCCGGAAATCGGATCGCCCGCCCTGCAATGTCGTATTGCCTGCAAAGGTATTTGAGCATCTCTTCCCCCACCAGCTTGCTCAGCGCGTAGGGGTTCCGGCAGTTCTCCTTCGTCTTTTCGTCCATCGGCAGGTATTCCGGCTGGTCGTCCCACACGTCTTTGTGATGGAAAGGCACAGACCCATACACCTGGATGGAACTGGCGCTGAGGATCTTCTTCACCCCCGCGTCAGCGGCGCTTTGCATCACGTGCTGGTTCATGCACACGTTCTGGTTGAAGATTAAGTACGGGTCAGGCGGGATGAAGTCCGAATGGTTCCCCATGTGGATCACCACGTCCTTGCCCATTGTCAACTCTTTGACTTGCGCCAGGTCCAAGAGATTGGCCTGCTCCACTTTCAGCCCTAAGTCCAGTTCTGGCTTCACTTTCACGTCGACGGCGGTCACCAAAAAGTCCTTTTCACGCGCCAACGCCGGGCACAACCGCTGCCCCAACCGACCCGATGCACCCGTAAGCAATACTTTCACCATTGACGGTCCCTCTCTCAGCCGGGATAAATTTTCGCTTAACCCTTGCCAACCGGGTATTTGCAGTGAAGAATATACCCTAACTGCTTTTGCATCGGCACAGACTGCATTTGTAACTGGTTCTATGTTTTGAACCACCTACAATAAACTGCCGACTTAGCCGTTAGGGTTCTGGCTTTTACATGGCTTAAGGAGTTTTGCCAAATGTCCACTGCCACTCTCGTCCGGGTCTTTTCTGCTATCCGTAAATCCCCTCGCGCACTCATTGAAGCCATGCTCAAGCGGGCCGACCGGCCTGCTCATTTCAACCAACTCGAATCCCTGGAATCCCGTCAGATGCTTTCGGCCGTCCCCGATTGGGTCAACACCCTGGGCACCACCGGCAGCAGCTCCGTCAACTCCGTCGTGACCGCCGACGATGGCAGCGTCTACGCCGCCGGCTTCTTCGATGGCACCGTCGACTTTGACTCCGGCGCAGGTGTCTTCAACCTCACCTCGCTTAACGACTACAACGACGGCTTCCTCGTCAAGTACAACCCCGACGGCACCTTCGCCTGGGCCCGCCAATTCGCCGGTATCGCCGGCACCAGCGACACCTTCGCCACCATCGGTGATATCTCCATCGACGACAACAGCAACATCTATGTCGGCGGCCAGTTCAACAACAAGCTCTCCGTCGACTTCGGCGCAGGCGCCACCACCCTCAATTCCAAAGGCGACTCCGACATCTTCATCGCCAAAGTCACGCCCGCAGGCAGCCTTAGCTACATCAAGCAGGTCGGCTCAAACTCCACTGACCAATTCATCTCCTTCGCCTCCACCCGGTCCGACAACGTCATCTTTTCCGGCCTCACCTACGGCAACCTGGACCTTGACGTCGATCCCGTCACTGAGGCCAAGCTCGGTAACTCCCTCGCCAGCAGCCAAAGCTTCCTCGTCGGCTACAACCCGGACTTCACCTATCAGACGCACCTCGTGCTCCGTGGCACCAGCGGCTCAGCTTTCGCCGCCTTTGGCGAATCCGCCCTCATCGATGGGGAAGACACCCTCATCATCTCCGGCAACGTCAAGCGCGATGTGGACCTCTTCCTCGCCGACGGCACCAAGCTCACCAGCTTCTCCATTCCCGAAAACACCAAGGCCTTCGGCGATGACGCCGCCTCATTTGTCGTCAGCATCGACACCCATGAAGGGTTCGTCCTCAATTGGTCCAAAACCATCACCTCCACGCGTGGCGTCGGCGCTGGCCCTCTCGTCACCGATCCCGCAGGCAACATCTACTTCGGCGTTAACTACACCGGCGATGTCGACCTGGACCCCTCCGCCGGCGAAGCCAATCTCACCGGCGGCACTCAGTTCATTCCCGCCCTTTTGAGCCTTGATTCCTCCGGCAACTTCCGCTTTGGCCACGGCATCGGCAACTTTGGCGAAATCCGCGGTCTCGACATCACCGTCAATCCCGTCGACTCCAGCGATGTCACCCTCTTCGCAGTCGGCGACTTCTCCGGCACCGCGCAGTTCGACCCCGCAGGCTCCGCTGCCGGCAAGCGCTCTTCCAACGGCTCAAATGGCTCCGGCTTCCTTTGGGTTCTGGACGAAAATGGCAAATTCATCGACGCAGCAGGCTTCTACAGCGCCAAAGGTGGCTCCGCCACAATGGGCGAAGCCAGCGTCCGCTCCATCGACGCCGTCTTTGACGGCCCCGTCACCCTCGGCGGCTCCTTCTCCGGCACCGTCGACTTCAACGCCTCCACCGGCGTTCTCAACCGCACCGGCATCAGCACGCTTTCCCACGACAGCAACGGGTTCGTCTCCTCTTTCAGCTCCACCGGCCCCACAGACTTCGGCGGCGTAGTCGCCACCGGAACAACCCACAAATTCTCCCAGGGCAGCAGCTACACCGCCACCGTCCCCGGCAACAACAAAGTCACCTTCGCATTGACCGGCCCCGGCTCCGGCATTGTCACCCTCTCCGATACCGGCGAGCTTCTCTCCGTCATCATCACCGGCACCAAGTCCACCTCTAATTTCACCGTCACCGTCGCCGGTTCCGCCAACGGCGGCACCGCCACCATCGGCTCCATCCTCATCGGCGCAGACGGCGACGGCACCGTCGATGCCATCGGCTCCATCAACGCAGCCAAGCTCAATGTCTTCGCCGGCGTCGTTGATGTGGAATCATCCGCCAACAGCATCACGCTCAACAACCTCAACAATGTGAACTTCAGCATCGGTGCGGCCAACACCACCGGCACCTCGCTCAAGCTCGGCACCGTCCAGAACGTCAGCGTCACCACCCCCGGCGCAATCTCCAGCCTCGACACCCTCGGCGGCTGGGACAACACTGACGAAACCGCCGACATCATCAGCGCCACCAGCATCGGCAAGGTCAACATCAAGGGTGATTTTGAAGCCGGCATGGTGCTCACCGGCGTGAGCAAGGGCAACACCCTCGGCAACGTCACCATCACCGGCTTCGTCAACGCCAGCAAGTGGGATGTCGCCGGCAACACCGGCATCATCAACGCCGCAGGCATCAGCAACTTCACGCTCGACGCCGACATCGTCCAAGGCTTCACCGTCGGCAAATCCGGCATCACCACCGCATCTTTGGGAACCAAGTCCATCGGTGCCTTCACCATCGCAGGCTCTGCCGACCACCTCTCCCTCACGCTCCAGGCCGCCGGCACATCCAGCAAGCTCCTTACGAACCTGGCCAGCCTCAGCATCGCCGGCACCGTGAGCCACCTGTTTGTCTCTTCCGGGTCGTACACCAACCTCGGTGCCTTCACCTTCAAGGGCGCCGCGGACCACATTGACATCAACGGTTCCACACAGGGCACCATCGCGGGCATCACCGGCACCTCCATCAGCGACCTTGACGTGACCACCGGCGCCCTCACCTCGCTCACCTTCTCCGGCGCAGCCAGCCATGTGCTGCTTAGCGCCAGCAGCAAGATCGGCGCTGTCACCTTCAAGGCGGGCCTGGACGACGCCGTCATCACCCTTCTGGCCGCCCCCGCCAAGGCCACGTCGGTCTTCACCTCGCTCACCGTCACCGGCAACGGCTCCGACATCATCATCAATGCGGCCAACCCCAACGCATCCGTAGGTTCCATTGGTATCTCTGGAGTTGTCGACGACCTGCAAATCAACGCCACCGGCGACATCACATCGATCAAGACCGGCGCAACCAACAAGCTCCTGGTCACCAAGGCCGGCAAGATCGGCTCTATCTCCGTCGGCGGCGATCTCACCAACTCCGCAGTCGATGCCCTGGCCATCACCGGCGCCTTCACCATCGCCGGCAACGTCTCCTACCTGGACACCACGCTCAACACATCCCGCTCGGTCATGCAGCCCGCTGGCTTTAAGGCTTTGGGCTCCATGACTGTTTCCGGCACGTCTTCGGAAATCAGCGTCACCGCTGCGGGGACAAACTCCAACTTCGGCGCCTTCATCTTCAAGGGCTCCATCACCAACGGCAACATCACCACGCCGGGTGATGTCGGCCTCATCACTGGTGCTTCCGGCAACCACCTGAATGTTGAAGGCGCGAAGCTCGCCGGCCTCACCATCGCCGGTAACGTGGTGGACCTCAATCTGCAGGCCGCCTCAGTCACCAATTTCACCATCAAAGGCGCGCTCACCGACTCCAGCTTCGTCATCGTCAACACCGCCGCCACGGCGTTCACCGCCTTTGGTCCCATGACCATCTCCGGCAACGTCACCAACCTTGACCTCCTGTCGGCCAACCCTCTTGGCAAGTTCGGCGCCATCACCCTCGGGCCCTCTAACACCAACGTCCGCTTGAACATTTCCGGCGACATAGCCTCGTTCAAGTCGGGCACGCTCGATGGCTCTGACCTCATCAGCCCAGGTAAGATCGGCGCTTTCACCATCACCGGCAACCTCACTGACACCAACGTCGATGTGCTGGCCATGGGCACCGCGACCATCTCCGGAAACGTCAGCAAGTCGTTCCTCACCGTCAACACCGTTCAGACCAAATCTCAGCCCACCGGTTTCATCGCTCTCGCCGGTCTGACCGTCGCGGGCACCGTGGACAACTTCACGCTCACCGCTGCCGGCATCAATTCCAACGTTGGCGCGCTCACCTTCGCCAAAGGTATTGCCTCCGGCTTCTTTGATATCCAGGGCGTCACCACTTCACTGACGTCCAAGAGCTCGATCGATAACTTCACCGGCAACATCGCCACCCTCAAGGCGCTTACGATTTCCGGCAACGCCAGCAATTCGAGCTTCTCGTCGGACTCCATCGGCTCCATCTCCGTCTCCGGAAACGTCAACGCCTTGAGCCTCAACCTCAACGCCCTTGGCTCATCCGCGGAGGCGTTCCTTGCCCTCTCCTCGATGAAGGTTTCCGGCACCGCCAACAACCTGATCATCTCCGGCACAGGGTTCAACAGCAGCATTGGCTCCGTCGACATCGCCGGCAACGCCACGGGCCTGCGCATCGAAGTCAACGGTAACGCCAATAAGATCTCCGCCAACTCCTACGACGCCAACACCGTGCTCTCCATCTCCGGAAAACTCGCCACCCTGGCCACAGGCAAAACCGGCGACCTCAACGGCTCCAACACTGCCGGCTCCTTCGGCACCGTCACCGTCGGCGGCAACCTCACCGGCGAACTCGTCTCCTTCGGCAGCGCAGGCATCGGTTCCATCACCGTCACCGGAAACATCACCGCTGGCATCATTCGCGCTCAGGGAAGCATCAAAGCCATCACCGCCAACGGCATCCTCAACTCCACGATCTTCTCCGGTTACGACAGCAGCCTGCCCGACCCCGTCAACCTCCCCACCACCTCGGCGGGCTTCATCGACGTCACCGCGGTCATCGGCACCATCACCCTCAAGTCCACCTCCAGCTCTGACTCCTTCGTCAACTCCAAGATCGCCGGCGTAAAGATCGGCACCGTCACCCTGAAACTCGTAGACACCACCAACGCAGGCACCATCCTGGGCATCGCGGCCACCAAGGAACTCGGCCCCGTCACCCGGACCGACCCGGCCAACCCCACCAAGACCCTCAAGCTCAACAAGATCACGCTGCCCGGCCAGAGCGTTCAGATCAACGACTTTGCGCTGCGCATCGTCACCTGATTCAAAACCACCCCAAAAACTGATTCACAAAGCCCCTCAAGGTCATCCTTGGGGGGCTTTGCTTTTACCTCCGGCCCCTAAACCCCTAAAATCCTCACCATGAAGCACATCCTTGCCCATCTTGCGAAAAACCAGCCTCTTTCCGCCGCCCTGGCCTCGGAATCCTTCGAGTTGATCATGTCCGGCCAGGCCACCAGCGCCCAGATCGGCGCGTTCCTTGCCTTCCTGCAGACCCGGTCCCTCACCATTGATGAGCTCTCCGGCTTCCTCTCCGCCATGCGCTCCAAGGCACTCCATGTCCCCGTTCCCCAGGGCCTCACCGTCATCGATACCTGCGGCACAGGGGGCGATCTCTCCGGCACCTTCAACATCTCCACCGCCGCCGCCCTCATCGCCGCAGGCGCTGGCAAGCCCCGCGGCGTCGCCGTCACCAAGCACGGCAATCGCAGCCTCACCAGCACTTCCGGCTCCAGCCAGGTTCTTGAAACCCTCGGCGTTAAGCTCCGCGTCTCCGAAGCCACCCACATCCAATGCATGCTTGAAGCCGGCATCGCCTTTTTCTTCGCCCCTCTCCACCACCCCGCCATGAAGCACGCCGCACCCATCCGTCAGGAGCTGGGCTTCCGCACCGTCTTTAATCTCATCGGCCCGCTTACAAACCCCGCCAATGCAAAACGTCAGGTCTTTGGCATCTATGATCCCGCCCTCACCGAGCCGGTCGCCAAAAGCATCGGCGCTCAGGGCACCGTCCACGCCATGGTTGTTCACGGCCACATCAATGAAACCAATTCCGGGCTCGACGAAATCTCCACGATGGGCCCCACCCGTGTCAGCCGGGTGCACAAAGGCCAGGTGGAAACCTTCACCATCACACCTGAGGAATTGGGCTTCCCCATCCCGCCCCTGGCCAGCCTGAAGGTTGCCACACCCGAGGAAAGCGCCGCCATCATCCGCGGCCTGCTCTCCGGAAAGCCCGGCCCAGCGCGCGATATCGCCTGCGTAAACGCCGGTGCTGCCCTCTTGGTTGCCGATCTTGCCCCGGACCTTAAATCCGGCATCGCCATGGCCCAGGAATCCATCGATTCCGGGCTCGCTCTGGATTCCCTCAAATCCCTCATCCAGATCACACAGTCCGACGCCACCCCCTGAACATCACCTGGAACTCTCCCCTCTCCTGGAACGTCAATACTGCCATGACAAAAACCCTCCGTACCCTCCTCACCATCGCCGCGTTGGCGCTCGCCGCCCCCGCCTATGCCGATGTCGTTCTTACTCCCATCCTCAGTTCCAACGCTGTCCTTCAGCGGGAGCTTCCCATTCCCGTCTGGGGCTGGGACAAACCCGGCCAGGAAGTCTCCGTCACCCTCGACGGCCAGACCAAGACCGCCAAAGCCGACGACAAAGGCTTCTGGATCGTCAAGCTCGATCCTAAAAAAGCAGGCGGCCCTTACGACATGACCGTCAAAGGCTCCACCACGGTCGAAAGCCAAAACCTCCTCATCGGCGAAGTCTGGTTCTGCTCTGGTCAATCCAACATGGAGTGGCCTCTCAAAAACACCACCAACGCCCAGGAAGAAGCTAAAACCGCTGACCGCCCCACCCTCCGCACCATCAACATCCCCAACACCAAAACCAACAATCCCCGCACCAACGAGTGGATCAGCACCAAGCCCGAGCTAAACCCCACCTTCAAATGGGAGGTCTGCACGCCCCAGAGCGCTCCCGGCTTCTCCGGCGTCGCCTATTACTTCGGCAAAGAGCTCAACAGCGAACTCAACGTCCCCATCGGCCTCATCAACAGCTCCTGGGGCGGCACCTATATCGAAGCCTGGATCAGCAAGGCCGGCCTGGAAAGCGTCCCCTCGCTCAAGCCCATATTCGACCGCCATCAGGCCTCCCGGGACGCCTACCCCACGGCCCTGGCCAACTATGAAAAAGCCGTCCAGAAAATCAAGGACGATGCCGCTCTCAAAGCCTCCACGCAGCCCGCTTCCACCCAGCCCGCTGCTCCCCTGAAGTTCCCCCCCAAGCCGGCCGAACCCACCGGCCCCAATGCCCCCACCGTGCTCTACAACGGCATGGTTTTCCCCGTCATTAACTTCCCCATCCGCGGCGCCATCTGGTACCAGGGCGAAGCAAACGCCCAGCGCTTTGCCGAATACCAAACCCTTCTTCCCACCCTCATCAAGGACTGGCGCGCAGCCTGGGGCCTGGGCGACTTCCCCTTCCTCGTCGTACAACTCCCCAACTACAACGCACCCACCTGGGCCTACATGCGCGAAGCCCAGGCCAACGGCGTTCAAAGCGTGCCCAACGCCGACTACGCCGTCACCATCGATGTCGGCACCAACGGCGACATCCATCCCAAAAACAAAAAAGACCCCGGCTTTCGGCTCGCGCGCATCGCTCTTAAGAACGTCTACGGCAAAAAAGACATCGTCGATCGCGGCCCCACCTACGCCGGCTTAAAAATCCAAGGCGCTCAAGCCATCGTCTCCTTCGATAACGTCGGCGGCGGCCTCGTCACCAAAGACGGCAAAGCACCCACCTATTTCGAGATCGCCGGCGACGACAGCAACTTCGTCCCCGCAGAAGCCGTCATCAAAAATTCCACCATCATCCTCACCAGCCCCAAAGTCCCCGCCCCGGTCTACGCCAGGTTTGCCTGGTCCGCCGCCATCAATGGCTTCAACCTCTATAACAAGGAAGGCTTCCCCGCCGCCCCCTTCCGTTCCGAAAAC
>CAZIWA010000026.1:25347-50208 GCA_964542875.1 uncultured Phycisphaeraceae bacterium
ATCTTCTACACCCAGCCTTACGGCAGCATCAAATACAACCACAACGAAGGTCAATCCACCAACGTCCTCATGTCCGACGGCGTGGTCAAATCCTTCCATGAAGACCTCACCGTCGCAGCCAACCGCCCCGCCTCAGACTCAAGGCGCCTGGTCGTCTGGTAAACCCATTTGTTTTTCTGGCTAGACCCCTAGCCCTTAGTTTAGACCCCAGCCCCTGTCTTAAACACCGCCTTACCTACGAAAAACGGCCCAAGCTGCGTCAAGAATTCAGACGTCTGCCGGGTCTTTCTCATCGTTTGCACAATCGCCGAAAGCGGGAACAATTCCTTCCCCGTCAGCCCGATCACAAAGTCATTGTCGTTGGGGTCCAGCCCATGGCACGCCAGGCGCACATCATGTGCCAGATCGCCCGCGCCAAAAGACATCCCGATCTGCCCATGCTCACCTAAAATCGCCTTCTGCTCATCCGGCGTCAGTTTCATAAACGCCCCGGACCTGCGCAGCGGATACCACACCACCCAATTCCACGCCGGGTTCAGCGCCGTACGGATCGGCCGCTTGATCAGCGTCTCCTCCAGGTCCGGCTCATACCCGATCGAGTAAGTCCGGCCCAGCATTGTGTATTCCGGCTTGGGCTTTAAATCGGCAAACGCATGCCCCAGCGTCGGGCGCACTTTGCTCACAAAATCGTCCGGATCCTGCGTCATCGTCAGCACCGCAAAACCGTACGGATCATTCACATCCGCATACACCACCGCCTGCAGGCCCACACGCTTCACTGCTTCAATCGCAGGCGCTAGGTCCATGCAGCCCGTAAACGCCAGAAGCTGCATGAACAGCCGCTGATTTGAAGACTGCGGCTGCCCATCCTTAAGGCCGCCTTTTTCAGACAAATCCGGAATAACGGGTGCTTTGCGTTCCATGGGAATCCATTGGCTTATGATTGCGAAAAGTCGACAAGCCGGCACACACGCCTTCTTGCCCCCCAAACCTAGATTCTACGCCCAATCGTTCCTCTTAACTTCATACACCCAACATCCCACTTTCTCACATCCCCATGTCCCGCAAGCTCGCTTTATTCATCCTCGCCTGCCTCCTCTCCTGGTGGCCCATGATGGCATTTCACGAACTGGGCCACATCCTCATGGCCATCGCCACCGGCGGCACGGTCGTCCATGTAGAACTTCTCCCCTGGGCCTTCTCCCGCACCGACATCTCCCCCAACCCCGCACCGCTGGCCACCGTCTGGGCGGGCCCCATCATCGGTTCGCTTCTCCCGCTTATCCTCTGGGCTGCGTGCCATGTTTTTGTCCGCGTAAGCATGCCTGCTCTTCCCCGCGTCCTTGGTTTCTTCGCCGGCTTCTGCCTCATCGCCAACGGCGCTTACATCAGCCTCGGATCACTCGATAAAATCGGCGACGCCGGCGACATGCTCCGCCTGGGCACCCCCCTCTGGCTCATGTGCTCCTTCGGCGGCATTGGCCTCATCTCCGGCCTCACCTGCTGGCACGTCATCTCAAGACATTCCCCCCAAAATCCATCCCTCTGACCGGCATTGTCCATCAACCCTGAGGAAGGTCGGATTAGACGTCTTCGTCGTAATCCGACATCTCGTTTCACTCTCGAAAAATCAATCCTCCGTCACCCTCCAAACCACACCCAAATCCTTTTCCCGCACATCCCTCTGACCAGACCCCAGCCCCCAGACCCCAGACCCTTCTTCAACGTCTTCAACCCAAATGCGTCAGCGCCTCGCTAAGACTCTTCACATACACCAGTTCCGCTCCAGGAGGCGCATTCACCGGCGTATTGGGGCAAATGATCTTCGTGAACCCCAGCCGCGCCGCTTCATGCACCCGCTGCTGAAGCTGCTGCACGTGCCTCACCTCGCCGCCAAGCCCGATTTCACCCACCGCGCACACGCCGGTGCCGGCTTTATCAGACGGTGAAATCTTCCGGTTCAAATGCGCGCCGGAGATCGCCAACGCCAGCGCCAGGTCCACCGCGGGCTCCGCCACTTTCATCCCGCCAACGCTGGAGACAAACACATCCTGATCTGCCAATCGCAGCCCGCCGCGCTTTTCCAGCACGGCGATCAGCATCGCCAGTCGATTGGCATCAAGCCCGGAACTCTTCCTTTTCGCGTTCCCCAAAAACCCATCCGCGGTCAGTGCCTGAATCTCCACCAGCAGGCAACGCGACCCCTGCAACACTGGGCAAATCACGCTTCCCGGCATTGGCCGATACTCGCCGGACAACAAGCCAGACCCATCGCGCACTTCGCGCAGGCCATCGCCCGTCATCTCAAACAAACCCACTTCCAGAGTTGATCCAAATCGATTCTTGATCCCGCGCACAATCCGATGGCTGTGATATCGGTCGCCTTCAAAATAAAGCACCGCATCCACCATGTGTTCCAGCAGTTTGGGGCCGGCCAACCGGCCTTCTTTGGTCACATGCCCCACCAGCAGCACCGCAGCCCCGGTTGATTTTGCGAAGTACACCAGTTCCTGGCAGCACGACCGGAGTTGCGTCAGGCTGCCTGGCGCAGCGGTCAGATCGCCCTTGTAAATCATCTGCACAGAGTCGATCACCAGCACCTGAGGCGAAGTTTTCCTCGCCTGCTCCTGAATCCTCGCCAGGTTCGTATCCGCCAGCACGAAAAGCTCATCCGCGCCGCGCCCATCAGGCGCCAATCGATCCGCCCGCAGTTTCAATTGCTGCGCCGATTCTTCGCTCGTCACATACAGCACCCGGTACTTGCGAGACGCCCATTCATGCGCCGCCTGCAAGAGCAAAGTCGACTTTCCGATCCCCGGGTCCCCGCCGATCAAAACCACGCTCCCGGGCACCAGTCCATGCGCCCCCGCAGCCTTCACGGCAACCTCTCCGGGCGCAGTCACCGGCCCGCCCAGCACCCGGTCCAGTTCACCGATCCCCGAAGGAATCCGAAACATCGGGGAAGCCAGCGACTCTTCCGAAATCTTCTTCAGCGGCATCGCCTGAGGCGTATCCGAGGGCGTCAGCGACACATGCCCGACACCTCGCGGCTTGTCCGTCTTGGCTTCCTTGGATTCCCGAAACTCCTCCAGCGTATCCCATGCCCCGCAATCCGGGCACTTCCCCATCCATCGCGGCTGAACCGCCCCGCAGGACTTGCACAAAAAATGAATCTGCGACTTCGCCATGACCCGAGTCTTTCCCCCTCCCCGTAAAGGGAGAGCCGCCTCAATGGGCGCTTCTTGCCCCCTCTCCCCTTGGGAGAAGGTTGGGGTGAGGGCCGCCAATGGATGGCAGCGTGCCTCGACTCCTCACTCCGTGTGCCATGCTCTCGTCCGCGTGAGCATGTCCTTATTCTTGTTTTCCGCCCGAATCCTTACTTCTTCAGCCCGCCGGCCAACCCCGCCAGAAACGCTTCCATTTCATCCAAAAACTTCCCGCGTTCCTGCCCGCGTGTCTGGGCCACTTTGCGCATGATCGCACTGCCCACGATCGCAGCGTCGGCCACATCCACCACCTGCTTCACCTGGTCCGCGGTGGAAACGCCAAACCCCACCGCCACCGGCAGCTTGGTTACTTCGCGGATCTGTTTGATCCGGTCCGGCAGGTCTTTGGGCAATTCCACGCGTTCGCCGGTAATGCCCGCGCGCGAGAGCAGATACACAAAGCCGGACGAGTTCTGCGCGATCTTCCTTGCCCGCTCGATGGGCGTATTGGGCGCAATCAGCATGCTCAGGATCAGGTTGTTCTTCTTGGCGCATTCAAGCGCGGTGCCCGCTTCCTCGATGGGAAGGTCCGGCAGAATCACCCCGTCCACGCCCGCGGCGGCCGCGTCCTTCAAAAACGTCTCCACGCCCAGCTTATGGACGATGGAATAGCTCACCATGAACACGATGCCGATGGTCAGCTTCGGCCGCGCCTTGGCCACCATCTCAAACACCTGCCGGGTCTTGAGCCCCTTGTCCAGGGCATGCGTCATCGACGCCTGAATCACCGGCCCATCGGCGATGGGGTCTGAAAACGGAATCCCGATCTCCACGATGCTCGCACCGGCCTTTTGCGCCCGGTAAAGCATTTCTTCGGTCGCCGAAATATCGGGGTCGCCCGCGGTGATGTAGGGCATCAGCGCGCGGCCGTTGTTCTTACGCAGAGTCTGAAAAATCGCGTCAATCCGGTTCATAGACCAGACAGGATAAGGGCGCGCCCCCCCGCACGCAAAAAGCCCGCCATCTTGGTAGGGTGCGGCCGAGTCCCCGAGGCTCACCACGCCGCTCCCCAGACCCCTCAACACTTGACTCACCAAAGCCGCACCCCCATCAAACCCGCGCTCTACTTCTTCCGCATTCCTCTCCCAAACTCTTTCGCTCTACTGCCCTCCCCGCCCCTTGCACAACCGCTCCACCGTCTCCAGATAAACATTCACCACCGCGGCTTCATTGAACTTTTCTTCCACCATCCGCCTGCCCGCCTGCGCCATCTTCGCCCGCTCATCTGCGCTCAACAGGCACATGCGTTTCATCGCCTCCGCCAGGCTTTCCGCACTCTTAGGTTGGCAAAAGTACCCGTTCACCCCATCCACCAGCACTTCCCGGCACCCCTCCACATCCGTCGCCACGATCGGCCGCCCCACCGCGCATGCTTCCAGCAGTGCCCGCGGCGTCCCTTCCGTATACGAGGGCAGCACCACGCAATCCGCCTGTGCCAGCAGCCCCGGCACATCCGCCACCATGCCCAGATATTCCACGTCCCCCGCCTTGGTCCACGCCTCCAGGTCCTCTGGCTCGATCGCGATATCCCGTCCCGGCTTAAACTCCCCCGCCATCACCAGCCGCACCGCAATCCCCTGTTTTTTGAGAATCCTCCCCGCCTCCACGTATTCGTAAATCCCCTTGGGTTTAAGCAGCCGCCCAAGAAACAAAAACGTAAAGATCGGGTTCTTGGCCGGCTCTTTGAATGCAAACCGGTCGGTATCCACGCCGGAGCCGGGAATCAGTCGCGTCTGTTGAGGTTTCAGCAATCGCATCGACAGGAAAAAATCCCGCTGCTGCGCATTTTGAAAGTACACCTCATCCGCATACCGCTGGCTCACCCGGTACAACGTTTTGATCACCGCCAGCACGTGCGGTTTCTGGTCAAACGTCTGCCCGATCCCTGTGATGGTGTTCACCACCCGCCGGCCTTGCAGCCCCGCCGCCAGCGTGCCGTAGATCACCGGTTTGATTGTGTAATTCAGCACCACATCCGCCCGATGGGTCTTAAATGCGCTCCGGAACGTTAAAAATCCTTTAATGTCATTTAATGGATTGCGCCCGGTCGTCCTAAGACTCATCGGCACAAACACGCATCCCAGCTTTTCGACCTCTCCCACAAACTCATCCGCGGGCGATACCACCACCACCTTCGCCCCCGCGGCCATCAACCCCTTCACCAGACCCTTGCGATAGTTCAAAATGCTCCACGCCGAATACGTGCACACCGCGACGCATCGCCCCGCAAGCGGCCTGCCCTGAGTTACTTTTCCTGTCTCATCCATCCGGCAAACCTCTCGCTCACCGACACTTGCGCCATTCTCCCCCAGCCCAGGCTCCCCGTCCACAATCGCCCCACCACCGGCGCAATTACATTTGGATGGGGTATTGTTTTTTCGATTGTCGGGAGGCTTCGAAAAAGTCTGATCCATCCCAGGTATATGCCCCTTTGATACCCAAACCTCGATCAATCCGCTCCTGGATATCTGATACCCCGGTCACCCGATAACCCGAATGCGTGGGCTTTCGTCAAATGCGATTGCCTTGCCCATCTCCCCGCGCACTTGGCGGAAATCCAAAAAAACCTATAATCTTCAAGGTTTACTCAACCCTATCTAACTACGCTTACAAAAGCGTTTTAGAGCACAATTCATCACACTGCGACACCTCTAGGAGCTTGGCAAATGACGATCCCGGCATGGAAAAGCCTTTTTAACAATACCTACCTGGACAAGCCCTGTGTCGTCACCGGCGGCGCCGGATTCATCGGCTCCCACATCTCCGAAGCACTCCTGGAACTGGGTGCCAAAGTCACCGTCCTCGATAACCTCTGCGCCGGCTCACTGGATAACCTCGCCCACCTCAAGTCCTACGGCGATAAACTCCGCTTCGTCAAAGGCAGTGTCACCGACCGCGATGCCCTCAAAGACGCCCTCTCCCCCAACGGCGTCATCTTCCATCAGGCAGCCCTGGGCTCCGTTCCCCGCAGCATGAAGGAACCCGAGCTCTACTTCGAACAAAACATCATCGGCACACACCGCCTGCTGGAATCTGCCTTGGCCATCGGCGCCCGCCGCGTGGTTTTCGCCGCCAGCTCCAGCGCTTACGGCAACTCCATCACCCTTCCCAAGCATGAAAACATGCCCTGCCTCCCCATGAGCCCGTACGCAGTCTCCAAGGTGGCTGATGAAGGCATCCTGCGCACCTTCGCGCTCAACACCGCGCTGGACACCGCCTCCCTGCGCTACTTCAACATCTTCGGCCCCCGCCAGAACTCCAACAGCGCCTACGCCGCGGTCATCGCCGCCTTCGCCAAGGCCCTCTCCCAGGACCAGCAGCCCGTCATCTACGGCGACGGCCTCCAGTCCCGCGACTTCACCTACGTCCGCAACGCCGTCTATGCCAACCTCCTCGCCGGTGCTTCGGAAAAACCCATCAAGGGCGAAGTGGTCAACATCGCCTGCGGCCAGGCCATCACCGTTAACGATCTGGCCACCCAGATGGCCAAGTTCTACAACAAGCCGCACCTCACCCCGATCTACAAAGAAGACCGCGCCGGCGACGTTAAACACTCCCTGGCTGCGCTTGAGAAAGCCAAAACCATCATTGGCTATTCCCCCCTCGTCAACTTCTCCCAGGGCTTGGAATTGACCTGCAAGTGGTATCAAACCAATCCGTTCTGACCCGTCTTGCCGGATTGCTTCAAGGGGCTTTTTGCTTCGTTAGCCGTTTTCAACCAGAAGGGTTGGCACAATGTGCGGATTGGCTGGTTTCATCACCAGGAAGTCAGGCTCGCGTCCGGATCTTGACCGCGTTCTGCAACGCATGACCGATCAGATCAAGCACCGCGGCCCCGACGATCAAGGCCACTGGTCAAACGCCGCAGCCGGTGCGTACCTCGGGCACCGCAGGCTCGCCATCATGGACTTGTCCCCCTTGGGGCACCAGCCCATGCACTCCACCTGCTCGCGCTATGTCATCGTCTTCAACGGCGAAGTCTATAACTTCCACGACATCCGCAAAGAGCTCGCCACCGCGGCCCCGCACATCACCTACCGCGGCCACTCCGACACCGAAGTCATGCTCGCCGCGTTTGCCACCTGGGGCGTTGAGCCCTCCCTCAAGCGCTTCAACGGCATGTACGCCTTTGCCTTGTGGGATAAGGCCGAGCGCGTACTCCACCTGGGTCGCGACCGGCTTGGCAAAAAACCCCTCTACTACGGCTGGATGGGCGATACCTTCCTCTTCGGGTCAGAGCTCAAATCCTTCTGGGCCCACCCGGAATGGAAAGGCGAAATCGACACCGACGCCCTCCACATGTACTTCCAGTACAAGTACATCCCCGCCCCCTACTCCATCTTTCAAAACATCCACAAGCTCTCGCCCGGCGCTTATTTGACGCTCAAGCCCAGCGACATCGCCAACCGCCAGACCCCGCCCGAAACGCTCTACTGGGATCACGCCCAGACCGCCCTGCATCACATCCGGAACCCCCGCAAGGAAAGCTACCAGGAGGCTTCCAAACAGCTTGAAACCCTCCTGCTCGACGCCGTCAAAATCCGCATGGAATCCGACGTCCCCCTGGGCAGCTTCCTCTCAGGCGGCATCGACAGCAGCATTGTCACCGCGCTCATGCAGGCACAGTCTAAAACCCCCGTCCACACCTATTCCATCGGCTTTAACGAAAGCTCCTACAACGAAGCCGAGCACGCCAAGGCCGTTGCCGCCCACCTGGGCACCGACCACACCGAGCTCTACGTTAATTCCCAGGACGCCCTCGACAGCATCCCGCTGATCCCTGAGATCTACGACGAACCCTTCGCCGACTCCTCCCAAATCCCCACCTACCTCGTCAGCAAGCTGGCCCGCGCCTACGTCACCGTCGCCCTCTCCGGCGACGGCGGCGATGAATTCTTCTACGGCTACAGCCGCTACGAAAAGGCCCGCAACGCCTTCGCCAAGATCAACCAGGCCCCCGCTGTCACCCGGCCTGTCATGGGCGCCGCCCTCCGCGGCGCCAAGGCCCTTGGCCGCGCCGTCTCCAAGGGTAAGTCCAAACTCGCCGGCATGGCCACGCAAATGTCTGAGCGCGCCGCTTCCCTCCAGCACGCCCTGGCCTACCAGAACCCCACGGACTTCTACGCCCGCTCGCTGGACCTGAAGCTCAACCACGCCAAAATCCAGGGTGCCTTTCCCGCGATCAACAAAACCGCCTTCTCCCGCCTGGCAGGCAAGCCCTTCGACCAGCTCTCCTTCACCGACATCATGATGCTCACCGATGCCCTCACCTACCTGCCCGACGACATCCTCGTCAAGGTGGACCGGGCCAGCATGGCCAGCAGCCTCGAAGGCCGCGCCCCGCTTCTGGATTACCGCGTCGCCGAGTTCGCCTGGGGCCTTCCCTTCGAATACAAATTCGCCCCCGGCAACGGCAAACGCATCCTCAAGGACATCCTCTACAAATACGTCCCCAAACCTCTCCTGGACCGCCCCAAGGCGGGCTTTGGCGTCCCCCTGGACACTTGGCTCCGCGGCCCCTTAAAGTCCTGGATGATGGACACCCTCGACAACCCCTCCACCAAAAATGACTCCCTCGTCGACCCCAAGCTCTGCGCCGTCTACGTCAAAGACCACCTCGACGGCCGCAGAAACCACCGCGACCGGATCTGGACCCTCCTGGTCTTCCGTCAATGGATGAGCCATTACAAGTCCAAGCTCGCCTCGCTTACCGCGTCGGCCTGATCCGTCTTCGCTCCCCAATAACACGATCCCCGCTTGCTCAAAAAGATCTACAACCGTGTTCTCCACTCCGGGCCGGCCGGCAAAGTCTTCATGGCCCAGACCGGCGCCACGGCCCTGGGGGTTCTCTTTTCCATCCCCATCGCCCGCTTCCTGGGCCCCAACGAACGCGGTCTTCTGGCCTTCGCCTTGATTCTTATGACCATCCCGATGTTCACCACATTCAGCCTTGGGACGGCCACCAATTATTTCATCAGCTCCAAGCAGTTCACCATCAAGGAAGCTGGCTTCTCCTCCGTGGTTGTCGGCACGGTGATGGGCTTCATCACCGGCCTGGTGATCCTCGCCCTCTGGTGGCTTGGCCTGCTGGGTAACGTAGGCTCGCACTTTTCCGGATTCGTCATCGTCCTGATCGTTTTGGGCGCGCTTCTCCAGGGCATGAGCCTCATCCTCCCCCGGCTTTTCCTCGCCGCGGATGATTACAACCTCTTCAACCTCAACAATTTCATCCAGCGCGCCGTCGTCAGCTTCGGCATGGCGGTCGCCGTCATCGGCTTCGGCGTCGGGTACGTCGGCGCCCTCGTCTGGCAGGTCATTGCCTGGTTCCTGCTCGCCATCGCAGGCTACGCCATCCTTCAGTACAAGCACAAGCTTGACGCCAAAATCTCCCTGCCCTTCCTGCGCAAAGCCATCCCCTACGGCCTAAGCACCTGGGCCGGCGAATCGCTCAACAACCGCAACATCCGGCCCGAGCAATATTTCCTCGCCGGCTTTGCCTCCCCCGCGGTCGTCGGCCTTTACGCCGTCTCGCTTCAGATCGCCGAATTCCTGCATCTCATCGGCAACTCCATCGGCATCGCCACCTTCAATCAGGTCTCCGCCGCCAAGGATGATTCCGAGCTCAACCAGATCGTCCGGACCTCCCTGAAAAAGACCTTTCTCTGGTCCTTCATCGGTGCTGCGGCAGTCGCTGTCGGCACCATCATCTTTGTCCCTGTTCTTTACGGTCCCGCCTACAAAGACTCGGTCTACATCGTCTTGCTGCTCATCCCCAGCACCATCGCTTACAACGTCGTCACCATTCTCTTCCGGGTGCTTCAATCCTCCGGCAGAAGCCTCCTGGCTAGCGTCCTGAGTATCGGCGGAACCGCCCTGGCCATCCTCCTCTACTTCCTCTTTGTCCCCAAATATCTCGCCCTGGGCGCTGCCCTCACCACATCCATCGCCACCGTCGCCCTGGCCGTGCTCGTCTACTACATCACCAAAATCAAACTCTCCCGCCCCAACTCAACCTAAAAAAACGCTTCACACACCCACCAACTCTTCTCCGACCTGCACTTCTGACATCTGACATCTGACATCCGCCGTCCATCACCGCGGCACGCCCAGCGCATCCAGATACAAATCCCCCACGTGCCCGGCCTCGTAATTCTTCAAATCTTCCCGCGTCGCCCGGATCGGTTTATCAAGCGTCTCTACGATCGCATCACCCAGTGCATCTGAATCTCCCACCGGCACCAGCCGCCCCAGCCGTCCGTTATCCAGCACATCCCGTGGGCCTGTGACGCAATCGGTGCTCACCGCCGGCGCGCCTGCGGCCAGCGCCTGGATCAGTGCATTGGGCATCCCTTCCACCAGCGAGCACAGCACAAACACATCTGCTTTGCGCATGTACGGCATGGGATTTTGCACAAACCCCAGGAACGCGACGTGGTTGTCGATTCCCAGTGCCTTGGCTTGCTCTTCCAGTTTTGCCCGGTCGGGTCCGTCACCGATGAGCATCACCCTGGCGTTCTTGGATTGCCTCACCCGTACCAGAGCTTTCAAAAGCGTGGGAATGTCTTTCTCTTTGGACAACCGCCCCACAAACAGGATCACCGGTTGAGACTTATCTCCCAGCCATGGATGCGTCACTTGCTGTTCTACCATTGAAAGAAATGCCGGCGTGATCACCGGGTTGGGCACCACCGAAACCTTCTCGGGCGAAACACCGATCAGCGAAATGATCTCCTGCTTCCCGGTCGTAGTTCCCACCACGATTTTTGACGACAGCTTATAAAGCAGCGGCGTCAATCTCCGGCTCCACACCGCCAGTCGATTCTTGGCCATCACCACTTCACCGGCATTGGATGTCGCCGTCCGCACCACAAATTGCAGCTTCCGGAAATAAAACATCCGGGCAATCATCGCGATCACCGCGATATACAGCGGTGTCGCCATGAGTGCGCTGGGCTTATTCCTGTACAGGTACTTCACCAGCAGCGGAATCGACCTCAGCGCCCGTGAGCATTTCAAGTCGATAAAGTTCACCTTGGGTGAAATCTCGCTCAAAAGCGGCCCCACGCCATTGATCAAAATAAGGTCCGCTTGATACCCGCGCTCGGCCATTTCATTGGCCAGCGAAATCGTCACGCGCTCCGCGCCGCCCATGTGTGCCGAAGGTAAAAACAGTGCAATCCGGCTCTTCTTATCCACCTTGCTCATCTTGCTCTCTTCCATATCGCTACCGCCTCTCGTCCATCCCCTTCGGAACCCGGAAATGATAACAAAACTCCTTAAACAACCTCGGTACAAGGCTCCTTCCCACAAGGCAGTTTCACTTGAATGATTCGCTCGTCATCACCCCGTCAAAAAGGCCAATGCCGTTCAAGGTCGCTGTCAGGTTGATACATCGACATGCCTTGCTGCCAGCCAGGACACCCGACCCCGCCAACCCCGGTAACCCGGGTGCAGAGGCCTGCCGCCCAATACAATTCCGCCATTCGCACATCCCAAACACTTGCAGCCAAAAGCATTTTTTGAATTTTCTATGCACCCGATGCACTCAAAAATTTCGTGGCTAGAATGCGAATATGAAACACAGAACCCACACGATTCTGACCTACACCGTGCTGGCCTCTTTTCTGATGTTCATCTCGCCATCGCTTTTCGCAGACACGTTCTACGTGTCCCCGCAGGGTGATGACAAGCAAGCCGGCACGCAGGAGGCGCCGCTTAAAACGATCTCCGCCGCGGCAAACAAGGTGAAAACCATCGCCGCCCCCTCGGAAATCGTCATCCTCCCCGGCAGATACTTTGAAGGCATCAACCTTGCCAATCCGCCGGGCGTTCCCGCTGACCAGATCCCCACGCTGACCATCCGTGCCCAGACCCCCGGCACCGCAATCCTTGACGGGAGTTCCCCCACGCCCAACTGGGAACCCATGCCTGATGCCCCCGGCGTCTTCATCATCACGGGCGACTTCAAACGCAAAACCCCGCCCAACATCTGGGAAACCAAACGTCGGGTCCGCTACACCCCCGTCGCTGACCTCGCCGGCGTTAAGCGCTTCCCCGAAACCTGCACCATCATTTCTCCCGACAAGGCCGCAGTCCATTTGAGCGATGAAGCAGCCAAGGACCTCACACTCGTGCAGGTCAGCAAGCAGACCATGGGCATCTATTCCACCCGGGATAACCTCACCATCCAGGGCCTCGTGCTTGAAAACTACCTCGGCTGGTCATGGGCCGCGGCCATCAACATCAACAAGGGCAAAAACGTCGTTGTTGAGCAGTGCACCGTCTCCAACTCCTTCCGCGGGCTCATCGCCTTCACAGACTCCGTGGGCACCAAGTTCATCTCCTGCAACCTGTCCGATGTCGGCACCGGCATCTACAGCGCCGGCAAACAAGCCATCGTCAAAGACTGCACCCTCCTGAAAGTCCGCGACGGCTTCATGGTCCAGCTCGACCCGCAGGACGACTCCGCCATCCAGTACTACACCCCCGCCACCGGCGGCGAAGTCACCGGCAACGTCATCGACGGCTTCTACTACGGCATCTTCCTCAAGTCCTCAGGCGGCACCTACACCGTCACCAACAACACCGTCATTGGCGCTTTCGGGGCCACTTTCAACAACACCTGGGGCACCGGCGACCCCACCGTCTTCAAGAAGAACATCTTCGTCGACAGCCTCTACGCCCTCTACATGCCTCCCAAGGCCATCCCCGCATCAGCCGCCTTTGAAGACAACATCGTCTGGGCCGATAAACCCGGCGAAACCCTCAAGCCCAACCTTGAACAGATCGCCAAACTCACCTCCAAAACCACCAACACTTTCGCCAACCCTCTCTTCGTCAACCCCGCCAAAGGCGACTACCGCGTTGCTCACAACAGCCCCGCAGCAGCGGGCATCGGCGCAAAACCCGCCGCCGAAACCGACACCGTCGTCGACGCCACGCCCAAAGCGGCCCGCATGGCGCTCATGCAGTTGGCTCAGCAGGTTGTGATCGCACAGCCCGCTGCCGACGCCAAGCCCAAAACGCTCTACATCGCCATCGACGGGAAGGACGACGCCGCCCGCGGTCAGGAAGATGCTCCCCTGGCCTCTCTCCCCTTTGCCCTGCGTCAGGCCCGCGCCGGCGACACCATCCAGCTCCAGCCCGGCATCTATAACTTCCCCCCCGTCACCATCAAGGGCGACGGCAAAACCCCTCTGAACCTCACCATCCAGGCCCAGGCCCCAAACACCGTTTACCTCGATGGCCTTAAAAAGGTCAACGACATCATCGCCATCGAAAACGCCAGCAACGTCACGCTCAAAAACCTCAACATCCGCTGGTTCCAGGCCAACGGCGTGCGTATCCTGGACTCCTCCAACATCACCATCGACCACTGCAGCTTCCTCAACCATGCCTGGGACGGCGCCTACGTCGTCGGCTACGGCGTGAACGCGAAAAACTCACCCAACTGCCGCCTCGAGTTCAACGTATTCGCCCGCATGGAAACAGGCATGTTCCTCTTCCACTCCCCCCAGGCAATCGTCAAAAACAACTCCGCCGCCGGTACCCTCTACGGCGGCCTGAGCCTCATCCAATCCGCCAAAGACACCGTCGTCGAAAACAACAGTTTCTGCTTCGTCGGCAACGACGCCATCGTCATCTCCGAAGCCTCTCAGGACAACTTCAAGTCCCTCAAGATGGACTACAACAACCTCGGCAACAGCGTCCGCACCGACGACCCGCCGCTCACTTCCAAACACTCCTACTTCCGCTCCGGCAAAGCCATCGTCCAGGTTACCCCCAAGGATTACGCCGCCGGCACTCCCGCCACCTCCAGCAACCGCCTCACCTCGATGGCTCAATGGAAGGAATACTCCGGTAAAGACCAGCACAGCATCTGCGCCGATCCCCTCTGGGTCGATCCCGCCAACAACCAGTGGGACCTCGAAGCCAAGAGCCCCAACATTGGCGCCGGCCGTGACGGCGTCACCATCGGTGCCTTCCCCGTCGCCGGAGCCGCCGCTCCTGCCGCGCCAGCCCCGGCGCCAACCACCACCCCCGCGGCCAAATAATAAAACCATCAAGCCCCGCACCGCTGCGGGTCATCCGGCAGAAACTTCATCCATAACGCTGTAAGGCTCAGCCGTCCGGGCTCGCGGCCCCGCTTAATGCGTAGGCTCTGGCCGCATATAAAAGTACGTCCCTACACCCGCGTCCAGCACTCTATAGACTACCCCAGCCCCACTTCACCGCACAATACTCCGATAAAACTCGATCGTGTTATCAAAGAACCCTTGTGAATCATCCACCGGGATCCCGAGCCCCGGCGTATCCAGCACCGTATTAAGCTTGCTGTCAAAATCCTGTGTGTTGTTGTAGTCGTACAGCAGCGTCTTGGCGGGTCGGAACGCCACATCCGACGCCAGCACCTGCTTGCCCAGCGCCGCCGCTTCGCGGATGGCCACGCAGTCCCCGTCGCGATCGCTTGAACGCAGGTACAGGTCCGACATCGACAGCAGCCCTTGGAAGCGTGCCGGTTCGGTGTCCATCAGCACTTTGTAGGAAAACCCTTGGTCAAGCTTCGCCTGCAGGCTGTCCCGGTATTCTTGGATCACCACGTTGTAGAAAGCGAAAATCACGCTGCAGTTGGCCTTGCGCCCGGTACGCTCAAAGGCGTCCAGCGCCAGGTGAAAGCCATACAGCGGTGCGCACCCGCCGGACATGATTACGATCTTCCTGCCCCCAGCCCGAAGGTCTTCCACCATCTTCCGGTCACCGTCGGAAACCGTCACCACAGGCGGCAAGAACGCAGGAATCACCGACACCTTCGTCGCCGGAGTCGTCAGCGCCCCCACAAAATCCAGGATGTTGGGCGTCACGCTGATCACCCCGTTGCAGCGTCGCATGAACCGCTTGAAAAAGAACCGCGTCGCCGCGTCAAAACCTTGCTGCTTCTCGGCGATCGCACCCGTATGCAGCGTCACGGCGACCGCCGCTTTACGCGAAACAAACGGCCCGATCACGTTCCACACCCAGGCAAACTTCTTGGCGGTCGAAATATGCGAATGAACAATATCAGGCGAAAAATCCGCCAGCACTTTCCGCGGGAAAAGCGCCGTCGACAAAGCCCCCTTGCACTCCTGGATGATCGTCCCATCGGCCTTCATGTACCGCGCCCCGGACTTATCGATCTCCAGGATCCGGATCTCTTGAAAATACGGCTTTGCCTTGGCCACCAGCCGCTGCAGATGCACGGCAATCCCATTGATCGACCGGAACGAACCGATGATCAACAACTTTTTCGTCGCTAACTCGCTCATTGTTTACCACAGCAAAGTGCAGGGACAGGGTCTCAAACGACACATTCAAACAGGCCGCCTCGCCAGCGCCGGGAACACCGGCCCCTGCGGCGGGCCGGGAATCCGAACCGGTATCTGAGTCGGGCTTGAAGTCGCAAACAACTGCGGGTGGTGCAGCGCGTAATAGAACCATGAGAATGCGCACACCATCGTGTAGTCCGTCGGGATTGTATGCATGAAGAACCCCTGGAACACGCAACTGCCCGCCACCAGCAGCGCATAAGGCTTGCTGTCTTTGAACTTGAACGTGAAAATCGCCATCAGCAGCAGCGGGTACAGGAAACACCCGATAATGCCCATCTCAGCGGCATAAAGCACGTACATGTTGTGAACCGAGATTTCCTCGCCCCACTCGCTCGTGGAGGTATACCCGTACCCCGCCCCGATCAGCGGGTTCTTCATCGCCACTTCAAGCCCCTTTTCCGCGATGTACAGCCGCGCCTGTGCGCTGTTGTCCTGCACGGATTTGGTTTCGGAGAACCAGTCAAACCGCTGTGAGATGTAGTTCTCGTTGAGGCCCGCATTGGACGCCGACAGGTACTGGAAGAAGAACGCCGAAGACATCGCCAGCAGCACAACCGTCACAAACACCCACGCGATGTACCGGGCCTTGAGAATGCCCAGCCACACCAGCGCAATCAGCACGATCGCCAGGTTCACCGTTCCGCTTCGCGACAGGCTCAGCAGCGCACCGCTGGTGCACAGCGCAACGAAATATCCACGGCGTTCGGGCCTGATGAACGACAGTGAAATGATCATCCCCACGATGATGAAAAACGGCGCTTCATTGCTGTTGAAGTACAACCCCGCCGACCGGCCCGTGATCACGAAGTTGAACCGGTCAGGCACCAGGTATCGCGGGAAAATAACGTCCACCCAGTTGAACGCCACAGCAGCCAGCGTGCCGATGTAAATCGCCCACCGGCTCACATGCAGTTGCTTGACGTTGTCATGCAGTTGAATCGCGAACATCACGCACAGCAGCGCCGCGGAAAAAAGCCGCAATGCGCGTGGCGACCCCGACAAATCGAAAATATCCCCGCCCGTGCTGATCGCCGCCATGATCACCAGCAGCGTGAACCACAAAATGTACTTGTGCCGGATCAAAATGAACGGATTGAACGTCAGCACCAGCGGCAGCGACAGAGCAAACAACCCGATCCAGATCACCGAAGGCGGAATCCCCGTGCGCTCCGTCTGGTAAAGAAAACCCGGCAGCCCTGAGAAAACCAGGAGTGTGGTGACGAATGTCAGGATCGAGTTGTAACGAGCGAAAATATCCACTTCACCACCTGTACGACCTGCCCGCCCCGGTCGATCCATTCACCAGGACGGGCAACATTCTCACCACACCCACGCCGGGCTCACAGTGACCAGTAAGTCAATCCCGGAGCGACATCCCCTCGCTTGATGATCGACTTGATATCAATGATCGCCCCGCCCGGCTTGAGCATTTTGCCGATGGTGCCCGCGCCCAGCTTCACCACTTCCTGGTGGGCCACCGCGACGATCACCGCGTCCAGATCCTTAAAGCTTTCAATGCTCGAAAGCTTGATGCCGTATTCATGGTCGGCGTCTTCGGCGCTGCTCACCGGGTCATACGCCAGCACATTGGCGCCGAACTCCTTGAGTTCCTTGATGATGTCCGGCACCTTGCTGTTGCGGATGTCCGATACGTTTTCCTTGAAGGTCAGGCCCAGCACGCCCACCTTGGCTTCAGTCAGGCGCACGCCCGCATTGCTCAGGAACTTGATGGTCTTATGCGCCACAAAGTGCGCCATGCCGTCGTTGATCCGGCGCCCCGCCAGGATCATCTGCGGGTGGTACCCCACTTCTTCGGCCTTGGCCGTCAGGTAATACGGGTCCACCCCGATGCAGTGCCCGCCCACCAGACCCGGTTTGAACGGCAGGAAGTTCCACTTCGTCTGCGAAGCATCCAGCACGTCCTTGGTCCGCAGGTTCAACCGGTCAAACAGCATGGCCAATTCGTTCATCAGGGCGATGTTCACGTCCCGCTGCGTATTTTCGATCACCTTCGCGGCTTCCGCCACCCGGATGGATTGCGCCTTGTACACGCCAGCTTTCACCACCGCGCCATACACAGCGGCCACCCGGTTGAGCGACTCCTCATCCTGCGCCGAAACGATCTTCGTGATCCGCTCGACGGTGTGTTCCTTGTCGCCCGGGTTGATGCGTTCCGGGGAGTAACCCAGCTTAAAGTCCTTGCCTGGCACCAGGCCCGACGCCTTCTGGATCACCGGCCCGCAGATGTCTTCGGTCACGCCCGGGTAAACGGTCGATTCAAACACCACCACCGCGTTCTTGGTGATCACCTTGCCCACCAGCTGCGATGCGCCCACCAGAGGCGACATATCAGGCCGGTTCTGGATATCCACCGGGGTCGGCACGCAGACGATGAAGAACGTCGCGTTCTTCATGTCTTCCGCAGACGACGTGAATTTGATCGTGCTGGATGTGATCTCTTCCGTCGGCGTCTCGCCATTGGGATCGATGCCCTTACGCAGGGAATCCAGCTTGCGCGTATTGATGTCAAACCCCACAACATTCTTGTGAGCCCGGGCCATGGCAAGGGCCAGCGGCAGGCCGACATAGCCAAGTCCGATAATCGCAATTGTCTCAGTCATTTAGAACGCGCTCCAGTGTTGTGAGTATAGGTGGGTCGCTGAAGGGAAAATGGCCTCGCCAGTATACACCACCCGCACCTCGGATTGCCCTTGGCGCCTGTGGTTTGCATACCCCTTATGGTTTCTTGCTGCGTGCACCGACGACCTTTCGGAGCACTTCCACGAACTGTAATCCCTGCTTATGACGGTTGAAATGTTCCACCACGTGCGCACGTCCGCGCTCGCCCATGCTCCGGCGTTCCTCGGGGGTCATCGCCGCCAGCTTGTGTACGGCGTCGACAATCGCCTTCTCATCACCCGGCTGGGCAAACACGCCCGCATTGGACGCTTCCACCACTTCCCGGATCACCCCGTCGATGCCCAGCACGATCGGCCGCCCCGCGGCCAGGTAGTCAAACACCTTATTGGGGTAGGTCGTGGTGAACATCGGAATGTTCATCAGCGTCGCGATCGCCGCGTCCGCCATGCCCATGAATTGCTTCATTTCCGCTTTGGGCCGCACGCCTGCGAATGTCACGTTCTTCAGCCCAAGCGTCACCGCCATGCTTTCGACGTTCTTCCGATCCTTGCCGTCACCCACAAACAGGAAGTGGATGTTGGGTTCGTCCTTCAGCAGCGCCGCGGCCCGGATGATGGTGGACGTATCGTTCGCCGCGCCGATCGCGCCGGCGTACACCACCACAAATTTCCCTTCCAGGCCAAATTCCTTGCGCAGGTTCTCACCCTTTTCGTTGGGGTCGAACATGTCCGGATCCACGCCGTTTGAAACCAGCGAAATCCGGTCGGGGGAAACCTTGTTCTTCTCGATAAAGTGCCGCTTATAAGCCGGTGAGTTCACCAGGATGTGGTCCGCCCGGTGCAGCAGAAAGCTCTCTGCCCGCCGCCCCAGCCAGATCAAGACAGGGTTTTTCAACACGCCCATGTCGATGGCGAAGTCCACCCACAGGTCGCGCACTTCCAGCAGGAACGGCACGCCCTTGAGCCTCGCCACCAGCCACGCCGAAAACGCCTGAAACATCGGCGGCGATGTTCCCATCACCAGGTCCACATTCTTCACGCCCATCGCCCGCTTCACCGACGTGATCATGAACGTGAAGAACGCCACCAGTCGCATCACATACGACTTATGGATGTTCTTGAGCATCTTCGCACGGCGGACTTCAATCTCGTCGATCACCTCGTCCGACGCCGTATATGCCTTGCCGTCGAGGTAGTTGGTATCGCTGGCGATCACCGAAAATGCGTCGCCGTTGGCAATCACCACCCGGCCCAGCTCGTAGTGCCGGGTGCCGCCGCCGTCGCGCGGGGTGAGGAAGACTTGATGGATCAGCAATACTTTCATGTCGGGCTCGTATGGGTCGTGTAATGCGCTTGATACGCTCGTCGGAATTCGTTTACGTTAAAGGGCAGGCAGGTTCATGTATTCCCGGATCAGCGGAGATTTGGGCTCCGGCAGTCCTTTAAACCACGCCAGGTAAAACCGCTTGCCGGGCCGCAAAATCGCCAGTGCCGTCGCGCTCATGATCTTAAAGTCCACGATCAGGCTCTTGTTCTGCGTATACCAGATCTCCAGCGCCCCCTTGTACGGCATGATGTCTTCCCGGTAGCAGCCGCGCAGATCCTTGCCGCGTGCCTGCGCCGTCGTGATGATCGCTTCTTCATCCCGGAACACCACCGAACCGATACCCGTCAGCCCCGGTTGCACCTTCACGATGGTCGTCTGGATTTCCTGCGAATACTCCACAAATCCCTGCGGCACCAGCGGCCGCCAGCCCACCAGGCTCATGTCGCCCTTGAACACATTGAAGATCTGCGGCAGCTCGTTGATCTTGGTCTTGCGCAGGAACTTCCCCATCGGCAGCACCCGCGGGTCATTCCTCACCGTGATGTCGCCCGAACCGATGTTCAGGCTGTTCTGCAGCATCGTGGCGAACTTGATCACATTAAAGCGCTTCCCATGCAGGCCCACGCGCTCCTGGAAGTAAAACACTTTCCCTTCGCCCGTCAGCCGGAGGATGATCATGATGATCAAAAATGGGAACAGGAGCACCAGCAGCGCCGCCCCTGAAACGAGGATATCGATAAGTCGCTTAAGCATGTTTTACATCCGCCCATCCAGATAGCGGCCTGTTTCCTTGTGGTTGAAATTCTCCAGCGTCTGGTTGAAGAGATCCACGATCTCTCCCTTGGTCCACGCGCCGTCGTCCTTCATTTTCTGGATCGTGTTGGTGAACTTCTCCAGCCTTGCCCCATCCCAGGAAACATCGTTCTTCACCACGCCGATGTCTTCGAATGTGTTCCAGTCCACGCTTTCCTTGGTGGTGTAGAACTCTTCAAAGTCCTTCTCACCGGTGGTGTCGCTCTTAAAGAAATAGCACGGCCATTTCTTCTGGGGAATCAGTTCCTGCGTCCGCGCCCGGGCTTCATCTTCAGACTGGCAGATGAATGCTTCATACCCCATGGATTCCAGATAACGCACCGCCATGTCCGAGAACGGAATCAGGTGCAGTTTCTCGCTCAGTTTCGGGAAGAAGATGTCCCGGTTGCTGCCCAGCAGCGTGGAGAACAGGCAAAGCTGCGCCCCTTCCTGATCGGTCACGAAATACCGCTTCACGTCGCTGGGCGCCGAGATCGGCTGCCGCTTCAGCACCCGCTGCGTCCACGAATGCGGCAGGCTCCCGTCGGAGAACGCCACGTTCGCAAACCGCGCGCTCGAAAGCGCGATCCGCTCGCTGGAGCGCATCAGGTACATCTCCATGATGCGCTTGGACGCGCCCATCATGTTCACCGGGTTGGAAGCCTTATCGGTCGACACGCAGAAGAACCGCTTGGCCCCGGCCTTGATCGCCAGGTCGATGGTCCGCTCGGTCCCGAAGATGTTCACGTCGATCATGCGCATCAGCGTGAACGGGTCTTTCTCGCTGCGCACATGCTTGAGCGCGGAGAAATTCAACACATAGTCGTAGCCTTTTTGCGCCTTCACCATCGCCGGCAGTTCGCTGCCCAGGCAGTCCATGCAGTACGCGTGGAATTCGCCGTCGTTGTAGCCGGTGGTGCTCCGGATGTTGCGGACCATTTCCGCCAGCCCGTTTTCGCTCACGTCCACCACGTGCAGCACACGCGGATTGCGCTTAAACAGTTCGCGCACCACGGCGCTGCCGATGGAGCCCGCGCCGCCGATAACCAGGAACCGCCCTGCCTGGACCAGCTTGTCGATCTGCCCCCCGTACTTGTGCAGGTCGTTCGCAAAAAGAGGGTCGTTCCGGCCGATAATCTTCAATATTGATTGCGTCATAGGGGATATTTAAACAATGGCTTATGGGCCGTGTGTTAAGGGTTTAGTGTGCGTTGGGCGCTGTGCCCTGCTCCGCGAGAAATTTGGCTTCCAGCTCCAGTAAATCCTTCTTTCGTTCCTTCAGGCGCTTCACCGGCGATCCGAAATACACGCCCCAGGCGTCCAGGCTTTTGGTCACCAGCGACATCGCACCGACGGACACGCCTTCCGCAAGCGTCAAGTCCGGCAGAATCACCGAGTTGGACCCCACGATCGAATGTCTCCCGATCGTCACCGGTCCGCCTGTCGCGCCGGTGTACTTCGCCGGCACCGTCGGGTTGGTCATGAATTCGCCCGAATAATCATCCGTGATGGAGTAGATCCGCACGCTCTGGGAGAGCCCGCTGAAGTCTTCCATCGTCACCCCGCGCCCGCCGGAGATATGCGTATACCCGCCGATGTGGATGTGCGAGCCCAGCTTGATCCACCCTTCCCCGGTGGCGATCAGCGTGCAGAACCCATCAATGCGCACGTTGTTGGCGATGTGGATCTTGGGCAGCCCGATCACCACGCAATTCTTGGCGATTTTCACGTTCCGGCCCACCGAGCCAATGCCCATTTCGCGCAGATCATCTTCGTTGAAATAATCATTGTCGAATTGCTTGGCCATGGTGAGTCTTTTCAGTGAGAGGAGAAAGGTTCAAAAGTCCTCGGTCAAATTCAGGATACCCGCCGGGTTTGCCAAATGCTTAACGTTGTTTACAGGTGCGAACTGCTCGGCACGTTCACCACACGTGCGCACAGGGATTCCGTTGCCGACAAATCAGCTTTGGGACACTGGCTGAACATCTGCAGCTCATGCATCGGACGCCAGATCGGGCGCGAGAAGATCTGCGCATCGATCAGCGCCGTCAAGAGCCCGTCGCGCAGCGATTCCTTGCCCTTGGCCAGCACCAGCGTGTTAAGCCAGTAGTTCACCTTGGTGTCGCTTGCTTCGCTGAAGATCTTCGCCCCTTCAAGCCCTGCAAATGCCTTGATGTACCGGTCCGCGATGGCCCGCTTTTTCTCGATCAGCCCCGGCAGCGATTCCATCTGCGCCACGCCCAGCGCCGCGTTCAGGTTCGGCAGCCGGTAGTTGTAGCCCACTTCATCATGCACGTATTCCCACTTGTGGGGCACCTTTGCCGTCGTGGTGATGTGCTTGGCGTGCTTGGCGATCTTTTCGTCGTTGGTCAGGATCATCCCGCCGCCGCCGGTGGTGATCGTCTTGTTCCCGTTATAGCTCAGCGTGCCCACCAGGCCAAACGTGCCAGTGTGCTTGCCCTTGTAGTAGGACCCCAGCGATTCCGCGGCGTCTTCCACCAGCGGCACGCCGAAGCTCTTGCACACATCCAGCACGCCGTCCAGATCAAACGGGAAGCCGAACGTATGCATCCCCACCACCGCGCCCACACGCCGCCCGGTGGCCTTGTTCACCAGGGAACCGCCCTGCTTCACGAAATTCTTGCTCAGGTATTCGCGCAGCTTCGCCGCGTCGATCCCCATCGTCGCTTCTTCCACATCAATGAAGTGCGGCACCGCATTGCAGTATGAAATCGCATTGGTCGTCGCAATGAAGGTCAGCGCCGGGCTCAGCACTTCGTCGCCGCTCTTGACCCCGGCCATCAAAAGCGCGATGTGCAGCGCCGCCGTCCCGTTCACCGTCGCCACGGCGTACTTCGCCCCCGTGTATTCCGCGGTCACCTTCTCGAACTTATCGACATACGCACCCACGGACGACACCCAGCCCGTATCGATGCATTCCTTCACATACTTCCACTCGTTGCCGATAAACGATGGCAAGTGAAGCGGAATCGGCCTCGCATTCCCTTCCATCACCTTGTCGACACGCTTCACGATCTCTTGAATCAACTCGCTCATGTCTGAATCTCTCCCTGTTTTCCCCCCGCGTTACCCAGTCGCGATCTTTACTTATTCGTCTTCAGCGCCGCGCACGCCTCAATGATCCGCGCCGTCGCCTTGCCGTCCCCATAAGGGTTATGCGCCTGCGACATCCGCTGATAAAGCGCCCCATCCTTCAAAAGCGCGCTCACACCGTCGAAAATCTTGTCCCGGTCGGTCCCCACCAGCTTCACCGTGCCCGCAGCCACCGCTTCAGGCCGCTCGGTCGTATCGCGCATCACCAGCACCGGCTTGCCCAGGCTCGGTGCCTCTTCCTGCACGCCGCCGGAGTCCGTCAAAATCACCGTCGCCCGGTCCATCATCCAGATGAACGGCACATACGGCAGCGGTTCGATCAGATGGATGTTCTTCAGATCCGAAGCACCCAGAATCCGGCTCACCGGCTCGCGAACGTTAGGGTTCATATGCATCGGGTAGACGAATTCCACATCCGGGAAGGCCCGGGCCAGGTCGCCCACCGCCACGCAGATGGATTCAAATCCGCCGCCGAAATTCTCACGCCGGTGCCCCGTGATCAGCACCATCTTCCGCTTGCCCCACGAAGCCAGCTTCGCATCGTCCAGCCCGGGAATCTCCGGCTTATTGGCGCGAACCTTCTCCACCACCGTAAACAGCGCATCGATGACAGTATTCCCCGTCACCACGATCTTTTCCGCAGGCACGCCTTCATTCAGAAGGTTTGCGCGCGAAACGTCGGTCGGCGCAAAGTGCAGTTCCGTCAGCCGGGTCGTCAGCACCCGGTTGGCCTCTTCCGGCCACGGGCTCATCATGTTGCCCGTGCGCAGGCCCGCTTCGATATGCCCAATGGGAATCTTGTGATAAAAGCTTGCAAGCGCGGCGCAAAACACCGTCGTCGTGTCACCCTGCACCAGCACCAGGTCCGGCTTGTCCTGCGTCAGATACTGGTCGATCGCCTCAATAGCCCGCGCCGAAAGCCCGCCCAAGGTCTGGTTGGGGCGCATCAGGTTCAAGTCCGCATCGGCCTTGATATTGAACACTTCCAGCACCTGGTCAAGCATCTGCCGATGCTGCCCGGTCACACAAACCCGGCACTCAAACCGGTCATCCTTTTGCAGGCCCAGAATCACTGGCGCCACTTTGATTGCTTCGGGCCGGGTTCCAAAAATAACGGAAATCTTCTTCTTCGCCATGGTGCGCTCACGGTCCTTGAAAATGAGAAAATCTCATCAAAATAATGGGCTAAATAGACTAATCGCAAAGTCACGAATGTCAAGTTAAGAATGGTCCAGAAATAAAGTTATACAACGATTAACCTGCCAACTTTCGTTCTGTTCAGCGAAATGCACCACGATTCACCATAAAAAAACCAGCGGACCATAAAGCCCGCTGGGTACCCAATAATTTATAAATTT
>CAZIWA010000027.1:0-50192 GCA_964542875.1 uncultured Phycisphaeraceae bacterium
GGGTCTGGGGTCTAGGGGCTGGGGTCTGTTTAGAGAAAGTGCGGGTTTAGCCGTTCTTTTCGATGGTAAGGACTTTATCCAGGCGGCGCTGATGGCGTTCTTCGCCGGTGTATTTGGCGTTGAGGAAGGATTTGACGAGGTCGTTGGCGACGGCGATACCGACAACGCGTGCGCCGAGGCAGAGGACGTTCATGGCGTCGTGCTCGACGCCCTGGCCTGCGGAGTAGGAATCATGGCAGAGGCCGGCGCGGACGCCTTTGACCTTGTTGGCGGCGATGCAGGCGCCGACGCCGGAGCCGCAGATGATGATGCCGCGGTCGGCCTGGCCGGCCTGGACGGCCTTGGCGACTTTGAGTGCGAAGTCGGGGTAGTCATCAAGGGGATCGTTCTGGAAGGCGCCTTGATCGACGACCTGATGGCCCAGGGAGGTGATGAGCTTGGCGAGGGTGTCTTTGATGGGGTATCCGCCGTGATCGCAGCCGATTGCAACCTTCATGGTGATCCTTTGTTGGGAGGGTTTGCCAGGGAGGGGTATTTTCGGAGGGTTGGCGGGGGAAAGCAAGTGGAGGGGATGTTTACCAGGGCCTCCGCGCTCAGAAGCGCTGCGACCCTGGCTGTCATAGGGCCGTGCCTTGAGCACTTCGGAGAAGAGGCAAACGGCTTAACTGAACCGTATTGACCCTTGCCCCAGCCCTCTCCCGAGGGGCGAGGGGGCAAGAGAGGGGTGGGTGCTTAATGAAGCTTAAGGGAAGGTGGAGCCGAGGACGCGGATGTTTTCGAGCTTGGCGTTTTCGCCGTCTTTGGGTGCGTAGAACATGACGGGAGCGGTGATGCCGCCGGTGCCGAGTTCGTTGACGGTGGTGTTGGAGATGCGGATGGTGACGACGTTGGTTTTGCCGGGTTGGATGGCGGGTGTGGCGTCGACTTCGAAGGGTACGAAAGCGCCGCCGCCGGAGATGCCGATGGGTTGGCCGTTGAGGAAGACCTTGGCTTTTTCATCGACGCCACCGACCCAGAGGAAGACGCGTTTGTTGGCGAATTTGGTGGGGATTTCGACGGATTGCTTGTACCAGGCTTCACCTTTGTAGTAGCGCAGGCCCTGATTCCCCCAGCTTTGGGAGGAGGTGAGGAGGTCGCGCCAGTTGCTGCCGGTGAGGTTGGGGCGCTGGAGTCCCATGAATTCACCCATGCCTTGAGGGTCCAGCGAGAAGGACCACTTGTCGTTTAATCCGGCGACGAATTCGTTGCCTTCGGTGACGCGTTTGTAGCCCTGCTCTGTTGGCGTACGGAAGAAGCGCTTGAGGTAGCTTTCCGCGGCCTTGAGGTTGAGCATGGGGATGTCGTAGCCCTTGCCGGTGAGGTCGGCACGGATTTCGTCGAGCTTCTGGAGCTGAGCGTAAGCCGCGACGTAGTCGTGCTTGTTGCGCAGCTCGATCATGGCGATGAAGGCATCGACGTAGTTGAAGCTCTTGGCGGCAAGCTGGACGCGCCTGGCGTAGACGGAGTTTGCGGGGGCGAGTTTCGCCGCTTCATCCAGGAAGGCGCGGGCCTTCAGGCGAAGGGGGGCGGGGTAGAAGTTGGGCATGTCGAACGAGCTGCCGGTGTGGAAGTCGGCATTGGTGAGGGCGCTGTCCATCATGAGGGTGTACTGGCTCATGGGCTTGGAAGCGGGGCCGTAGAACTTGTCGAAGAAGTCCTGAAGCAGAGCGTCGACATCGGCTTTGTCGTCCCACATGAGGCGGGCGGCGATGTAGAGCGAGGGCGTTTCGCTGGCCCAGTGGCCGACGGTTTCCACGCGCCAGCCGGTGATGCCGGCTTTTTTGGCTGCGGGGATTTCCTCACGGATGCGGCCGACCATCTGGAAGGGGAAGCCGGGGTCCGCGAGGTTGAACCAGTAGCCGCGGTCGAAGACTTCGGGGAGGAGCTTGCCCCAGGCGGAAGCCATCCAGAGGTAATAGCTTTTTTCAGGGCAGATGGGGTTGGTGGGGCCGTGGATGCGGCAAAGGGCGATGGGGGCCAGTGCGCCGCGAATCCTGGGGTCGGGGACGACTTTCACCGGGGGCTTGGCGTAGCAGTGGTAGATGTAGGTTTCGATCTTCTTGTTGGGGAACTCGTCTTCAATGCCTTTGAGGACCTGGTTGTAGAACCACATGTAGCGGTCGGTGACGGAAAGCTCGTTGGAGAATGCGTCCCAGTCGTCGGCGTCCAAGGCGAGGCACTTATCGCATTCGCAGAAGCCTGAGCCGTCGTTTGGGCCCATGGCGATGGAGCCTGCATTGGGGTTCTTGCGGAAGTAATCCTTGGCGAATTTGACGGTCATCTCAAGGACTTTGGGATTGGAGACGCAGACCTGGCCGGGGGCGCGCTTGCCGGTTTTTTTGCGATAGGCGTAGACATCGGGGTTTTCCGCGAAGATCTTGGCGCGCTGCTCATTGGAGCCGGCAAACGGGGCGATGCCGTGCGCGCCGGCGAAGTAGTGCCCGCCCATGCGGTTGCGTTTTTGCCAGGTGGCGTCCAAGGGGGCGGCCCAGCGTGCGGCAAAGCCCGGGGCCTGCGCCGTGGATTGGTCTTTGAGGGTGATGGTTTTGGCCTGGGGTATCACACGGCCGAGCTCGCCGGGAAGGAACCAGCGCACGCCAAGCTGCTCCAGCAGTTCGTAGGAGCCGATGAGCGTGCCGGCGCTCTGGTTGCCGGTGATGGTGACGGCCTGGGGGGTGACATCAAGGGTGAAGGCGCCGGCATCCTTGCTGTTTGTGCGGGTTTGGGTCTGGGCGTCGCCGCGGGCGAGGATGATGGGGGTCTTGCCCTTGGCGATGTCCTTGGGAGTCTGGCCGTCGGCGAGGGTGAGGATTTCAAGCTTTGCGCCGGAGATGAGCTGGAGGTGGTCCTGCAGTTCAGCGGCGGCGGCGGTTTCGTTTTTGTCCGGAGCGGCGGGGAGAACGATGACCGATGCGGGAGCGCCGTCGGAGGTGAGTTTTGCGTCCGCCAGCGTCAACGCGGGAAGGAGGAGGGTGGCGAGGAGTGCGAGGAGTTTTTTCATGATCGATGGTTGTCGCTGAGTGTGATTTGAATGATTCAAATGCGTGAAAGTCGCTACACGAAGGCATGCATGGACAGCCCTTACCCCGGCCCTCCTGCTGCACGCAGGAGAGAGGGAGACAGAAGGGGTTTGAGGTTACTTGGATTTGTCGGCATTAACCACTTCGATGGGGAGCAGGGCTTGGGAAGCATCCTGGATTAGATACGACGGGACGTTCAAGAGTTCCCGAACGCCCAAAACACTTTGGAATTTCCAGAGTTTGCCGTCTGCGCCGTCCGGGACGGGGATGACGAAGTAGCCCGGGGCGGGGTTCTTCTCAAAGTCGTAGATCACCTTGCCGTCGGGGCCAAGGACCTGGCCGGTGTCGTCGTTGTTAAAGCCGATGACACGTTTGGTGCCCTTGGGGACATAAAAGTGAAGTGCCCAGCGGCCGATGGAATTTGGGCCGACGGCGGTGTACTTCATGCCCTCGGGAAACGTGATCTGGGTGCGGTCGTTGCCGTCATTGACGGTGAGCCGGTGGAGCCCTGCGAAGGTGGATTTGAGCGTGACGGTGTGGTCCTGGCCGTCGGGGGGCGTGGTGTTGTCGGTGTCGACGGGTTCAAGGGAAGCGTCGGCGTCGGCCAGCAGGGAGAGTTGGACGTTGCCGCGGTCTTTATAGATGAGGCCGGTTTTGAGGGTGATGGTGACATCGCCGGGTTTATCAAGCCAGATGAAGTAGGTTTGCCGGCCGCGGTGGCCGGAGCCGATGGCGGTGCCGGGGCTTTTAATGATGGTAAGGCCGAGCTTGTCCGCGGGGACGAGGTCATCGGAGAAGCTGATTTCCTCAAAATCGAGGATTTTGTTTTTCTTGAGGCCGTTGGCGAGGATCTCCAGGATTTCTGCGTTGGAAAAAGGCGTGCTGTCCTTCCAGGGGTTGTCCTTCACGATGCGAAGGTCGGCGCCTTTGGGGAAGTAGAGGGATTTGTCTTTGCTTTCGACATCACGCCAGAGGCCCAGGACGTCGATCATGCCGGTGCCGGCGCCCAGCCGCCAGGCGAAGGGGGCGATGTCTTCCCAGGCCTGCTGGCGGGCTTCCTTGCCGTTGGCCTGGACGAAAGCGAGCTGGAGCTCGACATAGCGGGTGTAAGCGATGAGATTGTCGATGCGTTTGATTGCGCCGGGGTTGTCCGCAGCGAGCTTGCGGGCATCAGAGGTGAAGGTGTACATGCGGGCGATGAGGTCGGAACTGATGCGTTTTTTGGCGGCGGGGTCGATGAGGGCGTAGAACTCGCGCATTTTGGGGCCGCCTGCGCCGAAGGCTTTATCGAAGAAGTCGGCCAGCAGGGCGTCGTAGTTTTCCTGTGAGGACTGGGTGACGTCCCAGAGGAGCCGGGAGGAGAGGTAGTAGCCCAGGCCTTGAGGGCCCCAGGATTCGGTGGCTTCGGCGGTCATGTAGCGGGCGCCGAGGGCGTGGAATTTGGCGATGGAGTCCTTGATGTAGGCGGGACGGGCGGCGCGCGCACGGCCGGGGAGGTTGCGGTCCCAGGCGTAAACGGCGTAGTACTCGCGGATGCCGAGGGTTGCGCCTTGAGCGGCCCAGCCGGAGATGAGCTGATCGAGAGTGAACCCGCCTCGGATGAAGGAGGTGGCGACGCTGACGACGACGTTGGGGTGGACCTTGATGGTGGGCGGGGGGGAGTGCTGGTTGTAGGCGTACATGCCGACGATGATTTTGCGGCCGGTTTTTTCCTCAAGGGCGGCGGCGGCCTGGTTGGCGAGGGTGACAGCCTGATTGGAAGCGCTTCCCATGGCGGCGCAGGCGGGGCATTCGCACCAGTTGTTGAGGTCGCTGGGGTCCATGGAAATGCTTTGGCCCGGCTTCTTCATGAAGTTCGCGACGACCGTTTCAGTGATGAGCCGGCGCAGGTCGGTGTTGGACGTGCAGAACTTTTGAGAAACGGTTTTGCGCTGGCGCTGACCGTTGACGAGGGCGAGGTATTCGGGGTGCTGGGTGATCTGAGGCTGGAGCGCGGTGGCGAGGCCGGCGTAGCTGTGGCCGGTTTGGAGGACAACGGAGGCGCGGTCGCCGAAGGTCATGCGGTTTTTGATGCACCAGTCGGAGAAGCGTTCGGGGTTTGGGCGCATGAAGGCGCCGTTGCCGTAGAAGATGTTCCGGTAGAGGTAGCTGGGACGCTGGAGGGTGTCGAGCTGGATGCTGATGGTGGGGAGGGCGGGGAGGACTTCCCAGTCTGCGCCGGGGAAGAATTGGCGGTAGCCCAGGCGGTAGAGGAAGTCCCAGACGGCATGCTCAAGGCCCAGGGGGGTCTGGGCGAGGATGTAGAGCGAGCTTTCGTGGGTTTTGAGGAGGTAAGCCTCGTTGTCTTGAATGGAATCGGTGAAAGGGTTGGGGAAGGGGAGGGAAGGGAAGTCCTTGGCCAAGCCGATGAAGATGCCCGAGCCGGAGAGGGAGTCGGCGTTGTTAAAGGTGGCGGAGGTGATGCGGTTGAGCTGGGAGGCGAGGGTGACGGCGGCCTGCTTGACCCGGGGGAGGGTGCCGGGGGGAGACTTGATGGTCAGCAGTGCTTTTTTGTCTTTGGCGAGGGTGATGGAAGCGGGCGCGGCGGGCGCGGTCTGGGCGTGGGAGGGCAGGGAACACACGAGCAATACAAACAGGGCGAGCGCGAGGGCGATGGTTTTCATAGTGCAAATAACCCGTTGATTTGATTACTAATCAACATAGGTTCAAAGTGAGGCCGAGTCAACGGGTTTCCGGGGGGGCAATTGTTGGGATGGGTGAGCGGGAATCGAACGTGTTGAGCGCGGTGGAAAACAAGCATTGGATGTTCAGCGCATTTTCCGCATTTGAAAGCGGCGCTCACCTCAGCCCTCTTCCATGGGAGGCTTTGCCCATAAAGCCGAGAAAAAGGACTTGGGGATGGTTTGGCGGTTGCTGGTGAGTTGAGTTTCGGCCGTAAGGCGAGGTGCCGGATTACGACGAGGACGTCTAATCCGGCCGACCTCGGAGTTTATAGGCAAAGCTTCCAAGAGGGAGAGGGGGCAAGAAGCATCCCAGCGCGGGAACACCTTCGTTGCGCGGCGGGCGGGTCTGGTTAATTGCGCGGGGCAGTGGAATTGCGTTCGACCATTGGGGCTTCAAGCCGGTGGTGGGTGGGCTTGGCCTTGGGGTTTTCGATCTGTTCCAGAAGCAGGCGAACGGCGGTGCCTGCCATCTGCTCAATGGGCGGCGCAAAAGTGGTGAGAGTGGGGCGTGCCAAAACGGCGTGCTCGGAGTTGTCGTAGCCGGTGACGGAGGCATCGCGGGGGACTTTGAGGCCGGCTTCGGTCATGCCGGTGATGAGGCTGGCGGCGAGGAAGTCGTTGTTGCAGATGATGCCGGTGGGCCGGTTTGGCGTGGAAGCGAGCTTGCGGCCAAGCTCCTGCGCGGCGAGGGTCATCTGCTGGATGGGGGAGGCGGCGGTGTCGTACGCGGGGCTAAGCTGCTGGACGGTGACTTTGGGGTGGTCTGCCAGGGCGCGCTGGATGCCGGCCCACCGGGTGGGTGTGGGGCCGCGATGGTCGGAGACGAAGCCGAGGTTGGTGTGGCCCAGGGAGATGAGCTTCCGGGCGGCGGTTTCCATGGCCAGGCCCAGGTCCGCATTGACGGAGGGACGGGGCTTGACTGTGGGGATGTCGGACTCGATGAAAACGATGGGAACCTTGGCCTTGTCGAGCGTGCTTTCGATCTGCGGCCAGTGGCCTTCCTTGTCGTCCGTGGCGAAGACATGGGAGAGGATGATGCCGTCGACGCGCCAGGCGATCATCGTCTGAATGCTCTCCTGCAGGACGGAGAAGCGGCTTTGGAAGGGGTTGAGATTCGCGTGGTAATTGTTGGCCAGGAGCTCACGGTGCATGCAGTCGACGGTGTAGCTGACGGCGACAGGGTTTGAGACGACACGAAAGAGCACGCCGACCATTTTGGTGCTCTGGTTGCGGAAGGCGCGGGCCAGGAGGTTTGGCTGGTAACCGAGCTCTTTGGCGACCTGGCGGATTTTCTCGGCCTTTTCCGGGTTGAGGCGGACGCTGGAGTTTTTGGAGAGCAGGCCCAGGGCAGCGCCGACGGAGACGTCAGAGACGCCCGCCTTTCTGCCGATTTCACTGAGGGTGACGCGTTTGGCCATGATGGTGAGAGTATATCCGTGGGGGAGAAGAGGGATGCTAGATGTATGAAGTTAGATGTTAGATGTTTTTAGAGAAGAATTGGGGAGAGAGATGTGTTGCGGAGAGCATCAAGAGCACATTTTTTGCAGTTGATTGGCGTGGATGTGGCGAGTGCAAGGCACAGCACGGCTGTGGGCCGGTGCTGTGCCACCCAGCTTTGAACCATGTACTTATTGAGCGGGGAAATGTTGGGAGAGCCATTGGGCGATGTTGGGGAGGGTGAAGCCGGCGAGGTGGCCGCCTTGGAACCAGGAGGATTGGTAGTTTGATTGTGCGTTCAGGAGGCTGTAGGCGTGGGCGATTTCGTCGCGTCCGCGGTTGGCGCGTTTGTGCCAGGCGGCCCAGGCGTCCTGGGCTTCCTGGGGGGTGTGGGGAAGGACGGGAACGATGCCGGTGTCCCAGAGGCCGTCCATGACCCAGAGGGGTTTGGGTGCGGCGAGCGAGCAGATGGAGGCGGTGGGCATGGGGAGGACTGCGGGCGGGTGGAGGGTGACGGATTCCATGCCGAAGGTGCGGGAGAAGTATTGATCGGGGAGGGATGCGCTTTGAGGGTCGCAACTGCTGACGATGCCGCCTGCGCAGTGGGGGTGGAGGCCGGCCATGAAGATGGTCATCCATCCGCCGCCGGAGGAGCCCATGGAGACGACGCGGGAGGGATCGACCTCGGGACGGGAGCGGAGGTAGTCGATGGTTTTGAGATGGTCCCAGACTTCAAGTGCGGTGATGTTGAAACCGGCGGCGGCGGCGCGCTGAGGCCGCTGGCTGTGGTTGCCTTCGGCCCACTCGCCCCAGCCGCGACGGTCCGGGATGGCGACGACACAGCCGAGCTGGTGGGCGAACTGATAGGGGGAGGGCCATTCGCCGATGATTTTGGGGTCCTGCATGTCGGCGGTTTCATCGGGGGCGAAGCTGAGCTTGCCGGGGCCGGAGCCGTGGGCGAAAAGGATGCCGGGTGCGTTTGCGCCGGGTTGCATGCCCTTTGGATAGATCAGGTAAAGCGGAAGCCATACGCCAGGTTCGGTTTGAAGGAGGATTTTGTCGCGCACGCAGAAAGGCCCGGTCTGGCGTTCAAGGAGGCGGGGTTTTAGCGGGGCGGGGCCGGAGATGTTGTCAGTGACCCATTTGCATGCGCGCCTGTGGGCCTGCTTTTGCCAGGCGTGGAAGGACTTGGCGCTTGGCGGGAGATTTTTGCCGGCGAGCCAGCCGGGAAAGCCGGAGCGCTCGGCGGCGAAACGATCGTCCATGTAAGTGGAAGTCTGCTTGATCTGGAAGGTGTAGGCGGGCTCAACCTGAGCGTCCTGCGGGATTTTGAGAGTGGAGAACCGTTCTGTGCCTGAGGAGAGGCCGACCTGGACTTTTTCTTTGTTCTTTAACGTGGCGGGGCCGGTGAGGGTGAGCGTGGCGAGCTGGCCTTTGGGCAAGGAATCCGGAAGCGCGCCAAGCGACCACCCGGCGGGCGCGGTGAGCGCAGCGCGAAGGTTCGTGAGGTTTTTAAGCGCGTAGAGCCCGATGGAGGCCCTGGCGTTTTTGCCGTGTTTGCGGAAGCCTGCGAAGGCGTTGGCGGCCTGGTAGCGCTGGTCCGTGGAGAAGGGGACTTTGTCCAAGTGGGAAAGGATCATGAGGCCGGACTGGTGTTCGTCAGGCAGTGCCCAGTGAGCCAGGAGGGGAAGAAGCTCAGAGCCGGTGAAGGTGATTTGAGGGGCGGGTTCCACGCGCCAATAGAGCGGGCAGGGGGAGGCTGTGGCCCATTGGGTGGGGTTGTCTGAAAGAGCCAGGAAAGAGCTACCGGCAAAGCGATGGCCTGGGGGGAGGGTGAGGGTTTTGCCGCGGAGCTCGATGCAGGCGTCGGTGGAGTCTGGGCCGTAGGTGGTTTTGCCGTAGGCCGCCATGCCGTCGAGGTGGTCAACGGGAGCGCCGAGGGTGGCGAAGAAGGTGCGGTCGGCGTTGTGAGCGAGGAGGCGCATGGACTTGGCATTGCCTACGCGGTGGCCGGTCCAATAGACCTCGTGCCAGAGGAAGGGGCCTTCGACGCCGTCTTGAATGGTGGTGGTGTCATGCGCCCAGCCTTGGAAGTGGCTTTGAACCCAGGGCGTGATGTAGCGGGTGGCGGAGGTGAGGTTGGTGATGGAGAGCTCAAGGACGAGGGCGTTTTGCGCGGGCAGGAAGCGGATGGTTTTATCCAGCAGGATGCCGTCGGTGCAGGAGGGGTTGGTTTTATCAGGCCAGCCCAGGAATGAGGCGAGGGCGTTTGGGGTGTTCCAGAGGTAGCGCAGGTGGACGTGGAAGTCGCGCGGGCCGTTTTGCCGGGAGATGACCAGGTGGGGAGTGATGTAGCTGGCGCCGGGGTAGCGTTCTTCGCCAAGGAGGATGCGCATGAGCCCGCCGTCGAGGACGTCGGCTTGCTGTTTGACGAGTTCCGAGGAGCGGTTGTGCCGCCAGGAGAGGACGCGTCCGCCTCTGGTGGGGGAGATGAGGATGGCGTGATCGGGGGTTTGCCAGAGGATGTCGTTGGTGTGAGTGGTCATGTGAAGTTGAAGAATAGTGGCATGGCGGTTGGGGGCAATGGATTTGGGCGGGGGGGATATGGGATTTTTCGGGAAGTTGGGGGAAGAAGGGTGGGGAATGGTAGATGTATGAAGTTAGATGTGAGATGTTTTGCAGAGGAATTCGGAGAGTTGCGGAGTCGTTGCGGTGAGGGAATTGGTAACGTGTTGCCGGAATTTGGACACCTTCAATTTTGGAGTACGACGATGACGCTTAGCGCAGGCTCGATTTTCGGCAGCAACATGGTTCTTCAGCAGGGCAGCCCGGTGCCGGTGTGGGGGACGGCTGCGCCGGGGGCTGGTGTGGAAGTGTCGTTTGCGGGACAGAAGGCGGCGGGCAAGGCGGATGCGACGGGGGCGTGGAAGGTGGCGCTTGCGCCGCTGACCGCTTCGGCCAAGGGCGCGGAACTGACGATCACCTCCGGCGGCGAGAAGGTGACGTTCACCGACGTGCTGGTGGGCGAGGTGTGGTTCTGCTCCGGGCAATCCAACATGCAGTGGCCGGTTTCACAGGCCAACAATCCGCGGGAAGAGATCGATGCGTCCAACCATCCCAACATCCGGCTGTTCACGGTCCCGCGCAGGCCTTCAAGCGTGCGCAAATCGACCATGGACGACGCTTCGTGGGTGGCGTGCTCGCCTGCGACATCGCCGTCGTTTTCCGCAGTGGGGTATTTCTTTGGCCGGGAACTGAACCAGAAGCTGGGCGTGCCGGTGGGGCTGATCAATTCGTCGTGGGGCGGGACGGTGGCGGAAGCATGGACGAGCCGGGAAGGGCTGGTGGGCGACCCGGTGGTGCGGGAGATCAGCGATAAATTCGAGGCCGGAAGCACAGACATCAACAAGCGCGTGGAGGAGTACCAGAAGGAAATCGCAGAACTGGCCAAGCGCACCACGGACGTGAAAAACGAAGGGTACCCCAAGGGGTGGGCCGGCGCGCAAGAGACCAGCGATGTGGAATGGAAAGACATGAGCCTGCCGGGAACCTGGCAATCGCGCGGCGTGCAGACGCATGGGATTTTCTGGTTCAGGAAAACGGTGGAGGTGCCGGCGGCGTGGGCGGGCAAGGACCTGAAGCTTTCGATCGGTGCGACCGACAAGAGCGATGTGACCTATTTCAACAATGAGCAGGTGGGCTCGGTGACGGTGAAGGACCGCCCGCAGGATTCGTGGAGCTTCCACCGGGCGTACACGGTGCCGGGCCGGCTGGTGAAGGCCGGGAAGAATGTGATTGCATGCCGTGTACACAGCGATATGTACGCCGCAGGGATGACGGGGCCCGCTGCCGTGATGAATCTTTCGTGCCCGGGCGCGACGGGTGAGCAGATTCCGCTGACGGGGACGTGGCGGTACGCGATTGAAGCCAACTATGGGCACATCATTCCGCCGACGCCGCCTGTGGGGCCGGAGCACCACAATGCGCCTTCACGGCTGCACAACGGCATGGTGGCGCCGGTGACGCCTTTCGCGATGCGCGGGGTGATCTGGTACCAGGGCGAAAGCAACGCGACCCGGCCGACACAGTACCGGTCGCTGTTTAAGACGCTGATCAAGGACTTCAGAAAGCAGTTCCAGCAGGAAGCATTGGCCTTTCACTTCGTCCAACTGGCCAACTACATGGCGCAAAGCTCCGAACCCACGGAGAGTGACTGGGCCCGCTTGCGCGAGGCACAGGCGATGGCGCTGGAACTGCCCAACACGGGCATGGCGGTGATCATCGACATCGGCCAGGGCGACGACATCCACCCCACCAACAAGCAGGATGTGGGCCTGCGCCTGGCGCACAGCGTGATGCACGGCACTTATGGGAAGAAAGACGTTCACCCGTGCGGGCCGATTTACAAGAAGCATGAGGTCAAAGGCGACGCGGTGAAAGTGTCGTTTGACCATGCATACAAAGGGCTGGTGGCCAAAGGCGGGACGGTGACGGGCTTTGCCTTGGCAGGGGCGGACGGCAAGTTCCACTGGGCGGATGCGCGCATCGAAGGCGATGCGGTGGTGGTGTCGAGCGCGAAGGTGAAGGAGCCCAAGGCAGTCCGCTACGCATGGGCGAACAATCCGGTGTGCAGCCTGTACAACGGGGCAGGGTTTCCCGCGTGCCCGTTCCGGACGGATGTGGATTGAGAGGAAGGGTCTGGGGCTGGCCAGAGGGGCCAGCAAGACCGGAGAGGCCAGAAGCGGCTAATTCAAGGTTGCAAGACAAGGGTCCTCAGGGGCCCTTGTCTTTTTTAGTGGGCCATGACGGGGGCTTTGGCGCTGCTGGGGGCGTGGGCTGGGGCTTGGCGCGCGCAGCAGATGACGATGGTGGCAATGGTGGCCAGGGCGCTGCCGAGGTACATGGCGGCAGGGGTGCCGGAGTGGTCTACGGCGATGCCGCCGATGGCTGCGCCGGTGGCAATGCAGGTTTGAAACGTGGTGACCAGGACCGCCGAGGCTGCTTCCGGCGCGTGAGGGACAGCGCGGACAACCCAGAGCTGGAAGCACATGGGCAGGGTGCCAAAGGCCAGGCCCCAGACGACCAGGATGGCCGCTGCGATGCCGGGCTGGACCCCAAGCAGTACCAGGGCCAGGGAGGCGATGGCGATGATGCTGGTGGTGAAGATGACGGTGGCCTTGAGGTTTCGTACGGTGGTGAAACCGGCGATGAAGGTGCCGGCAAGGCCCGCAAGGCCGTAGGCCAGGAGCATGATGCTCAATGCGGATTGGGAAACGTGTGTGATGTTCTGGAGGAACGGCGTGATGTAGGTGTACGCGCAGAACTGAGCGTTGATGATGAGCATGCCGACGATGAGGCCCCAGCGGGCGGGGCGGGATTGAATGACATCCCACAAATGGCGCGGGCGAAGCGCGGTGGCGGTGGGGAGGCTGGGGAGCACGCGCAACTGGAGGATGACTACACCTGCGGCGACTAAGCCGACGAGCCCGAAGGTGCCGCGCCAGCCGATGAAACTGGCGATGAGCACACCGGCGGGGACACCGACGATGGTGCCCATGGAGATGCCTGAGAGGATGATGGCCAGGGCGCGGGGGGCGTGATGCTCCCGGACAAGGCGTGCGGCGAGGCTGGCGGCCATGGACCAGAAACCGCCTAACGAGATGCCAAGGAGAACGCGGCCGATAAGCATGACGGAGAAGGTGGGAGCCAGGGCGGCAATAAGGTTCGACGCGGCCAGCAGCGCGGTGAGCATCCAAAGCAGCGTGCGCCGGTTGGTGCTGCCGGAAAAGATCATCACCACGGGAGCGGCGATGGCGGCGGCCAGGCCGGGCATGGTGATCATGAGGCCGGCGGTGCCGTCGGTGACTTCCAGGTCTCGTGCGATGGCAGGGAGAAGGCCCACGGGCAGGAACTCACCGGTGACGTTGATGAATGCGCCCCAGGCGACGCTGAAGACCGCCATCCAGGCTTTGGTGTCGGAGGTGGGGAGGTCTAAAGAGGTGGATTGCGTCGGCTGTGCGGGGGCGACGTTGGAGTTGGATGTCATTTTGTGGTCTTATATGTGTACTGGAAGGTACAGTATAAGTGGGTCGGCGGGAGAGGTCAAATTCGAGGGAGTGACTCAGGTTTTGGTGAGTTTCCAGACGTCGGAGGTCATGTTGTTGCCGGTGACCATCCAGAGGGCGTTGTCGTGTACGAAGACGGAGGCGGCGTGGCGGGGGGCCCAGGGGGTGTTGGGGACTTCGTGCCAGTGGGTGCCGTTGTCGGAGTACCAGACGTCTTTTTTGTTGCCGCCTTGGCGGTGGTAGCCTTCCATGACCCAGAGTTTGTTGTCGAAGGTGGCGACGTCGTGGTATTGGCGCGGGCCCCAGGGGGTGGATTGGGCGACGCAGGTCCAGTTGATGCCGTCGGGGGAGGACCAGACGTCGTTATAGAACTTGCGCTCGGCGATGGAGGGGGTGTCATAGGTTCCGCCGCCGAGGATCCAGATTTTGTCGTGGAGGACAGTGGCGCCGCCGATCATTCCGCGGGGGCCCCAGGGTAGGTTGTCGGCTTGTTTGGTCCATGTTTTTCCGTCTGGGCTGGACCATGCGTCGGAGTAGTAGTGTTGGGGAGCGGGAGCGAATTGGGGGAGGGTTTGTCCGCCGAAGACCCAGAGTTTGTTTTTGAAGGCGACGGTGTAGTGGAGTGCGCGGGGCTTGAAGGGTGCGTCGTTGGTGACGCAGGTCCAGGTTTTGCCGTCTGGGCTGGACCAGACGTCGGGCTGGTAGTGGCCTTGGTTGGGGTCGCCGCCGACGATGTAGAGGAGGTTGTTGAGGATGGCGTAGCCCGCGGTATGACGGCCTTCCCAGGGGGCTTGTTTGACGAGGAGGTCCCAGGTTTTGCCGTCTGAGGAAGACCAGACTTCGGAGTTGCAGATTTTGGGGAAGTTGACTTTATCGCCGGGGTTCCAGCCGCCCAGGAGGAACATTTTGTTGTTGAAGGTGAGCGCGCCGGCGCCGTCGCGGGGGGCGAAGGGTGCATTGTCGGTGATGAGGGTCCATTTGTAGTTAGGCATGGGTTTGGGGTCCTGTTGGGCCAGGAGGGGGGTGCTCGGAAGATGAACAATGGCGGCCAGTGATGCGGAGAGCTTGAGGAAGTCGCGGCGTTGCATGGGGCCTCCTGAAGGAAGCGGTTTGTTTTTGCGGGATTCAGAGGATCCGGGATGGGTTAAAGTGTGGTTTGGAAAAATCGTAGCGGTTTGAACCGGTCTATGCAACCGGTTACATTACAAGTGTATTTTCCTGAAACGGAGCCTTCATGCCGGTGACGCTTTCGACGATCGCAGAGAAGACAGGGCTGACGAAGACGACGGTGTCACGGATATTGAATGGGCGGCCTGGGTACAACGAAGAGACGCGCAAGCGCGTGCTGGAGACGGCCAAGGAGCTGGGGTTTCGGCATAACCCGATCAGCCGTGCGCTGGCGGGGGCCAAGAGCATGACGCTGGGGCTGGTGGTGAGCGCGCTGGACCCGCTGGTGGCGACGATGATGCAGGCGTTTGAGGCCGGGGCGGGGGTGGCGGGGTATCGGACAATCATCGTGGTGGTGGGGCATGGGGCGGCAGAGGCGGACATGGGGGCGCTGAGGGATTTATTGGACAGGCGGGTGGATGGCATCGTGGTGGACAACTATTTTGCGATTTCCACGAAGGCGCGGGCCATGGTGGAAGGCGCGGGGGTACCGATTATTTACGTGCGATGGGCCCCGGCGGGTGCCAAGCGGGCCGTGGTGGTGGACCGGGAACCGGGTGTGGGCGCGTTGGCCAAGCAGCTTGCGCAGTGGGGGCACAAGACGGGTGCGCTGGTGCATCTGAAGCCGACGCTGTCGGTGGCGAAGCTCTATTTCGATGCGTTTGTGGAACACTTCGAAAAGGCCGGGGTGAAGCTGGACGTATCGGAAAGGTTTCGTGTGCAGCTAACCGCGGGCGGGTCATCGGAGCCGGGGCGGGTGACGATTTCCGCGGACAGCGTGGGGCAGGTTTATTCGATGATCAAACAGATGGCGCGTCAGGGGACGCTGCCGGGCCTGCTGGCGTTTCCCGACGATGAATGGGCGATGGCGGGGATTTCGGCACTGCAGGATGCGGGGCTGCGGGTGCCGGAAGACGTGAGCGTGGTGGGGCATGACGATCACCCGTTATCGACGGTGTTCCGGCCGGGGGTGACGACGGTGTGCGAGCCGTGCGCGCAGGTGGGGGCGATGGCGTTTGAGATGCTGCAGAAGGTGTTTGAAGACCCGGGATACGCCGACGTGCTGCATGTGGGATCACGGCTGGTGGTGCGTGGGTCAGCGGGGCCCAAGAGAGAAAAATGATGAAGATCACAGCGGTCAAAACACGCATCGACGATAACCCGATCCATGAGAACCTGATCGTGGTGTCCGGCGCCGGCCGGCATGCGCAATCGCGCTATGTGACGGTGGCGGTGCATGACGACCAGGGAAACGTGGGCTACGGAGAGGCCGCCGTGGTGCCGGTGTGGTCGGGTGAGTGGGCGGCGAGCACGAAGGCGCTGATCGATGGGTTGTTCGCGCCGGCGCTGACAGGGGCGGCGTTTGAGACGCCCCGCGAGGTGCTGGAGGCGCTGGACCAGCTGACCGTGGGCGTACCGTTTGCCAAGGCGGGGGTGGACTGCGCGGTGTGGGACCTGTACGGCAAGCGCGCCGGTAAAAGCGTGGCGAGCCTGACGGCAAACCGTGCCGTGCCGGAGTCGCTGCCTTCCCGGGCGAGCATCGGGGCGTATTCGCCTGAACAGACGTTGCAGGTGGCCAGGCATTTTTATGACCGGGGAATCCGGTGCATGAAATTCAAGATCGGCGTTCAAGGGTTTGACGATGTGGCCCGGCTGCGCCTGGTGCGCGAAGCTTTTGGCGACAAGGTGACCTTCACCGTGGATGCCAATGGGGCGTATGGATCGGTTAAAGAATCGTTGAAGGCCATCGAGGCGCTGGTGAAATTCGATGTCGCACTGTTTGAACAGCCGACCCACAGGGACAGGCTGGACCTTCTGGCGCAGGTGAAGAAGCGCTCGCCGGTGCCGGTGATGGCGGATGAATCCGTGTTCACGGCGGAACAACTGGCCATGGCGATCGACATGGACGCGATGGACCTGCTGGGGCTTTACCCCGGGAAGAACGGGGGTTTCACCCGGTCGCTGCAAATGGCGGCGATGGCGGAGAAAGCAGGAAAGGGATGCGCGATCGGCTCCAACCTTGAAACGGACCTGGGCCTGGCGGCGATGGCGACGCTGGCGGGCGCGCTGAGCGCGTTTGAAACGGAAAAACTGCCGGGTGACTTTGCTTCGTCGCTTTACTACGACCAATCAAGCGTGACAGAACCTGTGAAGCTGACCGGCGGGCGGATCGTGCTGCCCCTCGGGGCTGGGTTTGGGGTTACGCCTGCCGATGCGAGAGGGCTGTGATGAGTATTTATGCCAATGCGTTTGATGCTGCGAAAGACCAGGAACGGCATGCGATGTGGGAGATGCTGCACGCGCGCGATTCAGAAGCGTTCGTCACCGGTGACTGGGACCTGGTGGAAGGTGATTTTGATGCGCAGAACTTCGAAGGCATCGTGTGCGGCGGGGTGTATGACCCGGACAAATGGCAGGTGACCTACCCGACCGTGGCGAGCTACCGGGACGTGTGGAAAGTGATGTCGCGCGACTTCCTGGCGATGAAGCTGCCTGCGGGCGTGACGCACCGGGAGCTGATTTACCGGGTGACGCGGCTGGATGTGATTGAGATCACCGGGGACCGGGCGCTGGCGCATAAGAAATTCCTGGGGGAGCAGGTGCTGGCGGACGGAAGCGTTTACCGGCTCAAGGGGCAGACGCTGTATCGGCTGCATCGACGGGGGAGCGGGTGGAAGATCGTGGGTTTTGTGGGGTATCTGCCGCTTTGAGAAAGGTGTAAGCGATAAGAGGTAAGTGATAAGGCGGGCAGGAGAAGAGGAGCCATGGTGCAGCGGAAGATTAGGATTGGGTTGATCGGGTGTGGAGATATTGCCCAGACCGGGCATGTGCCGGCGCTGGCGGCGCATCCCAATGTGGAGCTGGTCGGGCTGTGCGATGTGCGCAGGGATCGGATGGACCTGCTTGGCGCGATGGCGCCCTGGGCGGTGAAGACCAACGACTATCAGGATTTGGTCAAGCTGGGGTGCGATGCGTTTGTGCTGGCGCTGCATCCGGAAGTGAGCGTGGAGGTGGCGTGCGATCTGCTGGACCGGGGCATTCATGTGCTGGACGAAAAGCCGCTTGCGGTTTCACTTGAAGATGCCGGGCGGTTGGGAAAAAGCGTGAAGGCATCCAAGGCGGTGTACCAGATCGGGTTTGTGTTCCGGTATTGCGCGTTTGTGCGCGATGTGGCGGCGGGCATCAAGGCGATTGGGTTTCCCAACCTGGTGCGCGTGGATGTGTTTGATGAACGGCTGGATGAAGCCAACACGGAGCACCTGGGGCGGATCATGGGGATCTTGAAGAAGAGCTCCGCGGTGACGCATGAGGGATCGCACGTGGTGGACTATTGCCGGGTGTGGAATCCGGGCCGGTTTGTGAAACTCGGCGCAGACGCGGTGAAGACGGATGCGCGCTTTGGCGGGCCCAATGTGTGGGCGCTGAACCTGACGCATGAGGATGGGTCTGTGCTGCAGGTGAACATCGGGTGGCTCCTGCCTGTGCTGCCGGTGAATAAGGTGACGGCTGTGGGGCCGCTTGGGCGGTTTGAGGCGCTGTTTGCCGGAGGCGGGCTGTTGACAACGGCTAAGGGTGAGCAACCGGTGCCGGTGACGGCCTTTGCGCAGGATTGGCGGGCGCAACTGGATGTGTTTCTGGCGTCGATTGCGGCTGGGCGGTGCCTGGGGACGGGGTTTGAGGATGGGCTGAGGGCGCTGGAGACGACGATCGGGTGCGAGGGGCTGGTTTTGAAGAAGGTGTGATCTTTGGGGCTCTGGTTTACCTGCCGGGATTTGCCCCTTGGGGTGGATTTAACCTAAACTATGGGGCTGACTTACTTAAACGCATCCTCGGCTTGTGCGGCCGGTTATGAGGTGGACCATGGGTATTGAAGCGGCGATGCCGAATGATTTTGTGCTTACGACGCAGTTGAACAAGGTGATCAACTGGTCGCGCAAGAGCTCTCTGTGGCCGATGCCGTTTGCGACGGCGTGCTGCGGGATCGAGCTGATGGCGACGGCTTCGAGCCGTTATGACCTTTCGCGTTTTGGCGCGGAAGTGATGCGGTTTTCTCCGCGCCAGAGCGACCTGATGATTGTGGCGGGGCGCGTGTCGGTGAAGATGCTGCCGGTGCTGCAGCGCATTTATCAGCAGATCACCGAGCCCAAGTGGGTGATCTCGATGGGTGCGTGCGCTTCGACGGGCGGCGTGTTCGATACATACGCGGTGGTGCAGGGGATTGATCAGTTCATTCCGGTGGACGTGTATGTGCCGGGTTGCCCGCCTCGGCCGGAGACTTTGATTGAAGGCGTGATGGCGATCCAGAAGATCGTGGAGCGTGACGGCATGCCGCCTAAGGGTGGTTTGCGTCGCCCGCTGCAGATTGCGATTGAGCCGACGCATGCGGTGCGGCCGCAGCCTGTGCCGGTGAATGTGACGATCGGTCAGACTTGAGAGATGGTTTTGAGAACAGATTTAAGAGAAGGCGTCCTTTGTTGAGGGCGCCTTCTTTTTTTGTGGATGGTGGTCCAACGGGACGCAGCACTGCTTTGGGCCGTGTTGTGCCAATTGATTGGTTATTCCACGTGGCCGCTGAGTATCGAGATGATCAGGACCAGGAGCACAGCGGTGGTGAGGAATGCGAAAGGCCAGTCTTTGCGTTTGAAGAAGACCATGGCACTGACGGCGACGCGGAGGATGGGTGTGGCCAGAAGGACCAGGAGGCCCAGGCAGATGATGGCGCGGCCGGGCATGGTGGCCAGGCCGTGGTAGATCTGGGGGATGGTGCTGGGGAAGACAGCGTCTTTGGTGACAAGGGTGTGGAGCGCGCCCTGGTCGTAAACGAAATTGGGGTGGCGAATGAAGCTGACGAGCAGGCCCAGGGTGATGAGGGCGATGCTCAGGCCGACGCCGATGCGCAGGAGCTGGCCGAGGGCGAGCTCCATTTTTTCAGTGGCCTGGTCGTGGTCTGGGGCGGGGGTGTTCATGCGAGGCCCTTTCGGATCATTTGGACGCCGATGACGAGGAGGACCGCCATGAGAAGCCAGCGGAGGGTGGAGGAGTGGAGGCGTTCCATGATGCGTGCGCCGATGATGGAGCCGACGATGACGCCGGCGGCGACGGGGCCGGCGATGAAGGGATCGATTTCGCCCCGGGAGAAGTAGACACCGGCGGTGGCGGCAGCGGTGACACCGATCATGAAGTTGCTGGTGGCGGAGGCGACCTTGATGGGGACGCGCATGGCGAGGGTCATGGCGGGGATTTTCAGGGGACCGCCTCCGATGCCAAGGAGGCCGGACATGAGGCCGGCCAGGAGACTCAAGAAAAGCCCCAGGGGGGAGTTGGTGACGTTGTAGTCGACTTGCTTCTGGATGGATTTGTCGAAGTAGGAGCCGGAGAGCCGGAGTTTTTGCGCGATCGCGTCAGGTGGGTGGGAGGGGGTTGCGTCGGTTGTTTTGTGCCGGCTCATGAGGAGCGTGACGAAGATGAGAAAGACGCCAAAGCCGGTGGTGAGCCAGGTGCCGGAGATGCGTGCGGCGAGCATGGCGCCGGTGAGGGCGCCGATGGTGGTGGCCAGTTCAAGGAACATGCCGAGGCGGATGTTGGCGAGGTGTTCCTTGAGGTAGGCCGCGCCTGCGCCGGAGGAGTTTGCGATGACGGAGATGATGGAGGCGCCGATGGCATAGCGGATGTCGATGCCCATGAAGAGGGTGAGAATGGGGACGACGATGGTTCCGCCGCCGAGGCCGACGAGGGAGCCAAAGAGTCCGGCGGCGATGGAGCTCAGGAAGGTAAGGGTGATGAAAGTGAGGGGGGACATGCCCGGGAGTGTAGGGCATGCGGGGTGGGTTGTGGGAGTGAAAAGTGCCTAAAAATGAGGAGTAATGACGACTTACCGGATGGGAGATAGTTGGATTGAAAGGCAGAACCCGGATGGCTCTTTGCTCCCATTTGATTGATGGGGAAACGACTGGCGGCACGTGCAAGACACGGCGCCGATGCGGGCGTTTGGTGCTGAGGGGGACAGGGGTTACTGAATATCAGCGAGGGATTCTTCGTAGGGGCCGCTGAAGGCGATGTCGGCCTGGCCGATGCCGGTGATTTTGTCGTTCTGAAAGACAATGCCCATGCCGTGTTCAATGTCCCAGTCGCCCTCGAACTGGAGGCCGATGCAGATGGGTTCATCGGGCTCGGCGGCGTAGATGTGCACAGTGGCGAGGGCGGCAATGTTTTGAAGTTCGAAAGGGGGAAGAGAGATACGGGAGAAGGTAGTGAAGGTCACGCGTGGATGCAAGGATTATGTCGAATGATGCCGCGCGCGGATAGAAATGTCACCGGTTTTGGCACGAATAGAAATGTCGCTGTTTGATCTGTCAAATACTTCAGGGGGGTAGAGGGTGGGTTCGGGAGGGGGAGGATATTGTTGTGGTATTAAGGAGGTGGGCGATGACAGAACGAGCGATTGACGGCGGGGTGCGCATCGGGCATGTGCATTTGAAGGTGGCGGACCTGGAGCGGTCGCTGGGGTTTTATCGGGATGTGCTGGGGTTTGAGGTGACGCAGGGGTACGGGGAGAGCGCGGTGTTTTTGTCGGCGGGTGGTTATCACCATCACATTGGGCTCAATACGTGGGAGAGCAAAGGCGGGAGCCCGCCTGCGCCGGGGACGACAGGGCTTTTTCACGTGGCGATCCTGTACCCCACACGCGCGGCGCTGGCCGATGCGCTCAGGCGGCTGGATGCGGCGAGGATCGAGCTGGATGGCGCGGCAGACCATGGGGTGAGCGAGGCGTTGTATCTGCATGATCCCGATGAGAATGGGGTGGAACTGTATTGGGACCGGCCCAAGCAGGATTGGCCGCGTGACGGGGAGGGGAAGCTGGCGATGTTTACGCGGAGGCTGGATTTAAAGGGGCTGCGAGAAGAGAAGTAAATGTCGGTTGACCGGAGGCAGCGCTTGACTGCCTGGTGGCTGCGGAGGAATGGTTTTTCGATCGTGCCGCGGGATGTCGGATTATGACGAAGACGTCTCATCCGAGCCACGTCGGAGTTTTTTGGGTAAGGGTGGCCTGGTCAGAGGAAAGATTTCGGGGCGGCTACAATTTGGGCCTATGGAATTGGTTTACCTGGACAACAATGCGACGACGCGGCCGCTGGATGAAGTGGTGGCGGCGGTGAATGCGGGGATGAGCCGGTATTGGGCGAACGCCTCGAGCGTACACCGTTTCGGGCAGGCGACGCGGCAGGAGCTGGAGCTGGCGCGGGGGCATGTGGCTGGGCTGATCGGGGCGACGCCTCGCGAACTGGTGTTTACTTCGGGTGGAACGGAGGCCAACACACTGGCGATCAAAGGGGTGCTGGACTTGTTTCTCGCAGCGAGTGGGCCGGCAGGGCTTAAACCGCTGGTGCTGACGACGGGCATTGAGCACAGCGCGGTGCGCGAACCGCTGGAGAAGATGGAAAAAGCGGGACAGATTCTGCGGCATTGCGTCAAGCTGGACGGCGCGGGGCGGATGGCATTGGCGGACGTTGAAAGCCAGTTGAGCGCAGCAGCGGGCGAAGGCCGGCTGGTGCTGCTGACGGCGCAGTGGGCCAACAACGAGACGGGTGTGCTTCAGCCGATGGCAGAGGTTGCGGCGGTGGTGAAACGGCTGAGGGCCGCCGAAGGTGAGCGGCAGGGATTGAAGGTGGTATTCCACACCGATGCGACGCAGGCGGTGGGGAAGATTCCCGTGGATGTCAAGAGCGCCGAGGTGGATCTTTTAACGCTGGCAGCGCATAAATTTCATGGGCCCAAGGGCATCGGGGCACTCTACATCAAGACCGGCGTGAAATTGCGCCCGCAGCAGCAGGGTGGGCCGCAGGAGCGTGACCGGCGGGCGGGAACGGAGAACACGCCAGGCATTTTGGGGATGGGCGAAGCGGCACGGCTGGCGAAGGCGTTTTTGAGCGACGTATCCGGGGTGGCGAAGCTGCGGGCCATGCGCGATCGGCTGGAGCGGGGATTGCTGGCGTTGTGCCCGGGCGCGGTGGTGAACGGGTTTTGCGCCGATGCGGAGCCGGAAGGCGAGGTTTTCGCCGGGCGGCTGTGGAATACGACGAACATCGGTTTCCCACGTCTGGAAGCGGAGGCGATTCTGGTGGCGTTGTCGGAGCGGGGCATCTGCGCCAGTGCGGGAGCGGCGTGTTCGTCAGGTTCCCTGGAGCCTTCACCGGTGCTTCTGGCGATGGGGGTGAAAGAAGAAGTGGCGCACGGGAGCGTACGGTTTTCGATCAGCCGGGAGACGAAGGATGAAGAGATCGACCGGGCGCTGGCGGTGGTGCCGGAGGTGGTGGGGAAGCTGTATAAGACATTGCCGTGAGGGATGGAAGAAGTCAGATGTTCCGGAAAAACCCGGAATCAAGGGGTTTGAGGTGGTTAAAACTCTTGAAATCTGAAACATCTCACATCTTAATATCTGACATCCGCCATCCGAGCCCGTAAACTTGTTGGATGCGGATTCTTGGGATTGATCCTGGATTGAAGATAACGGGTTACGCCGTGGTTGATCTGAGCGGGGGTGCGTTTGAACCGACGCTGCTGGAGGCGGGGGTGCTGAGGTTTAAAGCGTCGCGGTCGATGGAGGACAGGCTGGTGCAGTTGCACGACGATCTGGCGGAGATCATCCAGATGCACAAGCCGGACCGGATGGCGGTGGAGAAGCTGTATGCGCACTACAAGCACCCGAGGACGGCGATTTTGATGGGGCATGCGCGGGGGGTGATCATGTATGCGGCGCGGGCAGCAAAGATGGAGATTGAACATTTGCCTTCGACAGCGGTGAAGAAGGCGATGACGGGGCATGGACATGCGACCAAGGAACAGATGCAGCGGGCGGTGCAGGCGCAGTGCAGACTGGCAGAGCTGCCGAGCCCGCCTGACCTGGCGGACGCGATTGCGATTGCGTACACAAGCGCGCGCAGGCAGGCGCTGGGGAACTTGAAGTGAATTGAAGGCATATGGCAGACGAAGCGGTATCGGTGAATCAGGTGTTGGTGCTGGCGGCATTGGCCATGGCTTTTGGAGGGCTGTGGCAATGGTCGGGGTGGCTGCGGTGGCCGACGGAGCCTGATCGCAAGCCGCTGGGGCGGATGGTGCCCATCGAGGCGCTGGCGGCGTTTGGGGTGTACGTGGCTGCGCAGTTGAACGCGGGGGTGCTGTACGGGATTTACCTGGGAATCAAACACAAGATCGAGAATCCGACCTCGACGCAGCCGTTTACGATCGGCCATATGACGGCCGCGGAGATATTCGGGCTTCAGCTTTTTGCGAGCGTGCCGGTGTTGATTTACTTCGGCGTGCGGTGTTGGCCCAAGGAAGGGGAGACGGATCGGCAGACGGGCCTGGAGCATGCGGGGTTCTGGAAGCTGGCGTGGCTGGGCGTGGTGGCTGGGGTGTCGGTGATTCCGCTGATGATCCTGGTGAATGTCGGGGTGCAGGAGATGGGGGTGACGCTGTTTGATGCGGAGCGGCCCAAAGAGGGGCATGAGCTTTTGAAAATGCTCATCAATGCGCCGACGCTGTGGAACTATATTTTCATCGGGCTTAGCGCGGTGGTGATCGCACCGGTGGTGGAGGAAGTGATGTTTCGGGGGATGGTGCAGGGGAACCTGAGGCCCAGGGGACGGGGGACGGCGATTGCGGTGTCCGCCATCGTTTTTGCGCTGGTGCACGTGTCGAGCGTGCCCTGGCAGGTGCTGCCTGCACTGGCGCTGCTGGGGGTGATGCTTTCGTTGATGTTTGAAAGGACCGGGGTGATCTGGCCAGGGATGATCGCGCATGCGACGTTCAATTTGTGCAACCTGGCGATGGCGATCTTGATTACGCCGACAGGCGAAAAGTAAGGAGCGGCTTATGTGGGTGACACATTCGGTGAGCGAAACGCGCGAAGCGCGCAGGCGGCTGGTGGGCAAAGTGGCGCTGGTGCCGACGATGGGCGCGTTGCACGCGGGGCACGTATCGCTGATCACGCAGGCCAAGGCGATGGCGGACCATGTGGTGGTGAGCGTGTTTGTGAACCCGACCCAGTTTGGGCCCAAGGAGGACTTTTCCAAGTACCCCAGGCCGATCGAAAAAGACCTGGCGATGTGCAAGGCGGCGGGCGCTTCGGGCGTGTTCAACCCCGGGGTGGCGGATGTGTACCCCGAGGGTGCGGTGGCGTCTGATGTGACGATACCGGCGCTGGCGTCGATCCTGGAAGGCGCGGCGCGGCCGGGACATTTTGCCGGGGTGTGCCGGGTGGTGGCGAAGCTGTTTAACATTGCCCAGCCGGATGTGGCGCTGTTTGGCAAGAAGGATTACCAGCAGTTGGCGGTGATCCGGGCGATGGTGGCGGATTTGAATATGCCGCTTGCGATTCATGCGTGCGAGACGATGCGTGAGGCGGATGGATTGGCGATGAGCAGCCGCAACGTTTACCTGAGCGCGGAAGACCGGGTGCATGCGCGTGGGATTTCACTGGCGCTGAGAGAGGCCCGGGAGATGATCGTGGTGCGCGGAGAGACGGACCCCAAGGCGGTGGAAGCGGCAATGGAAGGGATCATCCGCGCTCACCGGTTTGAGCCGGGGTATTCCGTGGTTCGCCATGCCAGGACGCTGGGGGAAGTGGACACCCTGAATCCAGCGGTGACGCATGGGCTGGTGCTGCTGGCGGCGGCGAAGATCGGCGGGGTAAGGTTGATCGATAATCTGGAGATCGGGGTGGGGTGAGAGGGGTGTCAGATGCGGAAGGCCGGATGTTTTTTTAAGAGTGGATTCGGGAGGTTTGGGGACAGCCTGCGACAGTTGCTCCGGCCTGGGAATGGCCGCGGGATTCCCGGGCAGGTTCAGAAACCAGTCCCCAGGCGCCCATCCTTTTAAAAATGCCGCGGTGTTGGCGTGGTTTTGGTGTGGCGGGCGATCAGACGAGCATGGCGGGGTCGCGGTAGTTGTCGGTGGGGGGCATGCCGCCTTCGGGCCAGGGTTCGCGCCAGCGCTCGGGGGTGGGGTCCAGAGACTGGAACTTTTCAAATTGCATGTCGGTCACGGGGTTGCCGTTGGCGTCCAGGAAGGCGAGGTAGAGGCCCCAGGCGCTCCAGCGGCCGAGGCGTTTTTGCACGTTGTCGATGATGATGTCGTTGGTGCCTGCGGCCAGGTTGAGCGTGACGTCCTGGAGGGTCCAGTGTTTGGGGCTCAGGCGGCTGAGCTTGGCGACGTTCACGCCGTTCAACCAGACGTCGGATTCGTCTTCAAAGCCGACGCGGAGGGTGAGCGTGCGGGGGGTGGAGTTTAAGATCCGGATCAACTGCGAGCTGACGGTGTTTAGAGGCATGGAGCGCTGGGGCCAGATGCCGCGTTGGCGCAGGTTGCCTTTGGAGCGGTGCATGGCGGACATGTCGACGAAGCCGGCACGGATTTCGGACCTGCGCCAGCGGACCTGGTAGGGGGCTTTGACGGTGTCGCCGTAGGCTTGCTTGAGATTGTTTTCGTAGACCTTGTTGAGGTCCAGGGGTTGGCCGGGCCTCCAGGGTTCGGCGTCGGCGCGGAGGGTGGGGCCAAAGACGGCGATGGGGACGGTGTTGGCGAAGGTGATGGGGGTGTAGGTTTCGTCTTCGGCGAGGCGTTCGCCGTAGTGCCGGGTTTTGAGGTCGGCGGGGAGCTTGGTGTAAGGGGTGTGGGGTTCGGACTGGTACCAGTAGGTGGTGGCGCTGATTTCGTTTTCGCAGGTGCCAAAGCCCATGCGGATGGAGTGTTTGAAGTGGATGGGATCGGGGATGAAGAAGCGGTACATGGAGTAGTGCCCGCCGTCGTGTTGTTCAAAGGCGTGGGGTTCGAAGGCGTAGCTGCCTTCGGCGCGTTTGACGCCGGGGACGGGGTGGACGTGGTGCGCGCCGGAGTAGGGGCCCTGGCGGGGCTGGAGGCCCCAGGCATGGTGTGCGAAGTTTTCGCCGCCGGTGCCGTAGAGGTAGGTGGGGTTGGGGGTGTCGCCGTCGATCCAGATCTGGTCTGCGCCGCCGTGGGACCAGCGGTCGTCGGAATCGCGTTTGACGACGTGGTAGATGACGCCCAGGAGGCTGCCCTGGCCTTTGGCTTCCAGGAGGGTGAAGGGCTGGCCGCGGCGGTAGGCGGGGAAGGTGCGCCGCCAGGATGCGTGGAAGCGCCAGGGGACCTGGATGGGTTCTTTGTAGAGGTCGAAACTGACGGTGAAGTGGACGCCCTTGAGAAGGCCGGACTGGTTGACGATCTCGATCCTGCACCTGGATGAGAAGGGCATGGGGATGTAGCAGTTAAAGCCGTAGAGGGGGGCGTTATAGAAGAGGGGAGAGTTCATCTCCGAGGTGTTGTGGTCGTGGCCGGCGCCGAAGAAGTCGGGCAAGGGGCACTCAACGCTGGGGTGCGTTTCGTCGTCCCAGGTGATGCGGATGAGGACATCGCGGAGCTTTTGAGGGTTCAACGTGATGAAGAAGTGACGGATGCAGCCGGGACCGTCGATGTCGGTGAGAAGGATGGTCTGGTCGCCTTCGATCATGTAGAGCGAATCGATGCGCTGGGGCTGGGATTCGGTTGGGAGCGAGTAGGGCTTAAGCAGGGAATCAAGCATTGTCATGGTGGGAGGCCTTGAGGGTGGGTTGGGGTGGAATCAGGCTTTGAGGGCGCGGGTGTCAGCATTTAATTGTGCGAGGCCCGCGGCGAGAACATCCATGTCCATGGAGTTGATCAGGAGCGTCATGTTCTGGCTGGCCCAGCGTTTGAGGAAGGCGGTGCCGGCGTGCATGCCGAAGATTTTGCCATGGGCACGCGCGGCGTCGGCGATGCGCTGGATGGCCTGGTCCTGCTGAGGGCCGGAGAGCTGGCCGGGGAGGTTTAAGGACATGGCCAGATCGTTGGGGCCGACGACGAGGGCGTCGATGCCGGGAACGGCGGCGATGGCGGCGGCATTGTTTGCGCCGGTGATGGTTTCCACCTGGGCAATGGCGATGGTCTGGCGGTCAGCGCCGGTGACGAAGCCTGCGGTGTCGGTGGGTTTGGCGTACATGGTGTGCCCGCCTGAGGAGCCAAGGCCGCGTTTGCCGTGGGGGGGGAACTTGGCCCAGCCGGCGAGGAGCTGTGCTTGTTCCGCGGTTTCGATCATGGGCACCATGACGCCGTCGACGCCGCAATCCAGGGCGCGCGAGACGTAGGAGCGGGCGAGCTCCGGCACACGGACCATAATGCCCAGGCCAAGGGCCTTGGCCGCCAATGCGGTGTCGGAAAGCGTTTCGAAGGTGTAGGGTCCGTGCTCCATGTCGAGCATGATCAGGTCCATCCCGGCGTGCCTGGCCATGGGGGCGATGGCGGGGGAACGGATGAGCCGGATCATGGTGCCAAAGACCGGCTTACCGGCGCGGAGTTTTTCAATGGGATGGGGAGGAATTGCTTGCGTCATCAGGGTGCTTTCTTCAGCGATGGAAGGAATCGATGCCAAGAATGTGGGGCTTGCCTTCAAGGACAAGGCCCAGGCGCAGCAGCGTGCGCGCCAGCGAGGGCGTGCCCGTGCAGGAGTAATAAAAGCCGGGGGTGTTGGGTTTGCACCAGGGGTCCATGTGGTACTCGCCGTTGGCGGTGAACCACATGAGCTTGAGGTTACTGACGCCCAGAAGCAAGCCGGAACGGAGCATGTCGTCCAAAGCCCAACGGCCGATTTTTTCCGCGGCGGCGAGGTGAGCGGGGTTTGCGGAAACCGCGTAGGCGCTTAAGGCCAGGTCGATCATGAAGCGAAAGCGGCGGGCCAGGACGGGGACGCCTTCAGGTGGCTTGGGCAGGTGATTGACGAGCCAGTCACCCGATTGCACCAGAACCTCTGCGTATGACGCAATGTCGGTGCGGGCATAGATGTCGTGCAGCACGTTTCCAATGGGGAGGGAAACCGGCGGCTTGCGGAAATAGCCGTCCATCCAGACCTGGCCATCCACCTCGCCGGTGGGCGCTTTGGTGGAAGGGCCAACGGTGCGGCGGGCTTCGAAGAGCTCCTGGGCGTAGCCGGCAAATTCCCGGGCGACCGGGGTGTCGCCCAGCAAGCCGGAAGCGTCGCTGAGACAGAGGGCAAACGCGTCGTGCTGGCCTTGGGAATTGTATTCCTTGCTGCGCTCACAGCCGCGGATGATGCCGTTTTCCAACCTTCTTTCCAGGTGGTAATGCGTTTTCCGGCGGGCCCAGTCAAGAAGCGTTTTGTCCCCGGTTTTGGCGTAGACGAAGAGGCAATCAAAGATGTAGAAACCGGCGTGGCGGGCGAAATCCTTGCCGGGGTTGACGGTGTCGGGGTTTTCAAGATCGTTCCAGCCCTTGCCGGTGAGCGGGGCGTGCCGGTTGTGTTCAAAGGTTTTGGGGTTGGTGATGTGGTGGTTAAGCCCGTGGGCGAATTTCCGGATGGCCTGGGGGTTTTGGGCATACATCTTTTCCCAGAACCAGGCGTCGGCAAAGTGATGGTGCTCATGGATGACGTAGCCGTCCTTGAGGAAGTGCTTTAATCCGTCGTTGAAGGAGCAGGGAAGCACATCCTTGTCGCTGAAGCTCCACTGTGCGTGTTCGCCCCAGGGGAAGAGTCCGGTGCCCGGGTGGGGGCAATGGGTGAGGTAGAAGGCGCAGGCGTCGTCGAAGGCCTGTTCATATCTGGCGTCGCCGGTGATGGCGGTGAGCGCGGTGAGAGACTGGAGGAAGGGGAGTTCGTGGAGGAGGTTGTTTCCGCACCAGTTGAAGTCGCCTATGCGAACACCGGGCGGGAGGGGCGTCATGCAGGTGACGGGGCGTTTTTTGACGGGGTCGACCACGCCGGCGAAAAGTGGGCAGGGCTGGCCGTCGACGATGCCGCGGCCGTGCTGGAGCATGAAGTCTGCGTGTTGTCTGGCCGCGCTGATGAAGGGGTTTGATTCGAAGTTCACGGGAGGCTTTTCTCATACAGGGAGGGGAGTGCGTCGGGGCCCACCTGGAGGGCTGGGCCGTTTGCGGGAAGTGCGCCGATGTCGGGCTTGCCGGATTGACGCAGAGGATCAGGCAGGGCGGGGGGAAGCGGCACACCTGCACCAATGGCCGGGCTGCCGGGGCCGGGCTTAAAGGCATCGCCTGAAGACCAGAGCATGGTGCTCACGGGGAGGATGTCCGGCAAGGTGAGCCTGGGGTCGGCGACGATGGAGTTGATGTCCAGGCCGGCGGAGCCGTTGGTCTGGGATGCCTTGAAGGCATCAGAGGCGCGTGCACGGGTGAAGAAACCGGCGGCGGATTTGGCGTCGGCTTTGGGCGCCCAGAATAAGTTGCCGTCGGCGGTGAGGGCGGCGACATCTTTGGGGAGGGCGTAGCCGATGAGGTTTTCGGGGTGGATGAAGAGGTTGTTGAAGACCTGACGGGGCCGTTTAGGGTCTACGGCGACATAGAAGCCGCCTGTGGCCTGGCGGGGTGCGCCGCCCATGATGACGGTGTTCTGGTAGATGAACATTTTGGCCCACTCGGGTGAGGCGTGGTCGCCCATGATGGAGCCGCTGGTTTGGAAGGAAGCGGGGCCGCCTGGGGTGCTGGGGCGGGCGGTGCCGACGGGCATGCGCTGGTCGATGATGTTGCGGTAGATGTAGATGGTGTCCAGGTGGGGGTCGAGGGAGCCGAAGGCAAGGGGGGTGAGGCAGCCGCGGATGAGGTTTTGATAGATGTGGACCTCGCCCTGGCCGTAGGGGTACATGGGGGCGATGTAGAGGCCGTCATCGTGGCAGTTTTCGACGATGTTGTGGTGGAAGCGGGTGGCGACGCCGCCGAGGTAGAGGCCGTCGTGGCTGTCGCAGAAGAGGCTGTAGGCGATTTCGAAGTTATCGTTGGTGGGGATGGCGAAGACGGAGAATTCACGCCCGGTGTCGGGGACCCAGAGGGCGTGGACGTTCATGCGGGCGACATCGCGAAGGCCGCGGCCGGGCCGGTTGCGGAGGCTGTTTTCCTGCCTGAAGCACCAGGGGGCGGCGTTGCCGAGGATGGCTGAGCGGATGAACCTGAGGCCCTGGGTGTTGCTGACGCGAAGGCCGTAGGTGCCGGAGTAGACGGTAACGCGTTCGAGGGTGATGTTCGTGCCGGAGTAGATCTGAACGGCTTCGTAGCCCGCGCCGCGGAGGACGATGTCTTGAATGATGAGGTTGGATGCGCCGTCGATGGTGAGGGGCGTGGCGCGGAAGGGGGCGATGATCAGCGGGGTCTGGCGCGGATCGGTGCCGGCTTGATAGTTGGAGATGCCGGGGACATGGGTGTGGGCCAGGCGGGCGTGGATTTTGCTGGTGGCGGGGTTGTACCAGATGCCGGGGCCGACGTAGATGGGGTCGATGTCCTTGTCTTTTTCCTTGGGGAGCGCCCAGATTTCGTTGGTGGCGGTGAGGTCCATCCGGTGCCAGTAGGTCTGGAGGCCGATGCCGGTGGCGGCGAAGCGGCCGATGACATCACGAATGTTGGGGTAGGTGTTGGTGGAGACGTATTCGCCGGGGCTGTTGTCGACGGGTTGCCAGGCGGTGGAAGGGGAATCGACAAATTCAGCCAGGCCGGTGTCGATGGTGACAATCGCGCCGGGCTGGGCGCGGAGGGTGATGGGTTTTTCAGGCGTGCCCTGGATGGCGATGTAGGCCGGTTCGCGGTAGACGCCGGCGGCCAGTAGAAGGGTGTCGCCGGGCTTGAGCTGGGAGACGGCGTGCTTCAAGGTGCGCCATGGCTTGCCGGCTTTTCCGTCGGCCTGGTCGCTGCCTTTTTCCGGGTCGATGTAGAGGGTCTTGGCGCCGAGAGGAATGGGGGTTATCGAGGGGCCGGGGGTGTAGCGGAGGGGTGCGCTGTCGGCCTTGATGGGGGCAGGGTCGTCGGCGTGGAGCGGAGAGCATGCGAGGGTGCAGACGAGGGCCATGAGGAGCAGGCGCAGATTTGAAGAAAGAACGCCGTTGCGCATGCAAGACACAGCAATGCTTCGGGCCGTGCTGCGCCACCCGGATTGGAAGGTAGGTTTTGTGAGCGGGTATTTGTGGTGAGGCAAAGGCAACTCCTTGGGGTCGGCACGTCAGGACAAGGTTGATTTACGGGAGCCAGGGGTCCGCGCCGACGCCGCTGAAGGGGAAGCCGGTGGCGACTTTGGTGGGTACGGTGAAGGGACGCCAGAACTTGATGTAGCCCGGATGCCGGAAGCCGCCTGTGTCGTTGAGGACGGGGATTTCTTCCTGACGCCAAGCGCCGGCGTGGCAATCCAAAAAGAGAAGATTGGCTTTGGTATTGGGGTGGCCAAACCACATGTCGGATGCACCGGTGATGTTTTCGACGTTGGTGTAGCTGGCGGTGCCGTTGTTGCTAGGGGTGTCGCAGACCCAGAAGGCTTCGGAGGGAGCGCGGGTTTCCCGGATGTTGGTGAAGTAGTCGGCGAAATAGGTGAACTGCTGGGAGTAGTTGTCCGCCAGGAAAGGTGAAGCGGGACATTTGACGAGTTTGCCTGCCTGAACGCCTGTGGTGACGCCGAAGTACCGGGGGATGGACTTGCTGCGGGGCCAGCCGTAGCGCCATCCGGGAATGATGCCGTACCAGTCGTGGGAATAGGTGGTGAGGGCGAAGCCGAACTGCTTCTGGTTGGCCTGACATTTGAGGCCCAGGGCGGCCTGGCGGGCCTGGGCGAGGGAAGGAATCAAGAGCGCGACCATGACGCCAACGATGGTGATGACGACAAGAAGCTCGATGAGCGTGAATGCCCGGAGATGGCGTATGTGTTTGTCCATGGCTGATTCCAGGCAGAAAGAAGTCGTCAGATCCAGGGGTCTGCGCTGACGCCGGAGAACGGGAATCCGGTGATGAACCTGTTGTTGAGGAATGAACGCCAGAATTTGTTGTAGCCCGGGTGGCGGTAGCTGCCGGTGTCATTGAGCACGGGGATGTCGTTCTCGGTGCGTGAGGCGCTGTGGCCATCGAAAAACAGGAGATTGGCATTTTCATTGGGATGGCCAAACCACATGGCGGGTGTGGCTGTGGCGGCGACCGCGATGGTGTAGCTGGCCGAACCGTTTTGTACCGGCGTTTCGCAGGCCCAGAAAGCGTCCGCGGGTGAGCGGATGTTGCCCAGGTTGATCATGCCGTCGGCCCAGTAGTTGTATTGCTGGCACCAGCTGTCGGCCCGGAAAGGGTTGGTGGGGCAGGCGACTTGCTTGGCGGCCAGAATCTTGGTGTTTACGCCCAGGTAGGGGTAGTAGTTTTTGTTGCGTCCCCATCCGTAAAGGTTGCCGGGGATGGTTCCGCGCCAGTCGTTGGCGTAGTTGTGCCAGGCGAAGCCGAATTGTTTCATGCTTGCCTGGCATTTGACGGACTGCGCGGTTTCACGCGCGGCCTTGAGCGAGGGAAGCATGACGGCAATGAGCACGGAGATGATGCTGATGACCACCAGCAATTCGATGAGCGTGAAGGCGCGTGCAAGGTGAAGGCGGGTTTTCATTATCGGTCTCCAAAACATCACGAAACGGAGGGTTACGAATGAAAGTTTCAGGTACGGCCGGAAGGCCCGGAAAGAAGTGGAGTTTGATTCAGGCGCGGGGCTTGCCGGTGGTTTGGCCTTCGACGAGGTAACAGGGGACGGAGGAGGCCATCCAACTGACTTCTTCGGGGTGTTCGATGAGGCGCTGGAGCATTTTCACGGCTTTGCGGCCCATGCGGGCGCGGTCGTAACCGATGCTGGTGAGGCGCTTGCCGCGGTAGAGAAGATTCAGGTTGTCCATGCCGATGAGGGAGATGTCGTCGGGGGCGACGATGCCTGCGCGTTCAAGGGCGGGGGTGGCCTGGGCGATGACGCGGTCGCCGGCGCACAGGGCGGTGATGCCCGAGGCGAGGGCGCGTTCGATGAGCTTGTCGACGTCCTGCGGGCTGACGATGCCTTCGTAGCAGTCTTCAAAGGTGGGGGTGAGATTGTGGGCCTTGAGTTCGTCGGCGATGCCTTCGAAGGAGAGCCGGCGGTAGTAGGCTTCGGTGTTTCGGGTGCCGGAGAGGAGGCCGATTTTGGTGTGTCCCAGTTCGACGAGGTGGCGGATGGAGAGGCGGGCGCCGCCGTAGAAGTCGAGGGTGACGCAGGAGAACTTGCCGTTGGGGTTGAGCCGGTTGAAGACGATCATGGGGAGTCCGGCTTCGCTGAGGCGTTCGAGGTAGCCGTTGGCGGGCTCCGGGCCAAAGAGGATGAGGCCGTCGAACTCCTGAGATTCAAGCTGCTGGCGGAGCATGAAGTCTTTATCGACGTGCTCTGCGCCGCGGATGATGCTGAGGGTGGAGCCGGTGTCGCCAAGGACATCCTGAATGCCGGAGATGAGCTCGCGGCAGTAGATGCTGACGGAGGCGTCGTGCATGGATTCAAGGGTGTAGATAAAGCCGACACGGAGGGTGGTCTTGGTGCGGCGGGCGGGCTTGGGGCCGGGCCCCTGGCGGGCGCGGGGCCGGTAGCCGAGCTGGTTGATGGCTACGTCGACGCGCTGGCGCGTTTCCGGGCTGACCCGGTCACGGTGGTTTAACACCAGGGAGACGGTGCTGACGGCTACGTTTGCTTCACGGGCGACGTCGAGAATGGAGGCCATGGGTGGTGCCTTTGGATGTCGGACTTTTTCGATGCGCCGAAGTGGGCGTTTGCGGGATTCCGAGGCGGTGCACACAGGCCAGCCTACCGAAATAAAAACGCGAGTCAAGAATTTTGATGTGTTTTTCGATAAACTTTTTTCGCTTGCGTTTTGAGATAATAAGGCTCATTATTGAGATTATTGTAATTTCGACAATCGAAATTAAAACTTTTTCGATTGCCTTGGGAACAATACGTGAGATGGCTGGTCAGGTGTTTTTACGTTGTGTTTTGTTTAGCGTTGCCAGGAGCTGGAAAATGATGCGCACCCTGAGTTTTTTGGTGATGTTCTGCCTGTTTGCGGCGTGTGTCTGCTCAGTGGCCCGGGGGGAGGGGCAGATCGTTTCGCACCCGAATGTGCGGCCGTTGCCTGCGGGGCATGACCGGCCATTGCCGGCGGGCGAGTTGATTTACGTGGACGTGACCAAGGGGAGCGACGCGGGCCCGGGAACGCTGGAGAAACCACTTAGGAGCGTGCAGGCCGCAGTGGACAGGGCGCAGGCAGGCCAGACGGTGGTGCTGCGTGCGGGGACGTATTACGAATCGGTGAAAGTGAGCAAAGCCGGGACGGTGGCCAAGCCCATCACGATCCGGGCGTATCCCAGGGAAGTGGCGATCATCGATGCGGGGTTCCCGGAGTTTTACAACGACCCCAAGGGATCGTGGGAACCGGCGCCGGGCGGAGCGCCTGGGGAGTATCGGTCCACCAAAACCTACGAGATGGAGCCGTGGACGATCGGAGCGAACTTCGGGGACTCCATGCTGCCGCTGATCGTGTATCGGTTCGCCAAGGACATGAGGGAGACCGAGCAGTACTGGGCGCTGGACGACAAATCCCAGGATGAGCGGACGGTGTATTGCGGGCCGGGCGTGTTTTATGACGCCGAGAGCAAACGGATCCACATCCGGCTGGCGCCCACAACCATGAAGATGCTGGGCAAGAACAACTACAACGGCGTGACCGACCCAAGGCAGGTGCCTCTGGTGCTTGGGGGCAGAACCAAAGAGCCGGCGCTGACCATCACCTCCAGCGCGCATGTGAACGTGCAGGACGTTGTGCTGCGCGGCGGCGGGACCAACGCGGCGGCGATCGATTCCAGCTACGACGTGGAACTTTCAGGCTGCACGCTGTATGCGGGAAACAGCGCGCTGAGCATCTCCTTCACGAAGAAAGTCCGGCTGCTGAACACGGCGTTCAGGGGCGCGTGTTCCCCGTGGAACTTCCGTGGCCAGATGAAATACCGGAGCCGTGAGGCCAAGGTGATCCATGCTTCGGGATGGAACACAGGCGGGGTGGAAGACCTGGAGATCGGCTATTGCGAAATGACGGATTCCATCGATGGAATGTTCATCGGCGGGGTGAAGCGGGTGCAGTTTCACAACAACCTGGTGGACAACTTCACCGACGACGGGATTTTTGTCTCCGCGAACACCACGCCGGATGGAACGACCCAGGGCGGCGGGCTGGAACTGTATGAAAACATGATCTCCCGGACGCTCACGGCGTTTGCCTTTGGCGTGGGGCACGGCAGGCAACTGACGCTGGACGAGGAGAAGAAGATCAAGCAGCTTGGCATGGGGCTGTTTGTGTACCGGAACGTTTTCGACTTCAGAAGCCCGGTTCACTACAGCATGCCCAAGGATGCGGCGCAGGACGGCACGCTCGATGAGCATGGCCGGCTGATGGGGGACCATGGAAGCCCGACATGGGAGCCGATTGCGTTCTATCAAAACACGGTGGTGTTCGGGGAAGGGGACGGGCGTGGGCTTTACCCCTTCAGCGTGGCGCTGGGCGGGGGGACCAAGCGCCGGGTGTTCAACAACGCGCTTTTGTATGCCAAGGGTCTGCCGGGGCCCGCGGTGCTGAAGCCGCATGGGGATCTGCAGACGGATGCGAACCTGGTGTGGTCCTGGGACCCGGCATGGACGGGGCAGGAGCCTTATCCGCGGTTTCAGGCGAAGGGATCGAAGGATTTTGAACTGTCGAAGGATTACTACCCGCCTGGCTGGATGGTGAATGATGTGGTGAAAGACCCGAAGGTGGCGAAGTTTTCGCCTGTGCCGGGGTCTGCGCTGGACCTGACGCCCGGGGCGGGGAGCCCTGCGCTGGGTGCGGGGCTGAAGCTGCCCGATGGCCTGCCGGACCCGATGAAACCCGAGGGGGATAAGCGGCCGGACATCGGGGCGATCCAATCGGGCAAGCCGGTTTGGCGTCTGGGTGTTCAAGGCCGGTTCAATGCTTTTGGGGTGGAGGACAAGGCGCCGGCCATGGCGTGGAACACGGGCCGGGCGCAGGGGGTGGCGAAGGATGTGGAATGGTCTGCGGTGCTGAATAAGAAGCCGATCGGGATTGTGCAGGGGTACCCGCCGATCGATCGACCACAGCTGATGCACTTTTTGAAGAGCAACCATGTGCAGATCGGGTTCAACGAGCGCGCGTGGCCCAAGGCTGAGGAGCTTAAGGAGTTTGGCGTGCTGGCGGTGGTGGACTCGGCGCGCGGGATGTATGCGCCAAGCGAGCTGGCGGGGCCGCTGAAGGAGTACGTGGACAAGGGCGGCACGCTCCTGGTTCTTTCGGGCTCCACGGAATCATTCAGGCAGATGCCGGGCTTCCTGACTTCCATTGTGGGTGAAAAGCCCGCAGAGAAGAAGCCCGAGATGGACATCATGATGCCGGGGCATCCGTGGATTAAACAGCTTGAGGCCATGGAGCCCAAGCAGTGGATGCCGGAGGCAAATTTCCGGGCGCTGCCGGTGTCCAAGGGGCAGGTGATCATCGGGAACAAGAACGGGCAGGCGCTGATGGCGGTGGTGCCGTCGGGCAAGGGCCAGCTTATTTATGTGGGCTGGTCCGTGACGGCGGATCGGCCTCAAGCGGGGTCCAGGAGCGAATGGGCCAATACGCCGCAGGCGGAGATGGAGTCCCAGGCGCAGGTGGACATCCTGAAGCACATCGTCAACACGCTTTACCCGGACCCGGTGGAGCTGGAAGGTGCGACCCCGGCGCCGGTGATGGGTCGGCTGACGGGGGAGTGAGGGTTACGAGTTATTGAGGAGAGCGGCCAGCCGGATTTTTTGATGAGGGGGTGGTTTATAGTGTGGCGGTCGTTGCACTGGAGGGCCGCCGATGGGATTGTCTTCGTTTTTTTCGAGGTGGCTTAAGCCTGCCGGCGCCGGCGAGGGCAAGCCGGAGATCGGGGCGGTGGATCGGCCGGCGTGGGATGACCTGAGCAAGCTGGAATCAACGCAGCACATGTTCAAATGGCTGGCGGATGAGCCGTATGCTTTTATCCGGTCCAACATCGAGGGGCTTCTGCGGGAACAGGTGGCGGATTCACGGCTGGTGGTTTTGCGTGCGACGTCTGACCCGCATTGGCTGTCGGGCGGGCGCAAGATGGAGGAAGACGACACCAAGATGGTCCTGATGCGGGCGGGGGTGGCGTTTGAGTTTGACCTGACGGTTGAAGCCCAAGGGAAAACACACCGGCTGACGGGTGTGTACACGTGGGTTTGCGTCCACTTGGACGAGCCGGCCAAGCGGCAGCAACGGGTGTGGCTGGATATCAGCGGCACGCTGGCGCAGTTTGGCACGGACGGCGAATTGAAAACCCGGATTTATTTTGAGCGGGCCGGGTGAAGCGACAAATGCATTTGCCGATTTCCCACGCGCCCGGATGCCGGAGGGGCGGGTTATCGGGTGTCCATGAATGAACTCAAAGGGAATTCATGGATGATTGGGCTGTAACCTTGGCCAGCCTGGGTTTTTCTGGAGATTCTCCGTCCGCTGACACTTCGATCGCTCGGGCGTGCGGGCGTTGGATGTTTCCAGACGCTTTTAACCCGCGGTCAGGCTTGGTCGGGCTTCTTTTTCTCGACCCTGAGGGAGCCGATAAGGACCAGGATCGCCAGCAGGAAGAGAACTACGCCCAAGGGGCGTGACCAGAGCCAGATGATGAGTTTGCCGATGAGCTTGCGCGAAGTTTCGCCTTCGGTGCCCATGTCCGGATTGACGAACATGGCGATGCCGAAGCCGATGAGGACCAAGGCGAAGGCGATGCCCGCGATACGCTGGCCGATGGTGAGGGGTTTGTCGTCTTCGTTTTCGGAAGGTGCGGGAACGGGCTGCTGAGACATGATTTTCTCCGGAAAGGGAAATGTTGCGGATACGGTAAGGGTTATACGGAAGAAATCAAACCGGGAAAGGCGGAGGGAATGCCATGCGTATGGCATGGTTTTTTTTGTGATGGTTTTTGTATTGAAAGGTGATGTGGGGGACGGAGGAAGCAAATCCGGAGCATCGGTTTGGGGCGACCTGCGGGGGTGAAAAAATGCCCAACGGATTCCGGGGCAGGTTCAGAAACCAGCCCCAGGCACCCCACGCTTATAAATGGAGGGACCTTACCAGGATCAGAGCGTTATTCGATCTGGTCGTCGACGAGCATGAATTTGACTTCGGCTTCGGCGGCGAGCTCCTGGCCGACGTAGGCGCGGCAACGGCAGTGGGCGAGCCTTGCGCGCATGCGGACGGCTTCGGATTCGAGGATGAGCTGGTCGCCGGGGGTGACGGGCTTGCGGAGCTTTACCTTGTCGAGCGAGAGGAGCACGGCGAGCTTGCCGGTGTTTTCGAGCTTCTGGCCAAGCAGGACGCCGGAGATCTGCGCGAGGGCCTCGACGATGAGGACGCCGGGCATGATGGGCGCGCCGGGGTAGTGGCCCTGGAAGAAGGGTTCGTTGAGCGTGACGTTTTTGATGCCCAGGACGCGGCGGTCGCCGTCGAGCTCGACGACGCGGTCGACTAAGAGCATGGGGTAGCGGTGAGGGAGGATGCGCATGAGCCGGCGGATATCGATCACGGCTGCGCCGAGGGAGAGCTGTTTGTGCCGCTGGGCTCGGAGTTGTTTTTCAAGCTTGCGGACGAGGGCCTGGTTCAACCAGTGGCCGGACTTGGTGGCGATGATCTTGCCCTGGATGGGGGCGCCGAGAAGGGTGAGATCGCCCAAAAGGTCCAAGAGCTTGTGGCGGGCGGGCTCGTTGGAGAAGCGAAAAGCGTTGCCCCCCATGGGGCCTTTGTTGTCGATGACGAGGAGGTCTTTTTCTGAGAGGTGCTGGCCGAGACCCATGGCGCGCAGGGCTTTGGCTTCGGCCTCAAGGACGAAGGTGCGCGCGGGGGCAATGTCGTTGGTGAAGTCGCCTTTGGTGAAGTCGAATGCGGCGAGCTGCTGGCCAAGGACGGGGTGGCGGCCGTAATCCAGATCGTAGACGAGCTGGAGACCCGGGTCGTCGCTGGGGACGGCGGCGACCATGGCGTCATCCTGGCGGACGACAACGGGCTCGTGGATGACAAGACGGGTGCGGGGGACATCAAGTTTCTGGATGCCGGCGGTCAAAAGCGCATCGACAAAGGGCTTGGCGGAACCGTCGAAGCCGGGGAGCTCGGTGCGGTCCATTTCAACATAGATGTTGTCGATACCAAGGCCGGCGATGGCGGCCAGGACATGTTCGGTGGTTTCAACGCTGACATCGCCGGCTTTGATGGCGGTGCGGCGGTTGCGCTTGACGACGTGCCGGACCAGTGCGGGGATCTCGGCGCGTTCCTGGTCTGTCCTGATGAAGACGATGCCGTTGTTGGCGGGGGCTGGACGGAAGGTGACGTTGACGGGACCGCCGGAGAAAAGCCCCAGCCCGGAGAGGCTGGCGGACTTGGCGATGGTGGTCTGCATGTCTTGTGTCATGGTGGGGACTGAGGTTTGTTTATTTGTTTTCGTCTTCGAGGATGTTGCCGAACTTCTTTTTAAGGACTTTCAGGAGCTCGGGCAACTGGCGCATGGCGACATACTCACGCCGGGCAAAGCGAGCCTCACGGGCGGGGACGCCGCCCCAGGTCTGGCCGGCGGGGATGTCTTCCATGACGGCGGAGCAGGCGGCGAGGCGCACGCCGGAGCCGATGGTGACGTGGTCGCGGATGGCGACCTTGCCGCCCATCTGGACGCCGTCGCCGACGGTGACGCTGCCGGCGATGCCGGTCTGGCCGGCGATGAGGCAAAAGCGGCCGATCCGGCAGTTGTGGGCGATGAGGCACTGGTTATCGATCTTGGTGCCCACGCCGATGTGGGTGGCGGAGAACTTGCCGCGGTCGACGCAGCTTCCCGAGCCGATTTCCACATCGCTGGAGATGAAGACGCTGCCGATGTGCGGAATGCGCGCGGGTCCGGGGCGCTTGGGGTCTTCCGACGGGCGATAGCCAAAGCCGTCCGAACCGATGATGACGCAGGACTGGAGGATGACCCGGTCCTGAAGCGTGCAGCGGTCGTAGATGACGGTGCCGGGCTCGATGCGGCAGTCCGCGCCGATGGTGACATTGGCCATGATGGTGACATTGGCCATGATCACGGTGTTTGCGCCGATGACGGTGCCGGGCCCGATGACGGTGTTTGGCCCGATGGAGACGGTGGGGTGGATGACCGCGGTGGCGTCAATCACCGTGGTGGGGTGCGCGCCCGGGGGCAGCGGAGTGATGGGGGGCGCGAGGGAGACGATGAGCTTGGTGATGGCGGCGTCGGCGTCTTTGACGCGGACGAGCGTTTTGCCGTGATCGTCGGGGAGCTTGAGCGCCAGGGGAACAATGGCCAGGCCGGCCCGGCTTTTGGCCCATGCGGCGAGGTTGGCTTCGTCGCGGACGAAGGTGATGTGCCCGGGGCCTGCGGAGTCCAACTGCTCAAGCCCGGTCAAGACGAGGTCCGGGCTGCCTTGGAGTTCCCCGGAAACGAGCGTGGCGACTTCTAAGGAGGTGAGGGGCATGTGGGAGTCCGAAGGAGGTTTGGCGTCAGCGTGAGGTTGGAAAGATCAGGGTTGTTTAGCACCGGGTTTAGCGCCGGTGATTTTGCGGTTGCGGTATTCGTTGTTCATCCGGGTGATGAGGGCGTCGGTGATTTCAAGGTCGGGCGCGAAGAAGATGAGCTTGCGGTTGGCCATGGCGTCCTGCTGGTCCTGGGGGTTGAGGCGGGCCATGTTTTCGATGGGGGGTTCCTTGAACATGACGATGTCGTAGCCGTTTTCCTTGGCGAGCTCGGCGGAGGCGATGTTGATTTTGCGGTAGAGGTCGAGCTGGCGGAGCTTTTGTTCCCGCTGCATGGTGTTTTGACGCCAGGTCATCCAGGCCTGCTTTTCAAAGGCCTTCTTGGAGAGAGTGGCTTCCTTGGCGGCGAACTGGGGGCTGTTGTTGTCGAGGACTTTGAGGTCGTCTTCGATTTGCTTGATTTCGAGGTTCATGGCCTCGCTTTCCTGGGAGAATTTTTCGCCCATGACGGAGAGGTCCGCCTGGACCTGGCCGCGTTCATCGAGGGTGTTGAAGGTTTTTTCGATGTCGATGACGGCGATTTTCACGGGCCGGGCTTTGGGAAGCTCAGCAACTGCGGGTGCCTTGGGGGCTTCGGCGGCGGGGGTCGTCTGGGCGTTTGCCTGGGCGAAGCCGGCGAGGATGACGCAGAGGGACAGGGCGTAGAAGAAACCGGTCTGGATTCGAGATTGCATTTTTGAGTTCTCCGAGGGCTTGCCCGGGGGCGCGCACAAACGCCTTGGGCAAGGGGGTAATGATATCAGATGGATGTACGTTTCGGGGGTTTGGGGGTTCAGTGAAAAGGGGATGGGAGGAAAGGGATGAGGGATAATGCACAAGTGGAAAGTAAGAGGCGAGGGGTTTGGGAGGTGAAACGAAAAAAGCCCGCTTTGAGGGAAGCGGGCCGTGAGGGTGAATGGGTTTGCGGGAATCAGTAGGTCAGGGGCCAGATGCCGGGAGGGGCTGGGTGGAAGTAACGGGCGGCATTGCAGGCGACGGGGTCGAGGTTGGTGGATTCGGTGATGCTCAGGTAGTTGATGGTGGTGTACCGGAGGTTGCGCAGGGACTGGGGGGCGGCGGCGGTGTGGCCGTCGAGGTAAGAGGCGCCGAAGTTACCGACGTGGGCCTGGGTGAGGCCGGCGACGCTGGCGAAGTTTGAGTTGACATAGTTGGGTGTGCGCACGCCGATGTAGAACCATTCATTTTCACGGAAGGTGAGGTCCATGTCGCCGGCGGTGCCGGCGTCGCCAAGGATGATGATGTCGACAGGGTTGGAAACCTTGTCGAGGCGCATGGGGCCTTCCCAGCCTTTGCCGATGGTGGACCACTGGCGTTCGCGGCCGTTGGGCGGTTTGCCATCGATGTCGTACGGCGGGCCGCCCAGGCCGGTGTAGAAGTAATGGGTGTCGACGCGCCTTGCGGCGCTGGAGAAGAAGGAGATGTTGCGGATGTCGGGGCAACTGAAGATGGAAGCCTTGTTGATGAGCCGCTGGGTAAGAGGGCTGGAGCCCTTGTAGATGGGGGCGTCGATGTATTTGAGATGGACGAGCCGGTCAGAATAGGAGATTTCGTAGCTGCCGAAGGAAAAGGCAGGCATGTCTGCGTCGTAGGCCTCGCCGGAAGTAAGGTATTGCGTTTTGAGGGGCAGGTTTGATTTGGCGTCGTTGGCGTAATTGAGGACGGCGGTGGAGATCTGTTTCTGGTTTGCCAGGCAGCGCAGGTCGATGGCGGACTGCCTTGCCTTACTCAATGCGGGGACGAGAATTCCTATCAAGAGCCCGATGATGGAGATGCAGACAAGAAGCTCGATCAATGTGAAAGCACGCCGGTTTCTCATGCGTGAACCCCTTGGAAGAGAGTAGAAAATTCCCCAGGAACTGCCCCGGTGAAACCAGCGGAAATGTTTGTGAAGGGCTTGGAAAAGCCGATTGAAAGGTAAGGATCCCGCCGGTTGAGGGTCATGTTATGAGTAATGGGAAACGACGGCAAGAGTCAGGAATGGTTTGGGGAAAAAATGATTAATGGGTTGGTGGGTGTCGGCGGGATTTGGATCTTTGAATAATCGGAGCAGAAAGAACATCCTCACCCCAGCCCTCTCCCTGAGGGCGAGTGGGTCGTCCTGCGCCAGGTGGAGTGGTTTACTTGCATTGGGTATTGCAACCGGTTACATTCCGAAAGAACATCCCTTAATAAAGCAGGAATACATCATGGCGAAGGTTCGTGTTGCACTGGTGGGCGCGGGGAAGCGCGGGCGGTACCTGGCTTCTTTGTTTCACTCGCATCCGGATTGCTCGTTTGTGGGCGTGATGGACAGGCATGAGGCCAGCGCGCTGGATGCGCTTAAGTTTGTGAACGCGCCGGATGCCAAGGCCTATTCAAGCTTTGATGCGCTGCTGAATGACTCGGGGGTGGATGCGCTGCTCATTGCCTCCAACCCGATGGAACAGGTGGGCCTGGCGTGCCGGGCGATGGAGAAGGGCCGGCATGTGTGCACGGAAGTGCCCGCGGCATTTACGCTGCAGGAGTGCTGGGACCTGGTGAAGACGGTGGAGAAGACCGGATGCAAGTATCAATTGATGGAGCAGACGCGTTATTGGGGTTTTATTCAGCATTGGCGCAATGAGCACCGGGCGGGGAAGTACGGACACCTGTGCATGGCGCAGGGTGAGTATGTGCACTTTGAGCCCAACTGGAATTACTGGATGGACCCGGTGACCGGGGAGCAGTTTGGGACGGTGACGCCGCCTGCGGGGAGGAAGGTGGAGCCGACGTGGCGTTACAAGTGTTTTGCGAACCCGATCTACTATCTGCCTCACACGCTGAGTCCGCTTTTGAGCATTGTGGGCGGGCGTGTGCTGCGGGTTTCGTGCATGGGGACCCGGCCGGAGAGCTATACGTTTCCCGGGGAGAGCTTGCCGCTGCGGGACATTGAATATGCGTTGATGCAGACGTCGAATGACACGCTGCTGAATGTGGGGGCGGGGTTCACGCTGCCTCACGTGAAGCGGGGGCCGCTTTCGGCGCATTGGTACGAGCTTCGGGGGACCAAGGGGAGCGTGACATCACCCCGGTATCCCGATGACAAGTTCCGGCATTGGAATGTGGGAGATGCGACGTATATTCCCGAGGAGCTTTCGGCGGTGCCGCTGGATGCGAACGAAAGCCAGGCCAAAACGGGCCACGGGGGGGCGGACTTTAAACCGGTGGATACGTTCATCCGGGCGATCATCGACGACACGACGCCGGCGCTGGATGTGTACCTGACGGCAGAGCTGACGGCGCCGGCGGTGCTGGCGGCGGAATCGTCCCGCAAAGGCGGGGTACTGCTTGAAGTGCCGGACTTTAGAGCCGGCGTAAAAAGCATTTGATGATCCTTCCCGCGCCCGGGTTGCCGGGTGATCGGGTGTCCATGAGGGCGTTGAACTTCATTGTGGTATCAAACCGGCATGAACCTTGAATGGCGATGGAACAGCCGAAGGCCGCCGGGTGATTGTTCAGAGGTCTTATAAGACCAACGAAAGGCGAATGACGATGCAGATCGGGATCCTTGAGACCAAGACGGGCATGCCGGCGTATTACGCGGAGATCCTTCAGACGTGGGGCCTGCGGGGCTTTACGCAGGTGGCGCTCGACGGGGTGGCGGGGCTGAACGCAGAGCAGACGCCGGTGCTGGTGGTGCCCGCGGGGCTGGCCAATGGGGCGGTGGTGCAGGCGATCGACGGGTACATGAGCCGACGGGGAACGGTGATCGCCATGTGTCCGGAATCGGCCTTGGCGGCGCTGGCGGGGCTGGGGGCCAAGGCGGACTACACACAGCCGCTGAAGCTGCGCCTGAGCGCGCTGGCGGGCACAGGCCTGGCCGGGGAACCGGTGCCGGTTGTGGGGCTGGCAAGGACCTACGCGGGCATGGTGAAGCCTGCGCAGGAGCTTGCCCACCTGTGGCTGCCGGGACAGCCTGACGACCTGGGGCCGGGCATTTTCAGCGTGACCATCGGCAAGGGGAAGATGGTGGTGTTTGCGTTTGACCTGGCGCTGAGCGTGCAGCGCTGCCGGCAGGGCGACCCGGCCAAGACGGGGCGCATTCCCGCGGATGCGCCCAAGGGCAACGAGGGGTGCCGGGCGGTGAACATGGTGATGGATGTGGGGCCTGATGAGCCGACGACCATCCCGTATGCGGATGCGCTGGCCCGGGCGTTTGTGGAAGTGGTACGCGCCAGCCTGCCGGGGCCCGCGCCGATGCTGTGGCACCTGCCGGGACAGTCGACGGGCGTGGTGTTGTATTCCGGGGATGAGGATTGGTCGCCGATCCACATGATCGACGGGCAGATGGAGAGCATCACGCGAGAAGGCGGACGCATGAGCCTGTACATCATCCCGGAGCATACGAATTCAACGGCGGCGGATTTCGCACGGTATCTGGAGCATCACGATCTGGGCCCTCACCCTGACCTGCGGCCCTGCGACAACTGGACGATTTCCGCGAAGCTTGATGAATTCAGCCGCCAGATCAAGCTGGTGGAAGAGATGACGGGCGTGAAGACCCGGAGCCTGCGCAACCACCACGTGGTGTGGGTGGGGTACACCGAGCAGGCGGAGCGGATGGCCGAAATGGGCATCCGAATGGATGGGAACTACAACTACGGGAGCTATCTGCGCAGCCGCGACCCGGGGGCGTTTGCCGGGTGGGGCGCGGGCATGCCGATGCGTTTTGCGACGACCGAGGGACGGATGATCGACGTGATGCAGCAGCACACGCACGTGGGGGACGATCAGACATTCAGCACGTTTGAGGCCACGACGTATTCGTATCGGCTTACGCCGGAGGTTTACGCCGCACAAGTTCACCTGACCCTGGCGGACGCACAGGACCGGTTTCACGTGCCGTACGCGGTGAACATCCATCCCAGCAACTGGGGGAAGTTTTCCAAAGGACACAGCGACACGCTGCTGGCACAAGCCAAGCAGCGGGGTGTGCCGGTGTACTCGTTTGACCAGTGGTCACTGTTTTGGGATGCACGCGATGCGTGGAAGTGCGTCTCTCAGGCATGGGCCGATGGCGTGCTGACCTGGAAGTGGGAAGGCGGGGCGACGCCCGCGGGCTTGTCGGGCTATCTGCCGGCGGAGGCCGGCGGGAAGAAGCTGGCGCAGTTGATAATCAACGGGAAAGCGCAGGCCGTGACGGTGACCCGGCGGCATCTTGTGGACGTGGTGGCGTTTGATGTACCCGCAGGTGCGGGCGTGGTGGAAGGGGTTGGAATTTATAAATTGTGATTTGGAATTTATAAATTTTCAGAGTGCGGGGATGAGGGGTTTTTGGATGGTGGGGAATTGAATTTCAGCCGTAAAAAGGGATGCCGGATTACGACGAAGACGTCTAATCCGACATCCCTCTCCCTTTATGGGCAAAGCTCCTAAAGGGAGAGGGGTAAGAACACAAATGCATCGTTGCGATATCAGCGGTTGGCGACGGGGCGCAGGGGGATTTGAGGGGAAATCTGGGGAGCGGTTTGCGGGGCCGTTTCATGAGGCGCGGGGAAGACGGGGTCGCTGACGGCGACCCAGACAGGCTGGGTCTGCATCAACTGAGCCCGGAAGTCGGCCAGGGGGAAGAAACGGAAGGGCTCTGCGCCTTCGGATTGGACGATGACGCGCTCGGCGGGGATGTTGAGCCGTTCCTGGAGCTGGCGGACCAGCCAGGTGAGCTCGCGCATTTGAAGGTCTGTTGGGGGGACCTGATCGGGATTGCCGACCATGCAGATGCCAAGAGCGTGCTTGTTGAACCAGTCGGCGTTGTTGCCTTTGCCGAACTCGCCGGGGTATTGGCGGAGCCAGCGGAAGCCGCGTTCGATTTCGCCGTCGGGCTTGCCGTTGCCGTTGTTGATGATGAAGTGGTAGCCGGAGTCGATTTTGCCTTTTTGGGCTTGTGACTGGCTGATGGTGGTGAGGGTGCCGCGGCTTTCGCCGGAGAAGTGGATGACGAGTGCATTCCACCGGCCGGTGCGGACCTGGGGGAGGGTGTTGAAGAGGACGGATTCCGTGCCGGAGCCGGGGATGGCCGAGGAGATGGGCTGGAGTGAGCCTGGGGCGATGGGGTGGGGCTCCAGCGCGCTCAAAATGCCGGTAACGCCGAGCATGGAGAGGACCAGGGCCGTCCAGACGTACGCGGTGCGTACGGTTGGCCTGACTAGGATGGCGCTCTTGAGAGCAGCCAACAGCTTGGTGAGCTTGCGCATGGCCGTGGTGTCCATACCGGGGAGACAACTACATTCCACGCGCGTCCGTGCGGTGGGATGAGATTTATATCGGCAGCAAATGGGCCGTGGCGTTAATTTTCGGTTGGTGGGAGTGTTGTGAACAGGGTAAAAGCATTTGGGTATTTGTCGGCACATGCGCCCGGGGTATCGGGTTTTCGGGTTATTGGGAGGTTTTGATCAAGTTTCAAGCCATCCAAGGTGAATGCCATTTTGCGGCATGATTCGCCTTTGGGTTTCTCAATAGACACCCGACAGCCGTCACCCGGCAACTCGGGCGCGTGGGAAATTGGCAAATGCGTTTACTCTGTGTGGTGAACGCTGTTCGCGTGTGCGTGAGTGTGTCTCACGCCAAACCCAGGCGGTTAAACGTACACTGTCGGCATGGCATTGGAAGTCACCATTCTTGGTTCCGGAACCAGCACGGGCGTGCCCGCGGTGGCGTGCAGGTGCAGGGTTTGCCGGTCGGATGATCCTCGGGACAAGCGGATGCGGCCCAGCGTGCTGGTGCGCTATGCGAGCGACCAGGCATTGGCGGGGTTTCATGAATCGATGGATCGCCCGCCTGACGCGGTGACGGACCATCCCAACGTGCTGCACAACTTCGTGGACAGCGAGCCGGAGTGCAATCGCGTGCCGCCCAGCGATCAGCGGACGGTGAGGCAGTTTTTGATAGATACCGGGCCGGACATGCGGTATCAGCTCACGGGGCATGATGTGGGTTGGCTGGACGGCGTGTTTTTCACGCACGCGCACGCGGACCATATCGCGGGGCTCGATGATCTTCGCCGGTTCAACATCGTGATGAAGGAATCCGTGCGGATCTACGCTGAGAAGCACACGTTTGAGACGGTGCGGTCGATGTTCCGGTACATCTTTGATTCACAGTACAACCCGAACAATTCGTTTGTGGCGTCGCTGGATATCCACCTGATCAACCTGGAGGATCGGCTGGACCTGTTTGGCGCCAAGTGGACTCCCATCCGGCTGATGCACGGGCGGCTGCACTGCCTGGGGTACCGGATCGATTATCACGGGCACAGCGTGGCGTATTGCACGGATGTGTCGCTGATTCCGGAAGAGAGCTACCCGCTTTTGGAGGGGTTGGATATTTTGATTCTCGATGGGCTTCGGCATGCGCCTCACCCGACGCACTTCAACATCGATCAGGCGTGCAGAGAGATCGAGAAGATCAAGCCCAAGCGGGCATACCTGACGCACCTGACGCACGATGTGAAACATGCGGAGGTGGAACCGACGCTGCCTGAGCATGTGTACCTGGCGTACGACGGTCTGACGCTCAAATGCGGTGATGCGAAGAAGGCTTAGTCAGAGCCGGGGCCGTTGTCGCCGTCGTTTTCGGTGTTGGGGTCATCTTTGCCTTCTGCGGCGTCGCCGCGGGCCTTGCCGCTTGAGGCGCCAGAGGTGCTGGATGCGCCGCTGGATTTATCCTGGCCCTTTTTCAGCGGCGGGAGAGGGCATTTGGAGCCCTCGCATTCGCCGTTTGTTTCGAGGCTGCAGTCGGGGTCATTGGCATTGTGTTGACGGTCGTCGGTGGTCATGGAGTTCTCCATTCAAATGGGGCTGCAAGGCCCGAGGGCTTAGTTTTTGCCTTTGCGGTGGCTGGGCTCGTTTCGTGGAGCATTCTTGGGGCCGGTGTCGTTGGACTTTTCCTGGCCTTTTTTCTCGCCTTGGGCTGGGCTGCCTGCGCCCTTGCCTTTGGCGTTGGTGGCGGTTTTCTGCAGGGCGTCGGTTTTGGTTTGCTTGGCCATGGCGGTCTCCTTGTTTGTTTATTTCAGGGTATTTGGAGAGGGGGGCAGGGGATAGCGGGGCGTGCCTGAGAGGGGGGTGGGGTGAATGCTGAGGGGGGAGTGCAAAAGGTTTTGAGATCGAAGGCAGAAGGGAGTTGGATCGTTACGGGTTGAATGGCATAAACGCAGGCGCGTGCAAGAGCATACTTTTTATGTGTTTACCGGGGCCTACGCGCTCAGAAGCGCTGCGGTCCTGGCTGTAATAAGGCCGTGCTTTCAGCATTTGGGATGAGGATGCAAGGGCTTAATTGAACCGTATTGGCCCTCACCCCAGCCCTCTCTCAGAAGGGAGAGGGGGCAAAAGAAGTGTTGCGGCGATTGTCAGATGGGGGGGACGCCGCCCATGGCGCGGACGGTGGCGATGACGATGGTGACGGTGATGCCGGAGAAGACGGTGGTCCAGAAGACCAGGTCGGCGGCGGTTTCGGTGTCGCCTTCGAGCTCGATGGTCAGCAGGAGTGTGTTGACGGCGGTGGGGCCGGCGGCAGCGACGATCAATTGGGCACCGGGCCAGGGCCAGAGGTCCAGCAGCCAGGCGGCCACGCCGGCAGCGGCGGGCATGACAATGAGCTTGAGCACGGCGACGGGGCCGACGACTTTGAATCTGGGCCAGCGCACGCGCATGCCCATCTGGGCGCCGAGGGTGACCAGGGAGAGGGGGACGACGGCTTCGCCGAGTTTTGTGACGGGGTAGTCGATCCAGACGGGAGGCTGGGTCCAGTCGAGCGCGCGGAAGAGGAAGGCGGCGATCATGACGTAGAACATGGGGAGCTTGAAGTAGCCCGCCATACCTTTGATGCCCTGGCCTTTGGCGCTGACGAGGATGAGGTAGCCAAGGGCCCAGATGGAGAGGTTGGCGACGGCGACGACGACCGCCTGGACCTGAAGGCCGGGCTGGCCGAAGTTGAGCTCGGCGACGGGGATGCCGAAATTGCCGGCGTTAAAGATGATTGCACCCATGAGGATGGTGGCGATTTCCGGGCCGGAGGAGCCGGTTTTTTTCATGAAGGCGATGACAGGGCCGGCGACCATGGCCATGGAGAGAAGGACGACGGCGGCGATGCCCGCCATTTGCAAGGGAGAGAGAGTGCTTTTAAGAATGTTGATGAAGAGGAAGGCGGGGACGAGGAGGTAGATGTTGAGCCGGGAGAGGGTCTGCATGTTGAGCGGCTGATACCGCTGCACGAGTGCGCCCAGGGCGACGAGCATGAGCACGGGGAGGAGGACGT
>CAZIWA010000028.1:0-44330 GCA_964542875.1 uncultured Phycisphaeraceae bacterium
TTCAGGACAACGCGCCTGCGGCGAAGTGATTTTGCGGTATCGAAACACAACCGCCTGGGGCTTGGGCCCGTGGCGGTTTTTGTTTGGAGGGGAGAGAAGGGGATTGTGCGATGCGCTGCTGGGGCTTTGTGAAGAAAGTTTTTTAACAGGATTCACAAGATGCATAAGATTTACGCGATGATTTTTTGATGGCGAGGGATGCGTGAGGCCTGGATATGTGATGGGGGTTCGAAAAGAGGCAGAGGGAATTGAGTCGTTACGGATTGGTTGACGTGGAAGTGGGCGCGTGCAAGCGTTTTCTTCTTGTGTTTTTACCAGGGCTTGCGCGCTAAGAAGCGCTCCGACCCTGTACTACAGTTGCTGTTTAACTTTAGCGTCAATAAAGACAAGAGATTCTTCAGCACCCATCGAGGGTGCTGAAGAACAAGAAACGATCAAACAATCATTCTCCGGGGGCTGCGCTCGAAGACTCGCTGACCCCCGGCTACGTGCGATCGCCCCGCTGGGGCGCAGAAGATGCCGGTCGCCGCATCCAAATGCACGCAACCCTGCAATGTTGCTAAAGAGACGGATTTTCGCCGACTTTCCATGCAGTTACGCGATTTATACCGATCAGCAACTGTCGTGCCTGGCTGTCATAGGGCCGTGCCTTCAGCACTGCGGATGAAGAGGCAAGGCTTAATTGAACCGTAGGTGCCCTCAGCCCAAACCTCTCGCAAGGGGTGCTTTACCCCAAAGTCGAGAAAGCATGCCGTATACAGGTGGATGGGGTGCGCCCGGTGGCTGGGCAAGTAATTCCCTGATACCCCATCAGATAGAGGTTCAGATATGATGGCGGCCCCTATGCAAACGATCCGATTTTTTACGTTCCTGGCGTGTTTCCTGGCTCTTGCGGTCACCCAGGCATTGGCGCAGACCGACCCTTCGCTGACCACACGCAAGTGGCAGGAAACAGAACACATCGCCGATACCTACGATGAGCCGATCTTCATCTATGGCGGGCATGTGAAGGGCGTGGCGAACCAAGACATCGACACGCTGTACTACGACTCTTACGGCCGGGTGAAGATCCAGAAGGATTCGCCTAATCCCGACGTGTATTTCGGATACCGGATTCTCTCCGTGGGGATCGATTCAAACATTCAGGCGCTGCCTACCGGGTTCAACGATATCTCGGTGGTGGGCGCGTGGCGGGTGGGCGACATCAACGAAGACATGAGCGTCTCGGTGATGGCCGGCGCGGGCCAGGCCAACGACAACCACTTCGACAACAACCATGCGTATTACGCGATCGGCGCCGCCACTTTCACCAATAAGATCGATGAGAAGTCCCGGATTCATTGGGGCATCGGTTTTGAGGGCAACCGGATGTTGTTGCCGGACGTGCCGCTGCCGTTTGTGGCGTATGAGACGGAGATCAACGACCAACTGACGCTGCTGGTGGGCACGCCCCGGAGCAAAATCGTCTGGAAGCCGTTTGAGAAATGGACGTTTGAGGCAAAGTATTTCTTTCCCATCGACGCGGGGGCAAGCGTGACCTACGACATCACCAAGCAATGGAAGGTGTTTGGGCTTTACGACCAGTCTTTCACGGGTGCGTTTTTGAACGATCAAGACGATACCCGGCTTTTCTATCAACTCCGGCGCGCGCAGGCGGGCCTGAGGTTCGTGAAAGATGAATCATTGGATATTTCGGGCGGTCTGGGTTGGGCGTTTGACCAGGATTATCGAACGGGTTGGGACATCCGGAACACGGGGAGCGTTGCATCACCGTCCGATAACGTGCTGTTCTTCATCCGTCTGCAGGGGACGTTTTAAGTCCCCGGACGGGCGGTGCGTTTGGCGAAGAATGGGACAAAGGCTGCTGCAGAGCCAGATTTTTCCGCGACCATCAGGGTTGCGGAGAGTGATTCAAAAACAACCGGTTGCCGTGGGTTGTGCTCGAAGACTTGTTGACCCATGGCTGCGGGCTGATGCCCTGATGGGGCGAAGAAAAGCGTGCTTTTGCACGCTTTTTTGTTGTTTACAGGTTGATCGGCTTGCGGTGAGACTGAATCTCAATTAATGTATGAGACTGATTCTTATTTTCAATCTCATAAATAAGAGATAGGAATCGACATCCCGGGGCGTGGCATAAACCCTCTGTTTACCTAAACGGATTGAGCAGTTTTATGAGAGCCCCTGCGAACAAAAACGCGTTTACGCTTATCGAACTTCTGGTGGTCATCAGCATCATTGCGCTATTGATCGGCATTCTTCTGCCTGCTTTGGGCAAATCACGTGAAGCGGGGAAGACTGCGGTTTGTGCGTCCAACACCAAGCAGTTGGTGATTGCCTGGACGCAGTACGAGGTGGACTATCGGGCGTCGATGCCGACGTATGACACGACGTCGGACCCGCTTTACTTTATTTACTGGTGGGGCAGGGCGCAGAAGACAACGCCTTTTCTGGTGGTGCAGGACCCTCCGGGCTTTATCGGGCAGTACATCCCGGTGGGAAGCGTCGAAGGCTGCCCCGCGGTGAAGCTGAGCCAGGTGGCGTACAACGGATACACGTCGTACGGCTACAACTACGAGTATCTGGGTTCGATCAGCGAATATCCGACCCGGTTGAGGTACCCCAAGCTGCAGAACATCATCAACCCGGCGCAGACGGTGGCATTCGCAGACAACATGGGCATTCGCAGCAGCACGGGTCTGACGACCCCTTCGGGCTATGTGCGCACGCCGGCGAGCATCGTGGGCGGGGCGACGACGCATCTGTTCCAGGCGCGGCATGACAACGTGGGGAACGTGGGCTGGATCGACGGGCACGTCTCTAAAGAGAAGGCCCAGTATTACGTGGCCAACCAGTTCAACACGCAAGCGGATGTGGATGCGCGGCTGAAGCCTTTGAACCTTGGGTTCATCGATTCCGACGGCGATCCTGCTACCGATGAGCTTTACGACCTGAACTAAGCCATGAGCGAATCGTCACGCAAAAAACGGGAAGCGGCCCAGATCGACGCCATGAAAAAGGGCGGGCTGTTTTTGGCGTGCATCGTGATTGCGGTGCTGGCGGTGTGGGGCGCGGCAAAGTACATGACGGCGCAGTCGGAGAGCATCGCGCCGCCTGCGGCCAAGTCGTTTTTCTATGACACGGAATCCGGTGCGCTGTTTGTGGCGCCGGCGACGCGGGCTCTGCCGGTGGCGGTGCCAGGGGCGCCGGAGGGAGCCAAGCCCAGCGGCGTGATCGCACTGGTGTTTTCCTGCGGTAAGTGCGATGACGAGAAGTCGCGTGAGCCTTACCTGCTGGAGACCAAAGACCCCAATGACCCCAAGGGGGTGGGGACGGTGGTGGCGGCGATCAGGAAGGCGAAGACGCCGGTTTCGGAATTGACCTGGATTCCCGCCAATGCGCCTGCGGCCATCGAAGCGGACGCCGCGGGCCTTGCGGGCCGGTGTCCCGGTAAGAGCAAACCCATTTTGTGCACGCCATGAGGCGTTATGGCCGCTGACCGGCGATTCAACAACACAGGCTTTTTCCATGTCGAACCCTGAACCTGCACCTGTGATCCCCGTACGGCCCAAGGCCCGAAGCAAGTACCTGACGCTCAGGTTCTGGATGTTTCAACTGCACTTGTGGCTGGGGTTGATCGTGGGGATTGCGTTCACGCTGGTGGGCGTGTCAGGCAGCATGATGATCGCGTGCGAGTGGTATGACAACTGGGGGAATCGGGATGTGGTGTATGTGACGCCTCAGGGCAACGCCAAGGCGTTTTCGGAGGTTTTAGGGGCGTTTAAAGCGGCGTATCCCAACTCTTTGATCACATCGGTGACGCCTCCCAGGAACGAGGGGCGCAGTTGGGTGTTTGTGATCCCCACGCCGGCAGCGGCGCCGGCAAGCAGGCCTGCGCCGGCTTTTGCCTCTGAGGTAACCGAGGAAGAGCGCGCGAAGATCGCCAAGGCTTTGAAGGAACGCCGAGCCCGTGAGCTGGCGGCGCAGGAACAGGCCAGCACGCGTCCCAGCACGCAGCCCAGCGCAGCACCGGCAACACAGCCCAGGCGTGAGAGCGCACGGGCGGCAGAACCTGCGCCGGAGCAGCAGACCATCGCGCAGTGGAAGGCACGCAGGCAGCAACGCGCCCTGGCGGTGAGGCGGGTGTTTGTGGACCCCTACACACTCAAGGTGCTGGGGGAGCGGCATTCGGGCATTCGCACGGATACCTATGTGTTCTGGGAGCACATGCATTACTTTCTGCTGCTGGACCAGAAGAACGGATATCAAATCAATGGCTGGCTGGGCGTGGCGACGCTGGTGGTGCTGGCCACAGGGCTGGTGTTGTGGTGGCCCAACACGATCAAAGTGCTGCTGATGCGGGTGTGGGTGAAGTGGAACGCGCCGTGGGTACGGGTGAACTGGGACATCCACAATGCACTGGGATTCTGGGCGCTGCCGATTTTGTTCATCGCGATGCTGACGGGGATTTTTTATCCCTTCAACCAGAGCTGGCGCCCGGCGATCAACCAGATGACCGGCACACCGGAGAACCCGGTGACGAAGTTCACCATTACCCCTAAGGCCGACGGCACGCCGGCGACCTTGGAAGAGATGCTGGTGAACCTGGCCAAGACGCTGCCTTCGGCGAGGGTGCTGAGCATTTCCAATGCCGATGGAGCCTCAGGTGATGTGCGGGTGAACGTGAATGAACCGTCGTATGGCGTGCTGTACCGGAATGCGGTGTTGATCGACCGGGCCAGCGGGCAGGTGGCTTCGATCGACCGGCCAATGACGGCCAACAGCTATGTGCTGCGGGGGATTTTCCCAGTGCATGCGGGGTACATTTTCGGGGAGTGGATGCGGGTGGTTTTCTTTGTGCTGGGGTTCTCGCCGCTGGTTTTGTTTGTGACGGGCGTGTGGATCTGGGCGGCGAGGCAGGTCAAGAAATTCAAGGCGAAGCGGTCGGCTGTGAAGGCAGGGTAAATGTATTTGCCGATTTCCACGCACCCGGGTTATCGGTGGGGCTATCGAATTTTTCAAATGCTTTTGCCCGTGCCATGAATGGTTTACCGTGTTTGCGGCACGTGGATTTTTCAAAGGTCCGGATCACCAGTCGGCATGGTGAACGGGGGTGCCCATGCCGGTGCCGAAGTTGTCGTCGACGTCCAGGACGCCGCGGTTGACCTCGTTGCGCTGGCTGGGTTCGCCGGTGGTGACGTCTGGCCTGTGCCAGCCTTCAAAGCGGGAGCAGCCGCTGAGGCAATAACTTGCTGCCAGCATCGCCATCACCATGAGGAGGTTTCGTTTCATATTGCCATGATAGCCGACGTGGGAAGCGGTTTAGACTCACCATTTTTCCTGGCGCGATTCTTCGCCGTGCGCCGGGTCTGTCTGATGCCAGCGGTCGGGTTCCGAGCAGCCGCTTAGAGAGTAACTCATCGCCAGCAGCGTGATCGCCATGAGGATTATTCGCTTCATCATGCCATCTTAGCCGTGTCCGGCGTTTGAATGAATGCTTATTTTTGTCCTGAAAAACCTGAAGAAAATCCTGTTAATTTCGTCAGGACCCTATTTTTATGGCTCCAAATGCATGGATCACGCCTCAAAACAGTGCCGAATGGCCCATTCCCCCATTGATCTTCGCTGCTCGAAGAGGTAAACCGTTCACGTCCAAAATGTGCAACCAGGGCCACCATCATGACCACCACCGCTGCTGACGCTTTCCAGTACCTTCAACCCACCTTCAAGCTCGATGACCTGGCTGGCATGGTTAAGGCGATTGACGAGGAGGGATATGCGCTGATTCCCGGTGTGCTCAACGCCGAGGAAGTGCAAACGCTCAAGAACGCGATTGACCGGCTTCAGCCGGGTCACCCCTGGGACCGGCATAACACCGGGCGGTGCGATCACTACAAGAACGTGTTCAACCAGGACATTACGTTCCTGCCTTACATTGACCGGCCGGGCGTGTATGAGCTGGCCAATGCGGTGATGGGGCCCGAGTGCCACATCATTGGTGAGACCGGCTGGCGCAGCTATCCGGGCCATGACGGGCGTGGGGTGCATGCGGATCAGATTTTCTTCCCGCTGCCGGCGGATGTGCTGGCGCGGCCGGATGTGAAGCAGCCGGTGTTCATTTCCACGGCGCATTACTACCTGAGCGACATCACGATCGATCTTTGCCCGACGCATGTGATTCCCAAGAGCCATAAGTCCGGCACGTTTCCGCCGAATCGCGATGCAAGCGAATGGAACGGAAACAAGATCCAGCCTGTGCTGTGCAAGGCGGGGGATGTGCTTTTCTTCCGGTCAGAAGTGTGGCATTCGGGCGGGCTGAACTCGACGAAGGACCAGGTACGCTACCTGCTTCAGGTTCACTATTCCAAGCGTAATGTTTCTCAGCATTTCATGCCGTTTTTAACTTACCAACACCACCCCCAGGTGCTCGCCACGGCTACAAAGCGCCAGCGTCTGGTTCTGGGTGATCACTCGCAAGCCGCTTATGATTAACCTCACCAAACGTCACATTTTCATCGCAGGCGGAAGCCGCGGGATTGGCCGTGCGACGGCTCTTTTGGCCGCCAAGGCCGGGGCGGACGTCACGATCAACTACGTCAAGGACGAGACCAGCGCACAGGCGCTGGCCGGCGAGATCACGGCCTTGGGCCGGCAGGCGCTGTGCGTGAAGGCAGACCTGACCAAGCCGCAGGAAGTGGAGAACGCCTTTGATGCCAGCGTGCTGAAGCTTGGCCCCATCCACGGGCTGGTGGTGAGCGCGGGTATTTTTGAAGGCAAGGCCATTAAAGACATGGACCTGGCCTTTTGGGACCGGACGATCCAGCAGAACCTCAACACCACTTTCCTGGCTGTGAAGGCGGGCGCGCGGGTGATGCGCACGCAGAAGGCGGGGTCGATCGTAATTTTCACGTCCACGGCGGGTCAGCGCGGGTCGAGCGTGTTTTCGGCTTATGCGACGTCCAAGGGCGCGCAGATCATGTTCATGCGCTCGATGGCGAAGGAACTTGCGCCGGACCGGATTCGGGTGAACTGCGTTGCGCCAGGCTGGACGGAGACGGACATGAGCCGTGAGGCGATGGACAAGGAAGGGCGCGAGGGGATCATTAACTCCATTCCGCTGGGCCGGATCGGCAAGCCGGAGGACCCGGGTGCGGCGGCGTTGTTCCTGCTGTCTGACCTTGCGCAATTCATTACCGGATCGACGATTACAGTCGACGGCGGTTTTGACATGCGGGGTTGAACGTCATTCATTTGAGTCTAAAACCAAGGCGGTGGCCGGCCTGGTGAACCATGTTCGCCTAGTGGCTTTGGGTTGGTTTTAGCAAATGCTTTGAGTTTGGGATTAAGGCCCAAAGTCGACTTCAGGTTTGATGCGCAGCTCGGTGGGAGCGCTGAGTTGGATCATGTTGCTGAAACGTCGATTGGCTTTTTTAAGGTCGAAGGCGGTTGGGTCGCAGTGGCGGCCGAATGCTTCGCGGGCCCACCAGTAGTCGGGGCTTTCGCGGTCTTTCCAAGCGGCAAGTTTGTTGTAGAAGCCGGGGACGCCGCCGGAGTCTTCAGGAGGGCACATGTTGGCGCCATCGACAACGCGGGGGTAGGCGACGTCAGGTTCTGCGGGGCCGATGGAGTCGATGGTGATGGTGTGGTCCCAACTGTCGCCGAAGTCGTACCGGTACTTCATTCTCACGTGTCTGGTGAGGAGCACATCGCGTAGCTGGAGTGAGTCCAGGGCGTAAAAAGGGACGCCGTCGTGCAGGTCGCCTTCACCATTATCGATGCCCACCCGTATGCCTGTTTTGTTGGTTTTGTTCTTGAAAACACGGAATTCAAACAGATGGGAGTTTTCCCAGCCCATGGCGAATTGAATGGCGATGTGGAGGTATTCAAAGTTGAACCAATGCGGCACGTCGATGGTGCGGTGAACCGGAGGATCGGTGTAATCCAGTGAGACGCGGAGTCGATAAATGGTTTGGGGCGGCATCGTGTGTTCCTTGGTAAAGATGGTCAGGCGATGCCTGTGAGGGCGATGGTAAAGGGCTCGGAGGGAGGGCACAACAGTGGGTGAAACTGGGTGTTGGGAAGATGGGGTGGCGAGACAGGTCATCGGTGGATTTTAGTTCCAATTAATGGAACTTGTTCGTAAATTCATGTCAATGTGGCTTGATATTCGATAAATACAACAAGACAATATCGGCCCCACGGCTGGAACTCAGAGTTTCATACGTGGAGCTTTTCCGTCTGGTTCCTGGTTCCCCATCTTTTCAGTGTGATAGGAAAAACTCATGGTTCACGCTTTTTGTCGTGGTTCCGATTCCCCGGCAGGCCTTGGCGCAAAATGCGCCGGGGTGCTGGCAGGTGCGTTGGCGCTGGTTGCAGGGCCAAGCGCGCTTTACGCCAGTGAGGCAAGCATCCGAATGCCCGACCTGAGCGCGGTGAAGTTTCTGAACGGCGCCATCAATGGCCATACGCTGCTGGCGCTGGGGCTGATCGTCTGTGTCATCGGTCTGGTGTTCGGGCTCATCATCTACAAGAGCCTGCAGAACATGCCCGTGCACAAGTCGATGCTGGAAGTGTCGGAACTGATCTACGAAACGTGCAAGACCTACCTTTTCACCCAGGGCAAATACCTGGCGTTTTTGTGGGTGTTCATCGGCGCGGTGATGTTCGTCTACTTCAAGTTCCTTGCCCATGACGAACACGGCAACGCGGGCCTGAGCATCACCAAGGTGCTGGCCATTCTTGCGTTTAGCCTCCTGGGCATCGCAGGCAGCTACGGCGTGGCGTGGTTCGGCATCCGGATCAACACGTTTGCCAACTCCCGGACGGCTTTCGCCGCTTTGCGCGGCAAGCCTTATCCCTGCTACGCCATTCCGCTGAAGGCGGGCATGTCGATCGGCACCGTGCTGATCAGCGTTGAACTGCTGATCATGCTCCTGATCATCTGCTTTGTTCCCGCTGACTTTGCCGGCCCCTGCTTCATCGGCTTCGCGATCGGCGAATCGCTGGGCGCAGCGGCGCTGCGCATCGCAGGCGGCATCTTCACGAAGATCGCCGACATCGGGTCTGACTTGATGAAGATCGTCTTTAAGATCAAGGAAGACGATGCGCGTAACCCGGGTGTGATCGCCGACTGCACGGGCGACAACGCGGGCGACTCGGTGGGCCCCACCGCAGACGGCTTTGAAACCTACGGCGTGACGGGCGTCGCGCTGATCACGTTCATCCTCCTGGCCGTCACCGGCCCGGTCATCGGCAAGTCTCACCCCGAGTTGAGCTTCGCCGAGGCCGATGCACTGGCTGCGACCCTTCAGGTGCAATTGCTGGTGTGGATCTTCGCGATGCGCGTGGTGATGATCCTTGCTTCCGTGGGCTCTTACCTGCTCAACGAAGCGGTCGCCAAGGCCAAGTACCAGAATGCCGACAAGATGGACTTCGAAGCGCCGCTGACCTCCCTGGTGTGGCTGACGTCGATCGTTTCCATCATCCTGACCTACATTGTTTCTTACCTGCTGGTTCCCAGCATCGCCGGCGACGCGACCCTGTGGTGGAAGCTGTCCACGATCATCAGCTTCGGCACCATCGCAGGCGCGATTATCCCCGAGGCGGTGAAGGTGTTCACCTCCACACACTCCACGCACGTTCGTGAAGTCGTTGCTTCCTCCCGTGAAGGCGGCGCTTCGCTGAACATCCTGTCGGGGCTTACGGCGGGTAACTTCTCGGCGTACTGGATGGGCATCCTGTTCATCGTCCTGATGGGCGGCGCGTACTTCGTCAGCAACATGGGCGTGGGCAACATCATGATTGCGCCCGCCATCTTCGCCTTCGGCCTGGTGGCGTTTGGCTTCCTGGGCATGGGCCCGGTGACCATCGCGGTCGACTCCTACGGCCCTGTGACGGACAACGCGCAATCGGTGTACGAACTGTCCACCATTGAAGCGGTGCCCAACATCAAGTCCGAAGTGAAGAAGGACTTTGGCTTTGATCTGGACTTTGAAAAGGCCAAGCACTTCCTGGAAGAAAACGACGGCGCGGGCAATACCTTCAAGGCGACCGCCAAGCCGGTGCTGATCGGCACCGCCGTGGTGGGCGCGACGACGATGATTTTCGCGATCATCATGATGCTGACGGACGGGCTTAAGACGGGCATCGAGAATCTTTCGATTCTGCACCCGCCGTTCCTTTTGGGCATGATGGCCGGCGGCGCGGTGATCTACTGGTTCACGGGCGCCTCGACACAGGCGGTGATCACCGGCGCGTACCGCGCGGTGGAGTTCATCAAGGCCAACATCAAGCTGGATGAAACGGTCACCAAGGCGTCCATCGAAGACTCCAAGAAGGTCGTGGAAATCTGCACGATCTACGCGCAGAAGGGCATGACCAACATCTTCTTCGCGGTGCTCTTTTCCACCCTGGCTTTTGCGATGGTGGAACCGTTCTTCTTCATCGGCTACCTGATCGCCATCGCGCTGTTTGGGCTTTACCAGGCCATCTTCATGGCCAACGCCGGCGGCGCTTGGGACAACGCCAAGAAGGTTGTGGAAGTTGAGCTGAAGATGAAGGGCACGCCCCTGCACGACGCGAGCGTGGTGGGCGACACCGTTGGCGATCCCTTCAAGGATACGTCGTCGGTGGCCATGAACCCGATCATCAAGTTCACGACGCTGTTTGGCCTGCTGGCCGTTGAGCTGGCGGTGGCGATCAACCAGAACGCCGCCAAGGCTTCTTCGGAATCCGGCAATGTGGCGGAGAAGGCGCTGTCGGCCGTGGCCAGCCACGGCGGCGCAGGGCTCCCCACGACGAGCACGCTGAGCGCGGTGCTGGCTGCGGTGTTCTTCCTGATCTCGACGTTCTTCGTGTGGCGGTCGTTCTACGGCATGCGCATCAAGGCGTGAGTTCGGGTTGTGGTTAATTAATGAAAAGACCGGCCAGAGATGGCCGGTCTTTTTTATGTGTGAGGTTTGATGGATGAAGAGGACCGGTTTGAGGGTTTTGCGCTTTTGGTGATGCGTGCGCCGTTGGGTCTGGGGCGCGGCGTGGTGGGCCTCGGGAACTCGGCCGCACCTGGTCACAGACCCACTTGCTTACATGTTCCACCACGTGAGGTCGATCTTGGGGAAGATCGCGTCGTGGAGGAGGGAGTCCTGGAGTTCGAATTCTTCGATCTCGGTGAGGGGTTCGCCGCGGGCGACGTTTTCCGCCATGGAGATGAGGTTTTCGAATCGGCCTGCGTGGAGGACGAAGCGCTTGATGCCGTAGTCGATGGCCTGGCCGCGGGTGATGACGAACGGCCAGTCGCTGGCCTGCATGAGCAGGAGTTCGCGTCCGGCGTGTTCCAGAAGTTCGCGGATCTGGACGTTTTTGGGATCGCGCCAGGGTAGGTTGAAGGTGTTTTTGCCAAAGAGCGCTTCGGCGCGGTATTCAACTTCCCAGATCCAGCGGGTTTGCTCGTTCATCCACACGCGGTGGTCGCCGCCGTCGCCCCAGGAGCCTTCGGGAAGGGCGACGATTTTGTCCGGGGGTGATTCCTTGACGCGCTGGGAGCTGGTTTTGAGCTCCACCTGCGGGTCGTGGTGCATGGAGAGCATGACATCACGCAGGAAGCGGGGGCCCTCAAACCACCAGTGGCCAAAAAGCTCGGCATCAAAGGTGGCGACGACGACGCCGGTGCGGCCGGTTTTGGCTTTGTAGTCTGCGAGCCGGGCTTTGACCTGCTCGCAGAAGTGGTGGGCCTGTTCGTGGACCTTGCTGGCGGTGTCGGGCGGATGGTAGAGGGCTTTTTGGCCCAGGTCGATGCCTTTGCCGGTGACTTTCCAGTAGCGCAGGCCGCGGCGTTCACCGTGCTTTTTGTGGAACTCAAGGTATTGGCCGTCGGCGGGGTAGCCGATGCTGCCGGACCAGACTTGTTCACAGATTTTGGGATCGCGGCCGAGTGCGACGACGCGGCCGGGGCCGCCGTCGGAGTTGACCCAGAAGGAGTCGTGGACGTCATACCAGCCGCGGCCGGGGTACTTGGCGCCTTCTTCCCAGCCGACGCGGTGGTAGTTGCCGCTGGGGTCGATGATGCCTTCGGACCGGCTGTTTTCGATGAGGTGGTGTTCGACGAAAAAGTGGGTGATGCCTTCATCGGCGACGAGGTGTTCGACGCCGATGCGGTTGCGCACATCACCATAGACGACGGGCGGACGCCAGGGGTAAGCGGGCCGGTAGGCGCACTCGGGCATCCACATGCCGGTGGGCTTAAAGCCCAGGAGCCGCTGGGAGGACGCAATGCCGGCGCGCATCTGCGCACGGATGGAGGAGTCTTCCAGGAGCAGGGGCATGTAGCCGTGGGTGGCGTTGGAAGTGAGGATTTCAATGGAGCCGGCCTGGGCGCGCATGCCGAAGGCGCCGGGGAGGTCGTGCCCGATGTCGTCAAAGCGCTGGGCGAGCTTGCTGTAGTAGTCTTCCCAGTATTCGGTGAGCCAGGCCAGATGCTTGTGGTAGCCATCGGAGTGGCGGGAGAATTCGGCGCGGTCGCTCCGGGCGCGCTGGATGCGGTCATGGAGGTATTCGATGAAGCCTTGCTTGAACTTGGGGTGGGCAAGCTGTTCCAGAAGCACGGGGGTGAGGCCCAGGGTAAGGCCGGGCCAGCCGCCGAGGTAGTGGATTTCATCAATGATGTTAAGGAGGGGAAGGTAAGTTTCGGCTGCGGCTTCGTAGAGCCAGTCTTCCCCATGGGGCCATGTTCCATGGTGCAGCACGTAGGGCAGATGCCCATGGAGCACGAGAACGAAGTCGCCCAGATGCTCGCTCATTACAGCTCCGTAATCACTGGTTTAAGAGTGGTTGCACAAAAAAGAGGCAGACGCCCCCTGAGTGAGGGGCTTATGCAGAATATATGCCACAGCCGGGTCTCGTGCGACTTGCCTTTGTTTTTTTGAGCGTAGATAGTGGATTCCCTTACCCAACTTGCATTCAGGAGGCTGATATGGAGCGTGTTATTGATGAACCCCGGATCGAGCAGATTCCGGAAATGAAGTGCATTGGGGTTTCGATGCTGGTGGACATGGCTAAGGACGTGGGGGCACAGATTCCCCCGCTTTGGGACTTTTACGGCAAAGTGGGGCCGCTGGCCAATGCGGTTTCGCCATGGGTGTGCCTGGGCGTGGAGACGTATCCCGCGGACTTCATGACCAATAAGAAGTGGTTTTACACTGCGGCGGGCGTGGTGACGTCGCTGGAGAACATTCCGGTGGGGTGCGTGGCGAAGATCATTCCCGCCAACACGTATGCGGTGTTCACGCATAAGGGGCCGCTGCCGGGCAAGCTGGGGGAGACGTTTGGGTATATCTATGGGCAGTGGCTGCCCAACTCCAAATACAAGCAAGCGGCGCCGTATGACTTTGAGCGTTATGACGACCGGTTTAAGGGCGTGAACAGCCCGGACAGCCTGATTGAAGTGTGCGTGCCGGTGGTGCTGAAGTAGCTTTTTGGGATTGGTTGTGAATGGATCCGGGCTATTGGAGAGAAGATTACTGGGAAGGCTTGCGGGAGGTTGCAGATAAACTCCAAAGCGAGCCTCGCTATGCATTGCTTCGGACGTATTGCCAACTGCGGGAAAAGGGTTTGCGCAAGGACGCGCTGGAGGCGATGCGGCTGTTCATAACGGCCGCTGAATCATGGCCTGTGGAGGAGCGGCGGGCATTTGTGCGGTGGCTGGGTGAAGCGCGCGGCAAGCATCCGCGGACGGTTGATTCGTTGCCTCAACCGATGTTTGAGCAGGTTGTGCGTCCGATTATTCATCAGTGGCAGATGGAAATGCCGAATGATCCGGAGCCCTTTCGTCTGGCCGGGGATTACGACAGCCTTAAGCGTTCGGTGGAACTTGACCCCACGCATACGGCTACGGTTTTGCGGTTGTTGGATCTGGTCTGGGCTGGCGTCGAAATGGCATGCCATGAATTGCCGGCAGGGATTTTGGGCGATAGCCATGAATGCCTGAAAGACGTGGAAGAAATCGAAGTATTGCTGAAATTGGCTGGGTCTTCACCCAAGGGACGCGGATTGGAAGAAGCGGGGAAATACCGGGAAGTGATCGAGAATTATTCACGGTACCTGGCCGACACAGAGCGGACCGGAGGATTTGAAATGTGGGCAAGGACGCGCGGCCTCAGGTGTGGGGTTTGAATCGGGACAGGAAAGCTTCAAAAGACATAAGCAACAGGCCCCGGTCGTGTGACCGGGGCCTGTTTTTATATTGAGTTGCGAAGAGAAATTACTTTTTGCCGTAGACGGCTGCGGTGATTTTCTTGGCTGCGTCGGTGATGTCGGTGCCGACCTGCATCATGGGGATGTTGGCCTTTTGCTCTTGGAGGAGCTTACGGGCGACTTCCACGTTGGTGCCTTCGAGGCGGACCACGAGGGGGACCTTGAAGCCCACTTCGGTGGCGGCGGCGATGATGGCCTTGGCGATGGTGTCACACTTGGCGATGCCGCCGAAGATGTTGACCATGACGCCTTTGACGTTGGGGTCGGAGAGGATGATGCGGAAGGCTTCGGTAACGGCTTCCTGGGAGGCCGAGCCGCCGACGTCGAGGAAGTTAGCGGGTTCGCCGCCGTGGAGCTTGACGATGTCCATGGTGGCCATGGCCAGGCCAGCGCCGTTGACGAGGCAGCCGATGTCGCCATCGAGCTTGATGTAGGAGAGACCGAACTTCTGGGCGCGTGCTTCGGAAGCATCGGTTTCGTGCGGGTCAGCCAGGGCGGCGATTTCCGGGTGGCGGAAGAGGCCGTTTTCATCGAAGGTGATCTTGGCGTCGATGGCGACGACCTTGCCTTCGGGTGCGTCAGCGGTGGGCTTGGTGACGACCAGGGGGTTGATTTCCGCGAGGCTGGCGTCGCTCTTGATGAAGAGGTCGGCGAGCTGGGTCATGATCTTGGCAGCGGCCTTGACGTGAGAGCCGGTGAAGCCGATGGCGTAGGCTACTTTTGCGGCCTGGTAGGGCTTTAAGCCTTCGATGGCGGAGATGGGTTCGCGGACGATTGCGTCGGGGTGCGAGTGGGCGACTTCTTCGATGTCCATGCCGCCTTGGCTGGAGGCGATGAGGACGGGGCAGCCCTTGGCGCGATCGATGGCAATGGCGAGGTAATACTCTTTGGCGATATCAACGCCGGAGGCAACCAGGAGCTTGTGCACCTTGACGCCCTGGGGGCCGGTCTGGGGGGTGATGAGCTGCTTGGAGAGGATGTTGCCGGCGTGAGTCTTGGCTTCTTCGGTGGTTTTGGCGAGCTTGACGCCGCCGCCCTTGCCGCGGCCGCCAGCGTGAACCTGAGCCTTCACGACGGTGAGCGACGCGCCTTCGGCCTTGAGCTTGTCGAAGGCCTTGCCTGCTTCGTCAGCAGAGGCAACGACAATACCGGGAGGGACGGGGATGCCGAACTTGGCGAGCAGGTCACGGGCCTGATATTCGTGGATGTTCATGTGCGTCTTTCGGTTAGGCGGGCCAAAAATGCGAGACATAGATGATAACGAGATGGCTAAAGCGGGCAACTTTGAGGTTGCCGGGGAATGGGAACAGCCTGTGAATTAAGGACGACGCGTTTTTTTACGGCGTTCATGGCGGGAGCCATCGGCTGCGTTCGTGGGGTTTATCAGGCTGGAAAATGTGAGAGGGACTCATGACGGCGCTATGCTCATGTCGTCGGCTTCAAGTGCCTGAGCGCTCCGATACCCAAACAAAAGAAAAGGAAATCTTGAATCATGGCCACTTCCCCTGAGCACAAGTCGTTTGCGGCGCAGGATTCTTCTTATGCGACGTACGTGGAGAAGCAGTTTCAGCCGATGGACAGCGTGCTGGCGGAGATCCGGGAGCGCGCAGGCAAGGCGGGGCTGCCGGTGATCCACGTTTCGAGTTTTGACGGGCGGATTCTGGAAGTGATCACCCGGGCCATCGGCGCCAAGAAAGTGGTGGAGATCGGGACGTTGGCGGGGTTTTCGGGGGTGTGCCTGGCGCGCGGGCTGGCTGCAGGCGGGGTGCTGCATACGTTTGAGTATGAGCCTAAGCATGCCGCGGTGGCCAAGGAGAGCTTTGAAAAGGCCGGGATGGCCTCCAAGGTGACGATTCATGTGGGTAAAGCGCTGGAAAACCTGGCGAAAATCGAGAATCAGGGGCCGTTTGACCTGGTGTTCATCGATGCGGACAAGGAAAACTACCCCAATTACCTGGCGTGGGCCGCCAAACATTTAAAGCCTGGCGGAACCGTGCTTTGCGACAACGCGTTTGCATGGGGCCTGCTTGCGCAGAGCCCTGAGGAGCTGGCCAAGCAGGACGCCTTCCGGCAGGGCGCGGCCAAGAGCCTGGGCGCGACCAATAAGGAACTGGCGACCAACGGCAAGGTGTGGCGCTCTGCGATGCTGCCCACGGGCGAAGGCCTGGCGATGGGCGTGAAGGTGGGTTAAAGCGCGAAGGGAAGAGGCGGAAAGTAAGAGAGTCGGAATAGAGTCAATCCGAAGCAGGCTTTTTTGCTTCTTTAATGTGCTTTTCATTTACCCGGTGTGTTCAGGCGGGGGTTTCCGACGTTGGGGCGGGGGCAGGCTTGGGGGTTTTGGGACCCTTGGCCCAGTTGTTGACTGGGCGTTCAATGAGCAGATAGAGGATGGTGGCGACGAGGATGGAGAGAGCGCCGGCGACGGCGGCGGCGAGGTAGTAGTTCACGCCTCGGTCGGTGAGCTGGATGATGACGCCGTAGCCGAAATTCTGGTGGACCAGGTAGAGGCTGTAGGAGATGGCGCCGAAGAAAACCAGCACGCGGCTTTGCAGGAGGGGGATATTGAAGTGGACCGCGGCGTACATGGTGGCCGCGAGCGGGATGACCACGAGGGTGGAGATCCAGCCTTCATTTAAGGTGTGGTTGGTGAGGCACAGCAGGATGATGACCAGGGCTTTGGGAGACCAGGCCAGCAAGCCTTTGTAGCGGGTGTGATAGATGAGGCAACCCAGCGCGAACAAGTGAATGAACTTGAGCACAAGCAGAATCTTGATGGCTTTGGTGACGATGTGCGGGGGGCAGAAATAAAGGGCAATGCTGAGGCAGACCAGGAAGGTGAGCCCTTCAAGGATGCGGTCTTTGAGCTTGACGAGCAGGAGGCCGGCGATGAAGAAGTAAAAGAGCATTTCGACCTGGAGCGTCCAGTAAACGCCGTCGATCATGGGGACTTTAAGGAACTGGGCGAACATGGTGAAATTGCCCAGGAGGGCTTTAACGCCCACGGGCGGCTCGGGCATGGGGCCCAGGATGTGGAGTGAAGCGAAGGTGAAGAGGACGGCGGCCCAGTAAACGGGATAAAGCCGGAAAAAGCGTGCTTTGGCGAAGGAGCCGATGGTGGATTTTTTCTCGGTGGTGAGGGTGATGACAAAGCCGCTGAGGATGAAAAAGAGTTCAACGCCGTAGTGCCCGCCTTGGAGAAAAGTAAGCTGCGGCGCGCGCTCGGGCTGGATGTTGTGGAAGTGGTAGAGGTAGTGGAAAAAGAGCACGGCGATGGCTGCGAGCCCGCGGAGGGAGTCCAGTTGGACGAGGCGTCCGGGGTTGGCTGCGGTCTGTTTATCCGTCATGCGATTCCTATGGTAAGCCGGATCAGCGCAGGGACGTGGCTCTAAAAGTAGACAGCCCTGATTAAGACAGGGCTTGGGGACTTTACCGGTCCAAAATAGGGTGGCATAGAGTACCGATAGCGTGCGATTTTTCAAAGTATTAAGGCAAGTGAAGGGGGGAGAGAAGCATCAACGGGCTGATGACAGGTGGTGTTTCATGGGGTGCATGAAAGAATTTGCGGAGAGAGCGGGTTTTAGAGAGATTTGCGACTGAAGAGTTCACTTAAGGTGGTTGAATCGGGGGCCGGCGGGATGCCGGAGCCCCCGGCCAGACGTAGAATCCGTCATGCACCCTGCTTGATGGTTGACACCCTGCTTGCAACTCATCTCGACATGCGGGGACGGTCTTGGTATAGTATTCGACTCGCTCTGGACCCTGGCCGATGGTGGATCGGCTACCAGTGCTTTGGTTTTTAGACAATTTGAGGCTAGTGCCATGACTCAGGCCATCATTGAAGCAGTTGAAAAAGCGCATCTCAAGAGCGATCTTCCCGAGATCTCCGTCGGCGACACCGTCGACTGCCATCTGAAGATCGTTGAAGGCAATAAAGAACGCATCCAGAAGTTCTCTGGTGTGGTTCTGCGCATTCAGGGCCGTGGCATCGCCAAGGCGATCCTGGTTCGCCGGATCGTGGCCAACGAAGGCGTTGAGCGGCTTTTGCCGCTGCACAGCCCTCGCGTGGCGAAGATCGACGTGGTGCGTGGCGGGCATGTCCGTCGCGCCAAGCTCTACTACCTGCGCGACCGGGTGGGCAAGAGCCGCCGCATCAAAGACAGCAAGACGGAATCTTCCGCGGCTGAGACGGCGCCCGCAGCGGAAGCAAAGGCCTGAGGCACGACAGCCAAGCTGTCTGACTCAACCTCTCATACGACCTACCGAGCGCCGGCCACAAGCCGGCGTTTTTTTATTAAAAAAGTCATCGGGTTTCGGGGTTTGTGGTTTCGGGTCCAAGACATGGACCTGTTGCCGTTTCCGATTCCTGAACCGGACTTCGACTCTCGAAACTGTTTAGACAATCCACAATTTTTCCTCTTAATATCCCCAGATTCCCATGAGCCAGAACCAACCCAACGTGCCTGAGACCAAGCCCGCACCCGCAGAGTTCGGCACCGGCGACCTTATCGCCGACCGGCGCATCAAGCTGGGCAAGCTCAAGAATGAAGTGGGCATCGACCCTTACGGCTCCCGGATCGACGGGTTGCTGACCCTGGCGGACGCGCGGGCGAAGTTTGACGCCCAGGCCGACCAGGCGCAGAAGGCCGACGCGGCAGCGCCCGACGCCCGGCCCATCGTGTGCGTGGCGGGGCGCGTGGTGCTGCATCGGGATATCGGCAAGCTGATCTTCATCACCCTGCGCGACCACACCGGCGACCTGCAGGTGGGTGTGAGCAAGAAGTCCGTGAACGACAAGGAATTCACCCAGGCCAAGATGACGGACCTGGGCGACATCGTGGTGGTGCGCGGCGCGCTGGGGACGACCAAGACGGGTGAGATCACCGCGTGGGCGCAGAGCGTGGAACTGTCTGAGCGCACGCAGTGCCCTGGATATCGGATTGCGACCAAGTCGATCGCTCCGCCGCCGGCGAAGTGGGAAGGGTTGTCCGACCCTGAGCAGCGGTACCGGAAGCGTTACGTTGATCTTTGGGCCAACCCCGAGGTGATGCAGACGTTTTTGAAGCGCAGTGCGATTCTGCAGAGGATCCGTGAGTTTCTGCATAACCCGCCTGCGGGGATGGGGCCTGGGTTTCTGGAAGTGGAGACGCCCACGATGCAGGCCATCGCGGGTGGGGCGGCGGCGCGGCCGTTTGTGACGCACCACAACACGCTGGACATCCAACTGTTTTTGCGCATCGCACCGGAACTGTTTTTGAAGCGCCTGCTGGTGGGCGGCATGCCCCGGGTGTTTGAGGTTTCGCGCAACTTCCGGAACGAAGGCATTTCCGTCCGGCATAACCCTGAATTCACAATGATCGAGCTTTATCAGGCGTTTGGCGATTACAACGCCATGATGCTGCTGATGGAGACGCTGATCAACACGCTGGCGACGCAGGTGGCGGGCGGCGAGAAGCTGCCCTTTGGCGACCTGACGGTGGATTATTCGCTGCCGTTCACGCGCGTGAAGTACCACGAGATTTTTGAGAAGGTCAACGGCTTTGCCTCCAGCGACCATGAGAAGCTGGTGGCCAAGGCGCGCGAGCTGCACGTGAAGACGCACGGCGAAGACGGCACCCCCAAGGACCACGATGTGCTGCTGAGCGAAGTGTGGGAACACACCGTGGAGCCGGCGCTGGACAAGGCCAAGCCGACGTTCGTGATCGACTATCCCGCCGCGATCTGCCCGCTGACGAAGATCAAGCCCGACAACCCCGCGGTGGCGGAACGTTTTGAGCTGTACATCGCCGGGATGGAAGTGGCCAACGCGTACACGGAACTCAATGACCCGGACATCCAGGAAGCCAACTTCCGGCAGCAGCTTGCGGGCCAGAAGGAAGAAGATTCCATGGCGAAGATGGACATGGATTTCGTCGAAGCCCTGCGCGTGGGCATGCCTCCCGCGGGCGGGCTGGGGTTTGGCGTGGACCGGCTGGTGATGCTGCTGACGAATTCACGGTCGATCCGCGACGTGATTCTGTTTCCGTTGATGCGGCCTGAGGTGAAGTGAGTTATTTCGCATTGAAAATGTCGTCGGCGGATTTAACCGATGAGACGAGGCTGAATGCCCGCTGAAGGTTTTTATTGGTGACGTAGTAGCCGGTGGCGATCTCTTTGTTGAGGGCGGCTTTGGCTTCATCCAAGTCGTGGGTGCGCTTGGCCAAGACCCAGGTGAGGGCGCGGATCTGGCTGTCGCTTGAGCATTGGGGGATGTGGTTTACGAGTTGGTAGACGTCGGCTCGAATGGCCACCAGGGCGGCCGCAGCGGGATAAAACCCATCTGTGCCGATGCACAGTCCCAAGGGAATGGTTTTGCCATCGATTCGATAGTCTGCAATGTTGTAAAGATCACGTTCCGCTTCGACGATGTTCAGGGTTTGGATACTGGTGCAGACACTGGCGAGCGGAGAGTCGTAGGCCAGATCATTGCGATGCCGTTGGATCGCGGTTGTGAGTGCTGCAACAATCGCCGTCGAATCGCGTTCGCGTTGTATGCCGATTTTCTGCATGGCGCTGTTACGGATTGTTTTGTCGGGAGACAAGAGGAGGCCGATGTTTTGTGCGGATGTATCGGAGTCGGATTTTTTGGCTTGTGCATCGAGGGCGTAGGCGCAGGCGAAGCTCAATGAAAGGATGCAGCCGCCGACGAGCAGAAGCGTGGCGAGTCGATTGGATGACTTGATTTGAAGCATGCATACTCCGAAATTTGGGGACGTTAATGGAGCCTGGATGCGGTTGATTTTGAGAGCTTGCCGGCGACGGCGGATTTCACGAACTGGTCGGGGTGGATGTGGCCTTCAAACTCATTGGAGTAGAGCGTGGGGCTGTCAGTGCTGGAGGAAGAGATGCTCAAGGCGAAGCGGATCCGGGTTTTGAAAGGGCCATCGTATCTTGCACCGGCCATTGCGATGGCGTGGTTGGCGTTCAATGTGACGGTGGTTGGTTTATTGGCGGATCTTGCGGCGGGAGTTTGCTCGATGGGTTTCCATTTTCCGTCGGTGTCGAGGGCTTCCTGGTGAAGGAAGGGGACGCCTTTTTGGGTGGAAATGTCCAACGGGGTGGAGGAGTTGTTGATCAGGTAAACCTGAGTACCCTGGAAAGAGTCTTGAAGCAGAATGGGCCGATGGCAGGCTATGAGTTTGAGTTTGTTTTCATCGGGCTGGAGCCATTGCGGAATGTTCATGCGGTCCCAGGTTTCTTGAGGGATTCCAGGGCCTTGGATGGGAGGACAGACGGTGCGGGCGGGGGACTTGACGGTGACTTTGGGGAAAGCGGTGGGGTTGGTTTTGAAGAGGTTGGGATCAATGCCGGCGTCGAATTCGTTGGAGTAGATTTTGCCGGTGAGGTTGACGCCGGAGCCGCCTTGCATGACGAAGCGGATTTTGGTTTTGTAGGGGCCGTCGTAGCGTGGGGGGGTGACTTGCCAAGCTGAACGCGGAGGCAGGTAGACGCCGCAAAAGCCATTGCCGCAAACGCCGTACAACTCGGTCTGAATGGGCATCCAGCGGCCGGATTGATCGAGCGCTTCCTGCTGAAGAATGAGCTGATTGCCGTAGACGAGGACTTTGGCGGTGGTGTTTTGAGTGTTGACGGCGTAGAGCCGAACGCCTTTGGCTTTGCCTTGAAACACTGCGGGCTCGTCGGTGATGATGAGCTGGACGGGCGCTGTGGGATCAGGTTTTATCTGAAGGGATGCGGGGATGGCGATGGGGGTGTTGCGTGATGGAGGCGGTCCGTGGTTGAAAGGATTTTTCTCGTAGTCGCCAGAGACGCAAGCCTCGTTGGCAAACGCGCCGGGTGTCCAGGTGGCATAAGGCAGAGTTGCAGGGTCAGGAGGTGTCCAGTTGAGGTTTGCCGGCCAGACGGGTTGATGGTCGCGATCAACCGGGCCGGTTGAGTCGGAGCAGGCAAAGGCGAACATCACCGGGATGGTCAAGAGCGTGCAGGCAACGGCGGTTTTGAATCTACGCGATAAGGTCATGGCGGGTTTCCCGGAAGTAAGACGCGGCAAGAAGGCTTGCGCCCAAAATGATATCCGGTTGGCCGGTGGGTTTGATTCACTTGTGCGCAATGGGATGTGGGTTTACCCAAAGGCGCTAAATCGACTTACTATCAATTCCTCGATGGTGCTGAAGAGGCCGGGGTCGATGCTGCCGTCGAATTCGTTTGAAATGATGGTGGCGGTGGGTTGGCCTTCCTGGCGTCTGACAAGGACGAAGCGGAGCTTGGTTTTGTAGGAGCCGGCGTAGCGGGGTGCGATGAACCGCCAGGCGTGGGTGCGAGGGAGGTAGAGGGTGTGGAGGCTGTTGCCGCAATCGCTGTTGCGGAATATTTCGATGTGCTGCCATTGGCCGTGAGGGTCCAGGGCCTGCTGGACGATTTCAAGCCGTCCGTCTTCAGCATTAAAAGGCTGTTCGTTCCGGGAGTTGTTTTGGAGATAAAACTCGACGCCCTTGCAGGTGTTGTTGTAAATGGGGCTGGCGTCGGTGACGCGGAGCGTGATGTCGCTTATGGGGGCGTGGACTTTGAGGATGCGGACGGGGTAATTGTTGAAGGGGCTGTTGGCGCCTGGGCCCCAGTCAGAGATGTCTTTACGGGCGCCTGCGTGGGCGTAAGAGATTTTCTGTTTTGCTTTTGGCGTGAAGAAAGGGGCAGCGGCGTAGCTGGCCGGTGGATTTATGATCGGATCGCTTGAAGGGGGGCCGGGAAGGGAAGCCCAGTGGATGCCATAGCTGACCGCCAGGCCGACGAAGACGGCAGCGGCGATGAGCAATCCCAAGTGTGAGTTTCCCTTTTTCATGCGTGGTTCCCTGGTATGACGTGCGAAAAGGGATTGTGTGCGAAATATAAGGATACATTTTCGGTGGCGGTCGAGGAGAATCGATCCAAGGCGTTGATGAGGGCGGTATGGTTTTTGTGGGTTGAGCCGGGAGGTCGTGCTGGCGAGGCGTGTCGGACGAAGGTGTTTGGTGGGAGGTGGGTAGGATTTTGTTGTTGGCGTGTGGCCCCGGACACAGCACTGCTTCGGGCCGTGCTGTGCTACCCCGGGTGGTTGGCGGTGAGGGGGTCAGTGTTTGCGGTATTGCTGGATCAGGTCGCGGGCTTCTTTGACGCGGGGGAGATTATCGACCTTGATTTCCCAATCGGATTCGCCAGCGGAGCTAATCTGGAGCGAGCCGTGGCCGGTGAGGCGGTTGATGAAGCTCTGCTGGACTTCGACGGTGCGCACGTCGTTATGGAAAACTTCGGTCCGGGACTTGGAAAACCAGCCGAGTTCCATGATGGTTTTGCGGGTGGTGATGATCAAGAGGGCTGAACGGGTGTTGAACCACCAGACCGCCATGAAGAGGGCCTGTACGGCAATGATGACGAGAATGAGCCAGAGAATATGTTTGGCCCAGGGGTATTGCTCGGCGAGATTGTGGTGGCCGGCGACGATGGCGGCGATGGCGACGCCGGCGATGAAGAAAGAGCCCCAGAAGGCGGCCGGATGAGCGCGCATGGAGGGAGAGCCGCGGTAGATTTCTTCTTCGGGCACATCGGGAATGGTTTCGCCCGCGGGGCTTTGGCCGGAGGCCAGGCGCGCGCGAACCTGGGCGCGGTAGGCCTCTTCTTCTTCGATTCGCTTTTTCTCGGCTTCTGTGAGCATGGGGGTCATCAGATGTAAGAGGTTAGAGGTCTGATGTTAGATGTTGCTGAAGAAGAATAGGGGCGGGGGCCAGAAGCGTCTATCGGGGGAAGGATGACAAGGTGCGGCGGAGTTGTATGCGGACGGCGATTGTCGGCGGCCTTGACCCCAACCCTCTCCCAGAGGGAGAGGGGTCAAGAGATGGCATGATTGTGTGGTTTAGCGGTTGCCGTAGAGCTTTTGGTAAAACTCGCGGTAAGCGCCGGATTTGACGCTGCGCCACCAATCCTGGTTGTCGACGTACCACTTGACGGTGGCTTCCAGCGCGCCGGGCCAGGCGGAGCGGGTGGGTTGCCAGCCGAGCTGGGTTTTGATTTTGGTGGCGTCGATGGCGTAGCGCCGGTCGTGGCCGGGGCGGTCGGCGACGCGCTGGATCATTTCCTCACCTTTGCCCATGGCTTTGAGGATCATGTTGGTGAGGTCGAGGTTGGAGCGCTCATTGTTGCCGCCGATGTTGTAGACCTCGCCGGACTGGCCGCGTTCGAGGACGGCGAGAATGGCTTCGCAGTGGTCGTCGACGTGGAGCCAGTCGCGGACATTGAGCCCGTCGCCGTAGAGGGGGATTTTCTTGTTTTCGATCAGATTGGTGACAAACAGAGGGATGACTTTTTCAGGGAACTGGTAGGGGCCAAAGTTGTTGGAGCACCGGGTCATGACGGTGTCGAGGTGGAAGGTGTGGTGGGCGGCGTTGACGCAGAGGTCGCTGGAGGCCTTGCTGGCGGAATAAGGGCTATTGGCGGTGATGGGGTACTTTTCGGTGAACATCAGGTCCGGCCGGTCCAGCGGGAGAGAGCCGTAGACCTCGTCGGTGGAGACGTGGGCGAAGCGCCGCTTTTTGCCGTTGGAGAGGGGCTGGGCCTTGTCGGCCTGGCGGAGGCTGTCGAGCAAAGCCTGGGTGCCCAGGACGTTGGACTCGATGAAGGGGCGCGCGTCGAGGATGGACCGGTCGACGTGGCTTTCAGCGGCGAAGTGGACGACGGCGTCAACGGTCATCATGACGGGGTCGACTTTGGCCCGGTCGTTGATGTCGGCGTGGACGAAGGTGTAGTTGGGGTGGTCTGTGAGGTCCTTGAGGTTTTCAAGGTTGCCCGAATAGGAAAGCTTGTCGAGGTTCACCACGGACCAGGAGGGTCGGTTGTGGATGATGAACCGGATGAAGTTTGAGCCGATGAAACCGGCGCCGCCTGTGACGAGAATGGTGCGTGTCATAGGGGCATTCTGCCCAGCGGGTGTGATGTTGTCGAGTCAGTAGGTGCTGGTGACGAAGGTGGATGTGGGGTGTTGTGCGTAGGTTGTGAGGTAATAGGTGGTTGTGAAGGTGCTGGAGCCGAACTTGTCGGGGTCGCCGGTGCCCTGGTCGAAGACGCGCCCATCGGCGGTGAGGATGTTGATGCGGCCGGTGCCGACGGCGGCACCTTTGACGTAGTGGGACCGGTCGTAATAGTCCAACAAAGGCGCCGAAGCGGGGTTCATGAGGGTGCGGCCGAACTGGGCGGAGGGGATCTGGGCGTAGCACCAGGAATCGGAGATCAAAAAGAGCCGGTCCTGAGCGCCATCAAAGGCGCGGTCGTTTAAACGGGTGGGTGCGTTGGTCTTAAATACGGTGGTGAGGGTGGCACCCAGGTCTGAGACGACGTATTGGTTCATGCCGTAGGAGCGCCCGCCGCCGGATAAGGGCCGGTCCCAGGTGGAAGGGCATTGGAAGACCTTGACGTACCTGTCGGGGGAGGTGGTTCGGGTGGAGAGATCGAAGGTGAAGTTAACTGAGTTTTGCGGGACGCCGAGGTAGGGTGAGAGCTTGATCATCCAACTGGAGAGGACGAAATTCCATTGCGTCCAGCCGGGGACGGCGTTGGTGTTGATGTCGCAGGGGCCGTAGCCGCGGGCGTCTGTGCTGTAGTAGACGACAGCCAGATGCTGCTGGCGGAGGTTTGATTTGCAGACGGCGAAGCGGGCAGATTCCCGGGCGCTGCTGATGGTGGGGATGACCAGGGCCACGAGTACGGCGACAATGGCGATGACGACCAAAAGCTCGATGAGGGTGAAGCCGTGGGGTGAGGTTTTTTTCATGCGCGGGATTCCAGCGTATTTGGCAGGTCTATCGGGGTAAACGTGAGCAGGCGGGCGGCAGAGCCGGATAAAAAATAGACGTGTGCTCTGGGATGTAGAGCGTAGATGACAGACAGGGGGAACGCAATAGTTGATATATCGTTTGAGGGTTGATTTTCAGGGCGATGGCGGCTGATTCTTGTGCCCGGGTTGTCGGGTTACCGGGGTTGCCAAGGGGTTAGACAGAGTGTTTGAAGCAGGGAGCGAGGGTTGTTTTGAAGGGCCCTCTGGGTGCGTGACCGATGTTGCGAATGATGGCAAACCACGTGTGGTGAAGCATTTAGGTTGAAGATCATTTGAGTGGCGTCATTCTTAATGAGAATTTATTATCAAGAGCCCTTGACGATGTGAGTAAATGATAATAAGTTATCAATATCAATCAGGCCCAAGGCGGGCCTGCACCGATCCAAACCCAAAGAGATGAGAGGCTTTGCATGTTTCACACTTTCACCAGCGCGCTTGTGCGCCCGCGGCTGCGTCCTTATTCCCGTCCGCGGCCGGGGCCGCGCGGGGGGTTTACGTTGATTGAGCTGCTGGTGGTGATTTCGATCATTGCGCTGCTGATCGGTATTTTGCTGCCGGCGCTTTCGATGGCACGCAAGGAGGCGCAGACGACGATCAGCAAATCCAACAGCCACCAGATTGCGCTGGGGCTGTCGATGTACAGCACGGACAACAAAGGGGTTTACCCTTCGACGGGGCACACCGGGGTGACGTGGATGGAGTGCATCGGGCTGCCGGCGACGCAGGGGGCGGGGGATTTCGGAACGCCCGAGGAATATGAGTCGTACATCAACAGGGTGAACGCGGCGACGAAGTACATTTCGGACCCCAAGGCGTTTGTTTCGCCTCGGGACGACAGCCCGTATGTGAGGCAGGATGCGCCGGTGCGTCGTTGGACGTCGTACTCGATGAACTCATATTTCACGAACGATCATCCGCCTTACTTTGGGGTGAAGATGGATCAGGTAAAGCGGCCTTCGGAGGCGATCATCGTGGCGGAGGTGCGCAGGGAGGATGAAGGGGCGGCCGAGCCGTGGGAGGATCACTTTACGCCGCAGTTTTTTAATGACGGGAGCAATACGCTGGGCGGGTTTGCGGGGCCGACGGCGTATAACCCGGCGAACCCGGGGGCGTATGGGTCGATCGCGAACATGCCGTTTCCGGCGCATTTTGGGGAAGGATCAACGGTGGACTTCACGGAAGATGCGGAGGCTTCATGGGATGCGGCGAAGATGCGGCCTAACTCGACGTATGACGAGAACCGGTACAAGGGGCAGTGGATTTATGGGTTTGCCGACGGGCATTCGGCGCTGCTTTTGCCCGGCCAGGTGCTGGAGTGGAGCAATACCGCGGAGAAGCCGACGGTGAATTTTTATGATCCGAAGCATTGAAGAGGGGTTCGGGGGGAGCGGAGTTAGGAGCAGATTTTTTACCGCGAAGGCGCGAAGACGCCAAGGGAAGAGGCGGAAAGGGGGAGTAGAATTTATTAGGATTTTGCTCCTTTTTTCCGCCTCGCCTCTTTTGCGGTTGTCAAAGTTCAGGTTTCCGTGGGGTGAGTTCGAATGAGCCCCAAGGTCGCTTGCATGCCTTTCCAAAAATTTGGGGAATGATCGGCGCCATAACCGGGAGATGTGTGTGCACGATCAGTCCCTGACTCATTACACTTTTGATCTATGACAATCACATGGGACTTCAGCGGCGTTTCGAACCCGATCAAGACTTGGCCCACGGAGCCGGTGGCGAAAGATCACCCGGCGGGTTTGCCGGCGCTGTTTATGGAATCGCTGCCGTTTCAGGGGAAGCCGACGCGGGCGTATGCCATCATGAAAGTGCCGGAGGTGCCCGCAGGGCAGACTGTGCCCGGCATGGTGCTGCTGCACGGCGGCGGAGGGTCGGCGTTCTGGGAATGGGTGGAGATCTGGAACAAGCGCGGTTATGCGGCGATCGCGGTGGACACCTGCGGCGCGACGGTGGGGGAGAGCATTCACACATCGCCGCGACCGCGGCATGAGCATGGGGGGCCCGCAGGGTGGAATGATTCGTTTATTCAAAACGAATGGCCGATCACCGATCAATGGGGCTATCACGCCGTGGGCATTGCGACCCTTGCGCGCAAGCTGCTGGCCAGCCAGAAGGGCGTGGATGGCGCGCGAATCGGCGTGACGGGCATTTCCTGGGGCGGGTATCTCACCAGCCTGGTGGCCGGCGCGGACCCGGGCTTTGCGTGCGCGATTCCGGTGTACGGCTCAGGTTTCATATGGGAAGACTCGGTGTGGAAGTATGGGACGATGCTGTCGAACCAACCGGCACACCTTCGGCACAAGTGGGTCGCCCATTGGGACCCGGCTTCCTGGCTGCACAACGCGAAGATGCCGATGTTATTCGTCAACGGCACCAACGACTTTGCGTATTTCATGAACTCCATGCAAAAGAGCTATCGGCTGGTGCAGGGGCCGCGGAAGCTGAGCGTGGTTGTGGAGATGCCGCACAGCCATCCGGATGGCTGGAAGCCCAAGGAGATCGGTTTGTTTGCCGATGAGGTGATGCGTGCCGGCGAGCCTTTGGCGCGTATCACCGGGCAGGGCGCTGATGGGCGCAGGGCGTGGGCGACGTATGAAAGCGCGCGACCGATCAAACGGGCGGAGCTGAACTTCACGCGCGCCACGGGTTACTGGCCGGACCGGAAATGGAACATATTGCCGGCGAAGCTGGATTCTGCGACGGGGCGGATCGAAGCGGAGATTCCGATTGAAACGACCGCCTATTATTTCAACGTGATTGACGACAGGGATGTGACGTCAAGCACGGAGCACGTGGAGCTTTGACGGCTTTGCGTGTGATACGAATTCTTTACAGCCGGATTAACAAGGATGTGATGATGGCTCGCTGGTTAATGATTGCATGGATGTCCGCGGTGCTGCTTGCGGGGCTGCCTTTTGCGCTGGCGCACGGCGCGGGAGAGGCGCAGCAGACACAAAAGGAAGTGGAGCTGGTGCGCAACCAGTTGACTGCGGCGCTTGAAAAGCTCGATGCACATGCCGTGCAGGCGTTGATGCACCCGGATGTGGTGGTGGTGCAGCCCGACGGCACCACGCTCAGCGGCGCAAAGGCCGTTGGAGACTACATTGCCCAGTGCAATGCAGGCACGGGCGGGTGGTTTAAGGCGATTCGGCTTAAGCCGGAGATCAAAACCCAGTCGGCGCAGGGCGGGGTGGTGACGGTCTCAGGCAATGCGCATGACAAGTATGTGCTGACCAACGGTTCGGAGTTCGATCTGGAATGCCGGTTCACGGCGACCCTGGAGAAAACCGATGGGGGCTGGGTGGTGCGCCAGCTTCAGGCTGCGCCGGCAGGGTTTGAAAACCCAATGATGACCGCAGTGGTGACCAAGAGCGCCAACGCGCTGGTGTGGGCGTGGTTCATCGGGGCGACGATGGGCGCGGTGATTTCCGGTTTGGTGACGCGGTATTTCATGAAGCGTAGGGCGGCGTAGGCAAGCACTGTGGGAACGATTGGTGGATGAGCAGGAGTGAAGAGGAAGAGTTAGCCACTAAGGCACGAAGACGCGAAGTTAAGAGGCGGAAAAAGCGGAGTTGGGGAAGGTTTAAGGCGAAAGCAGACGGAGTTGGGTCGTTACGGGTTGGCCGGCATTGAAGTGAGCGCGTGCAAGAGTGATGAATATGAATGAAAACCTGCGGTGTCGCATGAGTACATGCTCAACCGCAGGCTAATGGCTGCCACCCCTGCCGGGGTATAGAAACGGCGGCAAGCGATTATGCGATGTCCTCTTCTTCTTCCTGTGCCTTAAAAACGTACTTTTGATAGAGGAAGGTCATCACCAGCAGGCCCAGGCCCAGGCCCGCCAGGGAGATGATCCGGAGAAGGTCCTGCAGGAGGAAGATGTCGTAGCCGACTTTGATGACGCCGATGATCATGATGGCCAGCGAGGCGTAACGCGGACGATGCTTGCCGGTGATGATGCCCACCACAAGGTAGGCCACGGCGAGCAGCACCCAGCCTGCGGAGTAGACGTAGCGCTCGGCGACACCCATGCCCAGAGCATCCAGAAACTCGCCCTGGAAGAACTGCCGGATGGTGAGCGAGTAGCCGATGAAGAGGAGCACATGGCCCGTCCAGGCAGCGATGTTGGCCTGGAGTAAGCGGCGTTCGCGCTGATAGAACGTGGAACTGGCGATGAGGATGGCGGCGGGGATGAGGAAGCCCGCGGTGATGCCGTTGGCGATGTAGAGCGCGCCGACGGAGTGCTTGGTGAGCAGAGGGTTAAAGAGCATGAGGAGGGCAAAGATGACCCAGCCGACAGCGGCGGATTGGACGATGAAGCCGCTTTGGACGAGGGCGGGCTTAACCTTGCGCATGCCGACCCAGGAGAGGGCGCAGCCGAGGGTGAGCCAGAGCGGGGCGTAGGTGGAGGCTTCGAGGAAGTCCAGGGCGAGCTTGCCGTTTTGGAAGAGGGTGAGAACGCCGGCGTCGTGGAAGAGCCAGCGGGACTCGAGGGTGAGGAAGATGACCGCCATGACGACGGCGCAGAGGGCGTTGAATTTGGCACGGCCTTGCAGGCCGCGGCGGACGCACTGCCAGGCCTGGACGCCAAAGAGTGCGCCGGGGATGAGGTAGAGGACGATGAGGCCGTTAATGATCGGCCAGGTGCCGATGGAGTCGGTGGAGACGAGGGGGTTTTTAAAGAGGAGCTGGCCCAGCACCGCCATGGCGAAGGAGACGTAGAGGAAGGTCTGGGCGATGAAGGCGGTGTCTTCATCGTCTTTTCGGATGCCCCATTCCATGGCGAGGACGCCCATGACTTTGACGGTGATGGTGTAGGCGGCGGCCTCGATCATCATGACGCCGGGTTCGGTCATGTCGCCGGGGTGGAAGGCGTGCCGGACGAGCAGGATGGCGGTGATGAAGAGGCCGGTGATGCCTGCGCCGCGGACGGCGCGGGCGACGGGCGGCAGGAACTGCGCGCCGGAGATGGCCAGCAGTGAAGGGAGGCCGTAGGCGTAGAGGATGGCGTTAAAGAAGATCCGGGTGGAAACCTGGCCGGAGTTGAAGATGGGGTTGCACGCGCCGCCTTGGAGGATGAAGAGGCCGATGGCGGTGACGGCGAGGTAGAAGATGGTGATGGCGTGGAAATAGCTCCAGTTCAAGCGCAGGGAGAGCTGGCGCAATGCTCCGGCGAGGATGAGCCCGACGATGCTGTAGGTGCCCGCTTCGGTGAGCAGGAGGGGGCCAGTGCCCATGCTGTCGGGTTGGAAGCCGTGCCGGACCAGGAGCGCTGCGCCCAGGGCCAGGAAGATGGCTCCGGCGGCCCGGAGCATGTGGGTGAAGGGAGGGATGAACTGCGCGCCGGCCACCAGGAGGACGGCGGGCAGGACGTAAGCGTAGAGGATGGTATTCAAGAAAATCCGAGTGGAGACCTGGCCGGAGGTGAAGATGGGGTTTGCGGCGAATGTCTGCAGGGCCAGGACGCCAAGGGCGATGATGACGAGATACACGCCGGTGACGGCTTCAAAGGCGGGCCAGGCGAGCCGGACGGAAAGTTGGCGCAGGGCAGCGGTCAACATGAGACCGGCGATGGTGTAGGTGCCCGCTTCGGTGAGCAGGAGCCGGCCTGCGCCCATGTTTTCAGGATGGAAGCCGTGGCGGATGAGGAGCGTTCCGGCAAGGCCAAGCATCAGAGCGCCGACGATGCGTAAAGGCTGAGTGAAGGGGGGGATGAACTGTGCGCCCGCCAGCAGAAGGACTGCGGGGAGGCCGTAGGCGTAGAGGATGGCGTTGGCGAAGACCCGGGTGGATACCTGGTCGGCGCTGAAGAGTGGGTTGGCGCCAAAGATCTGCAGGGCGATGAAGCCCATGCCAACGGCGATAAGGTAAAAGCCGGTGACGAGATCGAATTTGGGCCAGTCGAAGCGGATGGAGAGCTGGCGCAGGCCCGCGGCAAGCAGGAGGCCGACGGCGGTGTAGGTGCCGGCTTCGGTGAGATGCATGGGGCCCGCGCCCATGTTTTCGGGGTGGAAGCCGTGGCGGATGAGGAAGGTTGTACCCAGGCCGAGGATGAGCCCGCCGATGATGCGGGCGGGGACGCTGCAGGGGGAGAGGAATTTCCCGCCGATGATAAGGACGAAGGCCGGCACGATGTAGGCCAGCAGGAGCTGGTTAAAGAAAGGCGTGGTGGAGACGCCTTCGGGGTGGATGATCGGGTTGGCCGCGGTGATCTGAAAGAGGCAAAAGAGCAGGCCGGTGACGAGGAGGTAGCCGGTGGTGATTCTGGAGGAATTTTGCCAGCCGAATGCGAGGCCCAGCCAGCGCACGCCCATGGCGAGCAGAAGGCCCGCCATGGAGTAAGCGCCGGCCTGGGCCAGAGTGACTTCATGGCCGTGCAGGGGCGTGCCGACAAAGCCGTGGCGGACCTGGAGCATGACCAGCAGAAGGCCCATGGTGGCGGCTGCGATGACGGCGATGTCGTGGAGGATTTTGTGGCCCTGCTTGTGCAGGCCCCAGGCGGCGAGGGCCGCGGTGAGGCAGGGGAGGCCGTAGAGGACAAGCAACAGGTTGGCTATTGGGGTGCCGCCGAGGTTGATGTCGTTTACGGCCAGAAGAGGACTGAGGAACGTAGCCTGATAAGCACCGGCAAGTGTTCCCAGGGCAATCCAGAAGATGGGGAGCCATTTGTTCTTAAGCCAGTGAATGTGCGCGCTCAAGGTGGTGGCAAGGAGGGACATGGCCAGCCACATGGAGGCCCAAAGCGCCCATAGCGCCGGAGTGGGCGGGGTGGTGCCCCAGAGGTTCGTGCTTTCGGGGATGAAGGCAGCGCGGAAGAGGAAGGTACACATGACACCCATGAGGATTTGGGAGAGGCCGCCGAGGATGTTGGCCAGGATGTAGAGCCATGCGCCTTGGCGGTAGTGGAGCTGGTCAGGGTCTTGGTCAGGGGTGAGGGCGCGGGGGGTGATGGGGTCTGTGGCGATGGTCCAGGCGGCTCCTCCCAGCAGAGAAAGGACGGGGAGGTAGTTGGTGAGAATCCAGGTGAAGAGGCCCAGGTCTGCGTGAGTTTTGGTGAGCAGGTCGGGCATGCAGGTGAGCCGTGCGAAGGCCATCAGTGCGATGGGCGCGGCCAGGCCATGGAGGAGGGGGATCTTAAAGTGCCGGGCAAGGATGGCCATGACCAGCACCTGCGCGGCCCATGCGGGGGCGATCCAGTTTTCAAACCAGAGGGGCGCGATGGCCAGGGCAAATGCGGAACTGGCGACGAGGTATGTGGCCAGCACGAGTGTCTTTTTGCGTGAGGGGGCTTCAAGGGCTTGGACGAGCGCTGCGGCACCGGCGTAGACAACAGTGCCCAGCACGGCGACCCAGGGCATGAGGCCGTGGAGGTGAAGCACGTCCTGGAAGTAATAGCCAAGGCCGGCAAAGACCGCGCCGGCGAGGGCCGAGAGCCCGGCAAAACGGGCCGGGTGCGGGCCCTTGATGGCTGCGAACATACCGCCGAGGACAAACACCGCAGAGAGGCCGGCAAGGATGATATTGGGCGCAATGTGGGCGGCGGTCGCCTGGGCCAAAGCGGGCTGGCGCATCCATTGGAAGAAAAGGAAGGAGGTGGCTGCAAGCCCGAAGCAGGGGAAGAGGCTGTAGCCTTCCTTTAAACGCCCCAGAAGGATCAAGGCCAGGGAGACGATGCCCAGGTAGCTCCAATCGGTGACCTGGAAGTCGCCCAGGGCGACACGGGTGGAGAGCATGAGCAGGCCCAGGGCGACGGCGACGAGGCCCATGCCGCGATAGGCCCAGTGGCGCGGGTCTTTGTTGGACTCGGGCGCGGATTCGCTGGGCTTGGCGCGGTCGAGCACGAGGGAGAACTGCACGCCGGTGGAGATCAAAAGCAGCGCGATGGGGAGGCCTTGAGCGCCGATTTTGCCCACAAAGAGCATGATGCCGGCCCAGCACATGGTGGCCAGAAGGGTGAGGGCGGCAAGGGGCATCCAGCCGCGTTTGCGGATGACCAGGACCAGGCCGGTCTGGAGGAACATGAGGTAGAGGGCGAGGGCGACGGGCTTGGGTTCGCCGGTGTTTAAGAGGGCTGGGGTGACGTATCCGCCCAGCAGGCCCAGGACGGCGACGAGCATGCCGTGGCGGAGGGAGAGGCCGACGGCGCCCAGGGCGATGCCGGCGAGGAGGATGAAGGCGACGGGCTTGGAGATGTAGGTGTAGTGGAGGGTGCCGGCGAGGACGACGGCGAAGAGGGTGGTGAGGCCGGCGCCGACGACGGTGGCGGCGATCCGCTGATAGTTTGCGCGTAGGTATTGGCCGACGCCGATGCCTGTGAAGCCGATGGCTGCGCCAAGGACGAGGCGGGACCATTCAGGGAAGACGCTGCGGTCGTTGAGGTACTTCATCAACAGGATGCCTGCCAATGAGAGGACGATGCCTGCGATCCAGACGAAGAGCCGCATGGTGAGGAGGCTTTCGAGGGTGATCGGGGGGCGCTTGGGTTGTTCGGGTTGTGCGGGTGCTGGGGCGGGCGCGGGAGTCGGGATAGGCATGGGTTGGGGGTGTGGGGCGGCTTTGGCCGCTGCGGGTTCCAAGGGGAGGGATTGGGGTTTTGGTGTCGGCGTGGGAATAGGAATGGGTTTGATTGCAGGTTGTACGGGGACGGGGGGTGTGGGGTCGATGGTCGGTGCGGGCTTGGGTGTGGCTGGGGGAGCCGGTTGGGCAGGGGGCACCGCTGGGATGGGTGATGCGGGTTCAATGGCTGGCGTGGGTTTGGGGGCGACGGGGATGACGGGGGTGGGTTCGACGGCGGGGGCCGGGGGCTGAGCGGCGGGTGGTACGGGAGTGGGTTTGGGATGCTCCGGCGGTGTGCTGATGGCCTTGATGGGCTGGGGCGGCAGGCTCTGGGCGTGGGGTTGCTGGACTGGTTTGGGATTGGGAGCGGTGGGCTCGGGTTTGGGTTCCGGTGTCTGGGGGGTGGGGTGTTTGAATTCCAGCGGAGGCCTGGGGGTGATCTGGAAGGGGGGCTTGGCGGGCGCAGGGGTGGGTGAGGCTTGTGGGGCCTGGGGTTTCAGGTCGAGAACGTCATTGATGTCGTCATCAAGCACGGTGGCTTTGCCAGCGGTGTTTAAGCGCATTTTGAGGATTTCGAAGCTGGCTTCCAGCGAGGCAATTCGGGTTTCCAGCCGACTGACGTAATTGCGCAGGGAGAGCAATTCTTGCGCCTGAGGGGCGGCAGTGTGGGGGTCGGGCATGGGGCGCGGCGCGGGCGGGTTACTGGCGGCCCTGGTGAGCAGGTGGTGCAGGAAGACGCCCACGGCAATGATCATGATGATGCCGATGAAGATGCTTGCGCAGATGTCCATGAGATGGGGCCCCAGGATGCAGAATTAATTATTCCGTCATTTCTGTTTAAACAGAAATTACAAACAGATCGTATTTGGGGTGCGGCATTGTGTCAAGGGGGGCGGGAGAGGGGTTCGGGGGTCTGGGGTCTGGTCAGAAGGGGGAATTAAAACTAATGCTAGAACTGCGACACGTACCCAAGGTGAGGTTATTGAGAAGACGAGTGATAGGGCCGCGCTTTCAGCGCTTGCGAAGTAAAAAGAAGAATCAATCACGGTGTTTGTACCAGGGCCTACGCGCTCAGAAGCGCTGCGACCCTGGCTGTCATAGCGGCGGGCCTTTGGCCCTGAAGAAAATGCGCAGATGAAGAAACAGAACTCACCCTAACCCTCTCACTACACGCCTTGTGTGTCGTTCGGCGGCTGGCAGAGAATTGAGTTTCGGCCGTAAACCGGGATGTCGGATTACGACGAAGACGTCTAATCCGACCTACCTCAGAGTTTATGGGCAAAGCGCCCAAAGGGAGAGGGGTAAGAAGTGTTCTTGCGTTGTAGCACTAGCGGCCGCGGAGGTTGGGGTCGGAGTCACCGGAGGTGTCGGAAATGTTGAAAGTGTTGTCGGGCAGGTCGGGGGTTTCGCCTTGAAGGATGGCGAAGATCTGGTCTTCGGAGAGCGCTTCCTGGCCCTGGATGAAGAGCTCCGCTTCGGTGATGAGCTGCTGGATGGCCAAAGCGTGCTCACGGACCAAGGCGCGTTCCTGAGCGGCGAGGATGGTGGGGGCGTTTGTCGGAGGGAGCGGGAACGTGCGGGTGAGCCGGATCTTGTATTGCATGGGCCGAGGCTTGGGGAGGGCCTGCGTGCCGCGGCGGCTGATGCCGATGAGCCGGTGCCCCACCACGGGCCGGAGAACCTGCGCGTAGCGCGCGGCGTTGACGTTTTGCAGGCTGCTGAGCCGGCTGCGCAGTTGAGAGGCTTCCCGGGGCGGATTGACGCCGGTGTGGGTTTGATCGATGGTGGAAGCGGTGCGGATGTAGGCATCAATGGCGGCATCGGGCGCGGCGGGCGTGAGCCGGGGCGGGGAGCCAGGGGAGTCGACTGAAGCAGGCACATGCGTGCCGGTGTGCCGATGGAGCAGGTGGGCGAGGATGTCGCGCCTGATTTGCCACAGCCAGCACCACTGATTGACGGGATCGTTGGCGATGAGCGCATCAAGATCCCTGATGCGCGTGCGCCAGCTCTCAATGAGCTCAGGGGTGACGGGTTGTTGAGTGGCTTTAGCCATGTCAACAATCACTATAAGTCGGACGGAGTGTCAAAGAAATAGCTTTTGGGAGATGGCTATTTATTCGGGTACGCGACGGGCTCTGTGGAGAGAGGATTCGGGGAGATTTGTGACTAAAGAGTGCACTTATTTATGTCGGTGGAGGTGGTGGATCGGGAGCCGGCGGGACGCCGGCGCTCCCGGTCTATTTACTCAAAGAGCGCAGGGCGCGCTTGACGATGTATGCCGTTGCCGGCGTGCGGGATTCCCTGGACCATCGGGAAGTGAGCTGGCGTGCCCATGCGGGTTGGGTTTTGGAGGCGTCGTTGATCCAGTTGGCGACGGAGTTTTGAACGTAGCGCGCGGGGTCTGCGCGAAGGGGCTCCAGGATGGGGAGGGCGAGGCCGGGGTCTTGCTTGAGCGGGCCGATGTGTTCGCACCAGACGCCGCGGGGGCGGGTGATTTCAGAGGCGAAGCGGCGGATGTTTTCGTTGTCCGACAAAGCCCATTTGGCGAGGATGGGGATGGCTTTGTCGAGGTCTTTGGCCAGGTGCGGGCGCAGGGCGATCCATGCGACTTCGCGTACGCCAAAGTGAGGGTCGTCGGCGAAGTGGGTGAAGGCTTTGATCCGCTGGGCGGTGGTTTTGCCCGGGATGCCGGCCAGGGCGAAGCAGGCCCAGCCGCGGACGGTGTCGGAAGGGTGGGATTTGAATCGGTCGGCGGCGTCGGGGCCAAAGAGGCTTAAGAGCGCCGTACCGGCGTGGCGGTTGCGCGCCATGATGGAATTGCCGGAGGCCAGAGGGGCGAGAAGATCATCGGAAATGTCGGGCGCGAGGGTGGCGATGAGGGTTTTGTGGTTGACGGCGAGCCACTCGGAGAGGGTGGCGGTTTGGATGAGGCCGGTGCTGAGCTGGGTGAGGATGTCGGCGGGGATGTCCGCCATGCGGGAGTAGCTTTTGCGTTGTTGCTGGGGGTGGGGCATGGGTGGTGGAGGCGGAATTTTTTTGACTGGGATTTAGAGGATTGAGGATGATTAAGAGGATAAGAGTTTTTGGATTTGTTGCGATGGGCATTGGTGTTGGGAGATCAAAGCAGGGGCGCCCAATGGGACGGAGACAGGTTCTTTCAAGAAGAGTATCTGTCCCCGGAGAATCAATTTGTGGGATGAGGAATTGACGCGGGGGCGCGTTGGGCGCACAATTTTCCTGTTTTGTTTCCCGGGCCGTGGTGTTTGCGCATGGGGCCGCGCAGGCAGGCGCCACGCCGGGAGGCAACCCTTTACCGGGCACCCAGGCGGGTGCCCACCAAAAACGCTGCGCGCCCCGAAATGGAAGTCCAATGAGTCAGGTGCGTTTAGGCGTCATCGGGTGTGGCGGCATGGGCCAGTCACACATGGGTGTGTTTAAGGAAAACCCCCGGATCAAGTTCACCGCGGCGAGCGACAGCTTTCAGTCGAACCTGGACAAGGTGGTTTCGACTTACGGCGTGAAGGGCTTTACCGATGGGTATGAGCTGATCAAGTCCGGTTTGGTGGATGCGGTGCTGGTGGCGACGCCGCATTACTTTCATCCGCCTTATGCGATTGAAGCGATCAAGGCCGGGGTGCATGTGCTGGTGGAGAAGCCTGTCTCGGTGACGGCCAAGGCCGCGGCCGAGGTGGATGTGGTGGCGCTGGCCAACCCGAAGGTGAAGTATGCGGTGAACTACCAGAACCGTTCGCTGGCGCGCTGGGCGAAGGTCCGGCAGATGATCCAGGCTGGGGCGATCGGCAAGATCCTGCGCGTGCACTGGACGATCACCACGTGGTACCGGACACAGGCTTATTACGATTCAGGCTCGTGGCGTGCGACGTGGGAAGGCGAGGGCGGCGGCGTGCTGCTTAACCAGTGCCCGCACAACCTGGACCTGCTCTACTGGCTGGTGGGCGCGCCCAAGCGCGTCAACGCCCGGGTGGGGATTTCCAAGTACCACAAGATCCAGGTGGAAGACGAAGTGATCGCCATTTTGGATTATGAAAACGGCGCGACGGGCACATTCATCACCACGACTGGCGAAGCGCCCGGCACGGACTACTTTGAAGTGGTGGGCGAGAAGGGCAAGATCACGCTTTCGCCTCAGACGCTGGGGCCGCTGACGATCGAGTGGATTTCCAACGACTTCTCGGCGACGGAATTCAGCAAGACGACCAAAGCGCCGTGGGGATCGGTGCCCAACTGCAAGCACGTGATCACGGTGCAGGATACGGGCGGCGGTGTGAAGGCGATGCACGCCAACTTCGTGGCGGCGATCCTGGACGGGGAGCCTTTGATCGCGCCGGGCATCGAAGGCATCCATTCGGTGGAAATGGCCAACGCGATGATCATGTCCGGCCTGGAAAACAAGGCTATTGATCTTCCGATGGACCGGGAAGCCTATGAAGTTTTGCTTAAGGAACTGATCGCCAAGTACAAGAAGTAAGGCGAGTTGCAAGATCGATTGCAGGCACCCGGCGCGGCAAGCGCCGGGTGCCTGCTGCTTTTCAGGTCGAACTTAAGGGGCCGGTTTTTCGTAATCTATTGTGCATGTCCCGTTTTTCATTAACCGCAGGGTGACTCCATGAAGCGTTCCTGTCTCGCATTGATGATCGTTTTGGCGTCTGGTTCGATGGCGTTTGGGCAGGGGGCCGCAACGGCTCCGGCTGCGGAGCCTGCGAAGGCGCAGACCCCTGAGGAAGCCAAGAAGAAGCTGGATGACCTGAAGGCCAAGGCGGAGGGTGGCGATGTCGACTCCATGGTGTCATACGGGCTGGTGCTGGTGAGCACGCCCAAAAGCGGGCCGGAGGAAATCAAAGCCGGGGTGGAGTGGCTCAAGAAGGCAGCGGAAAAGGGGAGCCCCGCGGGGATGTACTGCTATGGGCGCGCGCTTTTAGGCGGCGTGGCGGGCAAGGCCGACCCGGATGCGGGGCTGACGTGGATCGTCAAGGCCGCCAAGGCGGGGGATGGGAAAGCCTGCCTGATGCTGTTTGAACAAAGCCTGGGGAGCGCGAAGACCCCGCAGCAGATCAACATGACGATGGAACTGGGGCACGCGGCGGTGAAAGCGGGCTCCAAAGAAGCAATGGTGAAGCTTGGGATGGTGTACATCAACGGGCAGATCGTGAAGCAGGATGTGCCCAAGGGCATCGCGCTTCTGGAGCAGGCATACAACGCCGGGAGCCCGGTGGCGGCGTCGTTTCTGGGGCATCTGTATTCGGCGAACGTGGTGGGGGTTACCCCTGATTCAGCCAAGGCGTTTGCCTGGTTTCAAAAAGCCGCAGAACGCAACGACCCGATGGGCATTCTTGGGCTGGCTGTGTGCTACGGAACCGGCTCCGGCGTGCAGAAAGACGTGATCAAAGCGGTGGAGCTTTCCAAGCGCAGCGCTGGGATGGGCCATGCGCCTTCCATGCGGCAGCTTGAAAAAATCTACCGGCAGGGGCTGGGCGTGGAGAAGAACCCCACGGAAGCGGACCTGTGGAAGAAGCGTGCTGAGGCGGCGGAGAATGCGCCCGGACCGGCGCGGTGATTTTTATGGATCCAGCCGGGCGGCATCGAAGCGCTTGAGGGCGTGGTCGCGGCCGCGTTGGATGTGGGCGGCCATGGTGGCGCATGCGGTGGCGGGGTCGTGACGCGTGAGGGCGTCGATGATCCTGGCGTGCTCGTCGAGGGTGAGCTTGAGGTCCTGGATCTTTCGGCGCTTAAAGCGCGTGCTGAAGATCTGGGTGAGAAGGCGCAGCTTCTGGACCGTCTCCAGGGAGCGCTTGTTGCCCGCGGCCTGGAAAATGGTCCAGTGGAAGCGGGTGTCGGCGTCGAGCCAGGCTGCGACAAGCTCAGGCGGCCAAGGGGTTTCGACAGCGGAGGCGGGGGTGCGCTTTTGTTCTTTTTCAAGCTGCCTGGCCGCTGTGGACATGGCATCGTTGGCGTCTTTTAAAGCCTGGACGTGTTCAGGCCCGGCGATGGCGGCGGCGCGGGTGACGGCGTGGCACTCAAGGGCTTCGCGCAGGTCGTAGACGTCGATGAGGTCTTCACGGGATTGCTTGGAAACAAAACAGCCTTCGCCGGCGCGGTAGTCGACGAGGCCTTCGCTGGCGAGCTGGGTGATGGCCTCACGGACGGGGATCATGCTGACGCCCAATTGGGTGGCGAGTTTGCGGTTGGAGAGCCGCTGACCTGCGACAAGGGCGCCCTGGACCAGCATGGCTTTGATGCGGGTGTAGGCGTGTTCCTTAAGCGTGGTGGTTTCCTGCATGTTTATTTTTCCCCATTCACGATAACACAAAAGTGTTGCATCGCTGAGATACGAGTGATATAACACCATTATATTAACGTCAAACTTCAGGAAGTTTCGCATCTGTGATGGGCCTGGTTTTTTTGAGTAATCGAAGAAAGATCACCCCTCACCCAACCCTCCGTCTTCGGGCGCGCGAGCCGAAAAGAGGGCCGGGCGAGGATTCAAGAGCCCAGTGCGCGAAAAACGTTTCGGAGTTCCAAAGGCGAAAGATGAATGATGAAAAGGTGCATTGAAAAAAGTCAAGGTTTCACGCTGGTGGAACTGCTTATGGTGATCGCCATCATGGCGGCGTTGCTGGCGATGGCGCTGCCGGGGCTGCAGAAGGCTCGGGCGGCGGCGAACGTGATTTCATGCGGATCGAACCTGCGGCAGCAATCGGTGGCCATGCAGGCCTATGTACATGAACAGCGGGACAGCGCGCTGCCGTGGACAGAGAGATACAGCTCAGGATGGGCCATCCGGATGACGCCTTACATCGGGCAGCCTCATGCGGCGCTCAAGGGCGATCCGGACGACAACGCGCATGTTGAATCGCTCTTTAAGAACTACTCGCTTTTCCGGTGTCCGGAAAACAAGCTCAAGACAGGACCGGCGTTTTATCACTGGAATTACGGGTACAACGCGCGCTTATCCGCGGGGGTGACCAGCGCCAGCGACAAGGCCACGGCGTGGCTGGACCGACGGACCATGCAGCAGGTGAAGCAGACGCCTTCGTTGATCGTGATGACGACGGACCTGCACCTGAACAATTTCCTGGTGATGACGGACCTCACCAACAACATCAATTACATCAACGGGCCGCGCGTGCATCTGGAAAGGAAGATGAACTTTCAATTCCTGGATGGACACGTGGAGCTGCTGGAGAAGAATCAACGTACGGACATATCGCACATCGATGGCCCGGCGACGGGTTGGTAGCAGGGCGTCATCCACGTCGAATGTAGGGTTCAGGTTTCCCAACTGGTTTCAAGGTTCCAAGGGTTAGGGAGGGTTGTTCCATGGCTATGCATCAAACAGAGAGAGGCGGGTTTTCACTGCTGGAATTGCTGGTGGTGATCACGATCGTGGTGGTGCTGCTGGCGCTGCTGACCCCGACGGTGACGGAGGGGCGCAAGGTGGCGGTGCGGGCCAAGTGCGGGTCTCAGGTGAGGCAGGCGCTGACGGCGTCGATGGCATATTCCAATGACTACCGGGGTTTCCTGCCGTACCGGGAGTTGTTTCTTGACGAAGGTGCGCACACGCTGAGGGCGGGTGTGAGATTTGATTTGAATGTGACGTTTGTGGCGCCTTACCTTTTGTCGCGGACGAATTTGTTTTGTCCTTCGACGCTGATCACCGTCCGGCATCCCAAGACGACGAGCCCGAGCGACTACACGCGGGATTTGATGACGTATCAGTTTCATTACATTCCCAAGAACGATGCGCGCTGGCTGGTGACGCCCAAGCCGGATCTGGATCGGATGATGAATGTGGGGATGACGCCGCTTTGGTCATGCTTGATGACGGCGGGAAATACGGGTCCGTGGCTGGGGCATGATGCGCCGAGCACGCCGGCGCCGCCTGTGGGGATCAACACGGGCCGGGGGGATGGGTCGGTGAGATTTTCGGCGCAATATGAGCGGTGGATGCGGAATCAGACGAGCACGGGCTTTTACTACTGGGGCATTCTTTAAGGGCATTTTTTGAGGAATTGCAGACATGATGGATGTGAAAATGGCAGCGTGGATGACAGGTGTGGTGGTGCTTGGTTTGCTTGGCGGACAGGAGCAGGCAATGGCGCAGGAGAAAGGAAAGGGGAAGTCCGCCGTGGCGGAGGTGGCGCAGACGCCCAGGCAGGTGAAGCTGGGGGAACTGCCGCTTTTGTTTGTGGATGATGCGGGTGTGGCGGCGAAGTCCGGCGTGACAAGGACGCTGCATGCGGCGACGACCCGCAAGGAACCGGTGCTGGAGAGCGAAAGGGACAAGGAGCGGGTGTACATCTACGGGAGCGCCTACAGCGATGTGGGCCCGGGCAAAGGGCCGGAAGCGGTGCGGATGTGGTTTATGACGGTGGCGCCGCCTGGGACGGGGAAGGGGACGACGGTGCGGTATGCGGAGAGCAAGGATGGGGTGACGTGGCCGAAGCTTAAGGAATGCAAAGATGTGTTTGCGGTATCGAGCCCGAGCGTGATCATCGACGCCTTTGAGAAAGATCCGGCGAAGAAATACAAGCTGATGGGCGGAAAGAAGGAGTACAAGATGGCGTACTCCGGAGATGGGATTTCATGGACGCAGTACGAGGGGACAAAGGAGTCGGGCGGCGACACGCTGACCCTGACGCAGGACCCGTACACCGGGGAATACCTGTGCTTTCACAAGCGGGAGCGTGTGGTTCGCGGGAAAAACCGGCGGACGGTGGGCTTGATGCGCAGCAAGGACTTCGTGAACTGGGGGCCGGTCAAGGTGGTGCTGGTGCCGGATGAAGAGGACGACGCGTTTGCAAAAGAGCCCGAGCAGAGCATGCAGATCTACAACATGTCGGTGTATCCGCATGCCGGGGGATTCATGGGGCTGGCAATGATGTTTCAGTTGACGGACGTGAATGAAAAGAAGGGGGCGGGACAGTCGCGCCAGGACGGGCCGATCGATGTGCAACTGACGACCAGCCGTGACGGCGAAACGTGGGAGCGGAGCTCGCCTCGGATGGCGATGATCCCGCGTGGCGCGACGGGCAGCTTTGATGCGGGGGCGATTCTGGCGTTATCAAGCTCGGTGGTGAATACGCCGGAGCATACATGGGTTTATTACACGGGGATCACGACCGGGCATGGCGGAGCGATGCCGGAGAAGCAGCTTTCGATCGGGCTGGCGCAGTGGCGGCGGCACGGGTTTGCTTCGCTGGATGCGGCAGAAAGCCAAGGGCGCGTGGAGACGGTGCCGATGATGCTGGGCGGGCCGAACCTGGTGGTGAATGCGGACGCTTCCAAAGGGGAGCTGAAGGTGGCGCTGGTGGAAGCGGATGGGCGGGCGATTCCCGGATATGGGTTGACGGATTGCGAGCCGCTTAAGGCGGATGCGAAGGCGTGGAAGGCGGTGTGGAAAGAGAAGAAGGGTGTGCCGGTAGATCGGCCGGTGAAAGTGGTGGTGGAGATGAAGGGAGCGGCACTTTACAGCGTGTCGTGCGGGGGGGGATGAGGAAGGGTCTGGGGTCTCGGGTCTGGGGTCTGGTCAGAGGGAAGGATCAGAATTAACCACTAAGGCACGAAGACACGAAGGAAGAGAAGTGTGGAGAAGGGGACGTGTGGAGAAGGGGAAGGCCCGTTGAGAGAGGGAGAAAGGGTTTTTGAATCGTTC
>CAZIWA010000028.1:44430-48828 GCA_964542875.1 uncultured Phycisphaeraceae bacterium
GTGTGGAGAAGGGGAAGGCCCGTTGAGAGAGGGAGAAAGGGTTTTTGAATCGTTCGGACAAATGGGCATCTTCCTTGCTCACGCAGATGAGGGCATGGCACACACAGAGGGAAAGTTGGGGAAAGGGGCTGACTGGGTGGTTGGAGAGGTTGGTTTTGGGCGTTTGTTTCAGGGCATGGGGTGGCGGCCCTCACCCCAAGCTTCTCCCAGGGGGAGAGAGAGGGGACCGGAGCGAGAGCTGAAATTAAGAGTAAGAGTGGAGATGGCATGATTGGGTTTTTAAGCACGCGGCAGCGGTGGGTGATTGTCGGGCTGCTGTTTTGTTTGTCGGTGATCAACAGCCTTGACAGGCAAACGTTGTCCGTGCTGGCGCCGATGCTGCGCGAAACATTGGGGTTTGGGGACCGTGAGTATTCATATTGCGTGACGGCGTTTCTGGTGGCTTACGGCCTGGGGTTTGCGTTTTGCGGGAAGGTGCTGGACAGGGTGGGTGTGAAGCTGGGCGTGGCGTATGCGCTGGGTTTCTGGTCGATCGCGGGGATTCTGCATGCCCTGGCGACGGGGTGGATGGGCCTGGCGGGGTTCCGATTTCTTTTGGGGCTGGGAGAGAGTTTTAATGCGCCCGGGGGGACCAAGGCGATTGGGGAGTGGATCCCCAAGAGCGAGCGGGCGCTGTGCATGTCGCTGTTTTCGTCGGGGAATATTATCGGGGCGATTATTGCGCCGCCTGCGGTGATGTTTGTGGCGCTGAAGTTCGGGTGGCATTGGGCGTTTATCCTGGCGGGGCTGGTGGGGTTTGTGTGGCTGGGGGCGTGGATGTGGTTTTACCGGCCGCCTGAGACGCATCGGTTTATCACGGAGGGGGAGCGGGAGATGATCCTGCGCGAGCGGGCGGTGGCGGGGGTGGAGGGTGTCCAGGAGGCGGGGAGCATCTGGAGCAATCCGGTGTGCTGGGGGTTTATGGCGGTGAAGTTTTTGACGGACCCGCTGGTGTATTTTTTCGGGTTCTGGCTGCCGGTGTACCTCAAGCAGGATCATGGATTTTCACTGGCCATGATCGGGATGGTGGCGTGGGTGCCGTTTCTGGCGGCGGACATCGGGAGCATGTCGGGCGGGGCGGCATCGGACTGGCTGGTGCGGCGCGGATGGCACCCCAGGAACGCACGGCTGAGGATGATGTTCCTGGCTGCGTGTTTGACGCCATTTGCGGCGCTGGCGGTGCGCATGCCGTCAGGGGGATTGGCGATCGCGTGCATCGCGGTGGTGTTGTTTGCGCAGAGCTTCTGGATGGCGAACCTGATGACGTCGATGGGGGAAGCGGTGCCGCGCGGGCAGGTGGGCCGGCTGGCGGCGGCGGCAGGACTGGGCGGGAGCATCAGCGGAGTGATCTCGACCCTAATCACGGGTCAAGTGGTGGCACTGTATGGGTACACGGCGATTTTCACGGTGCTGGGGTTTGTGCATTTGACGGGGTTTGGGGTGCTTTGGTGGGCGTGGGGGAGGGGGATGAAGAGGGGCCTGGGGTCTAGGGCCTGGTCGGAGAGAAGAGAGGATGCGGAGACATAGAGTGCGGGAGAATCGGCCAGGAGAAGACATGCTTACGCGGGCGAAACCATGGCACGCGGATTGAGGTTTATGCAGATGTGAATGAAAACGGGCCGCGCTTTTGAAGGCGCGGCCCGCGTGAGAGTGAGATGTCATTTATTGGCGGCCCTTATCCCAGTCCTCTCCCAAAGGGAGAGGGAAAAGGAATCAGAGCGTTACTTCTTGGGCTGGGGCTTGGCATCTTCCGGGGTGGGCTTGGGGCTGTAGAGGAAGAGCGGGCCCTGGAAACCTTCGGCGATCTGGGTGCGGCTGAAGGCCGTGCAGATGCGGAAGGCGATGGTGTTTTTGCCGGGTTTGACCTGGCTGGTGATGTCGAAGTCCACGAGCTGGGGGCGGATGTAGGCTTCGTTGTACGGCCGGTGGCCGGAGAACTCGCCGTTGGTCCAGACCCAGGCTTCGGTGACGACGGTGGGGGCGCAGACGTGGATGGGCTTGCCGATGGCGGACTGGGGGACGTCAAGATCAAAGACGTACCACATGAAGCCGGTGTAAGGCACGCCCTGCTTGGAGAGCATGATGGGCTTGGCTTCGGAGCCGTCACCCTGAATGTAGAAGGGTGTGGCGGTGTCGATGGTGGCCCACTTGGAGCGGTCGAATGAAGGGGCGTGCCAGCGGCCGATGCGGCCCATGTCGGCGGCATCAAGCGACCATTTGACGTTCTGGGGAGCCTTGACGATCAGGTTGCCGCGGGTACCGTCGATCTGAGACTGCATCTTTTCGTAGTAGGCCTTGCGCTGGGTGAGGTTCCAGTAGTGGGAGCCGGCGAAGTACTTGCGGCGGGGATCGGTGGACTCGGGGATGATGAAGTAAGGAGAGATCTTGTTGAGCTCAAGCCGGAGGGCGAACATGATGTCGGCCTGCTTGATGGCTTCGGGGAAGTTGCCGGTGAATTCGGCGCGATTCAGGATCATGTAGGCCTTGAGGTGGTCGAGGATGAGCCGGTCGACCTTGACGTGAGTCTTGTAGGGCTCGGTGGTGGCCAGGGCTTCGGCGGCCTTCTGGTTGGACTCCATGACGGCGATCATCTTGTCGTTGTAGACATAGGGGAGGACGCGGTCCTCATGGCCGAGCATGGGGGTGGACTCGAAGGCTTCCTCAAGGGCTTCCCAATAGGCCTGGGAGTTCTTGGCGGCGGGGCCGTACCAGTTCTTGAAGTAGTCGTCGAGGATGGCCTTGGAGTCGTCGTCGGCGTGCCAGTAGAGCTTGGCGCGCAGGTAGAACGAAGTGATGCCGTGGGCCATCCAGGCGAAGGTCTGTTCGTCTTCAAAGCCCATGATGCCGTACTTTTTAAAGAGCGGCGTGTTGCGGGCGATCTTGCGGGTGAGAGGGATAGGGGTGAGCCCGTTGACGAGCATGGGGAAGTTGTAGTTGTAGACGAAGACGCGGGGGGAGAGCTCACCCCAGCGCTGGAGCATCTGGCCCTGCATCTGCTGCTGCCAGCTCTTGGGATCGTCAAAAGAGTGCAGGAGGTCGGACCAGATGGCGGCGAACATGATGCCCATCTGGGGGTGGATCTTGACGCCTTCGGGGGGGAAGGTGCGGTTGGTGTAGCCGTTGGTGGTGACGATGAAGCCGGGGTAGTCCTTGACGACTTCCTCGGTGACTTTGTTCATGAAGGTGAACCATTCCTCGGAGATGGAGAGCTCGGTGGGGACGCCTTCGCGGCCGACGAGGTCCGTGAAGCCGAGGTTGCGCTTCATGGTGTCTTTGGAGTGGTCCATGGGGATGCCGTCATCGGGGGCGAAACCCAGGGAGTTGAAGGTGGGGTCTTTTTTGCGTTTTTCGGCGATTTCCGCTTTGACTTTGCCGGCGACGATCTGGACGGATTCGGGGTTGGAGAGGTTGATCATGTGGAGATCAACCGAGCCGTCGAGGTTTTTGGCGAAGAGCTCGGGCTTGGTTTTGGCGAGCTCCTTGTCGGGCATGTATTTGCGGAGGTAGGAGTCGCCGGGGATGGCGATGATGGCGCTTTGGTCGAGGGTGACTTTGTTGCGCAGGCGGAAGAAGGCGTCGTCGGCGGCAAGCTCGGGGGCGAGGTTGCCGTTCCAGGCGCGGACGGCGAAGTCGGGCTTGTCGCGGAATTCGCCGTCTTTGACCTGAATGGAGGCGGCTTTGGGGACGACTTCGCCAAACTCCGAGGGCATGAACCAGCGGACGCCCTGACGGTTCAAGAATTCAGCGACGGCGTAGTAGGTGCCGTGGTAGGGGCCGGCGTCGTTGCCGGCCAGGACGAGGGTGTCGCCCTTGGAGATGATGACGTAGCCTTCATCCTTGCGGTCGGGGGTGAGGCCCGAGGGGATGTTGTAGGAAGCGGTTTTCTTGCTGGGGCCCACGAGGATGACGGGGCCGGTGACGGCGTCGTCTTCAGAGACGATGGCAAGTTTGGCGCCGGTCATTTTTTCAACGTACTTTTGAAGGTCTTCAGCGGCGAGACGGGCTTTTTCCTCAGGCTTGGCAGCGGTGGGGCCAACGCCGATCTTGGCGGGCTTGGCGGCGAAGGCTTCCTTGGAGAGGACGATGGTGGCCTGTGCCTTGCCTTCCTTGACGATGGTGGTGGCGCAGGCGGGAAGCGTGGCGCAGAGGAAGACGAGGAAGGCCAGGAGGACGGTGGCCCAGGAACGGCCCAGCCGTCTTGCCGGGTGATAGATGGAGTGGGACATGTGGATCCTTGTTTTGGGAACTTTAGATTCAGCTGAATATCACTTATGACTCCTGGGAAGTAAAGATGTTCCTGTGAAGGATTGGGGGATTTCGGTGGATGGAAGAGGGAAAGGGGGAGGAGTTGTGAATTAC
>CAZIWA010000029.1:0-38096 GCA_964542875.1 uncultured Phycisphaeraceae bacterium
GGGGCTGTAGCTCAATTGGGAGAGCGCGTCGTTCGCAATGACGAGGTTGCCAGTTCGACCCTGGTCAGCTCCATTTTTCGAAGTTTTCGTCTGAGGGCCGCAAATTGGCCCAAGCCCCTTGAAAATCAGGCCTTTCCAGTGACCCGGCGATGATAGATCGCCGGTTTTCGTTTGTATCGGAAAGGACAAGGGAGGACTCCAAAGGGCATGTTTGAGCGGTGGTAGGTGCAACGAATGGGGCAACGGACGGTGCAACGGGAGCGGGGGGAATAGGGGTGGTTTCGGGGGTGACGGCTGTCGGTTGTTGAGCCGTGAAGGGGGCGGGCTGAGTGAGGGGGAATGCAGGGAGACGGTTTAAGCAAAGAAGAGTGATCGTGAGCGTCAAAGCTTTGTAGAGAACGCTCCCGGATCGTGATACCCTGACCTTATGAGCACGGCGGCGACATCTGAGCTTCGAAACCGGCAGGGGGAGCTGGGGCAATTCCTCACGCCTTCGCCGGTGGCTGAGTTCATGGCGTCGATGTTTACTGAGTTGCCAAAGAATGTGCGGTTGCTGGATGCAGGGGCGGGAGCGGGGGAGTTAACCCGGGCTTTTGTTTCGCGTGTTTGTGTAGAGCGATCTGTCGAGTCGGTCCATGTCACGCTCTATGAGCTTGATCCGGTCATTCTTCCGACTCTCAATCAGACCATGGGGGAGTGCCGGCGCCTGTGTGAGAAAGCTGGAATCCGGTTTGCTTTCACGCTTCACACCGAAAACTTCATCACGGAAGTCGCCGACACTCTGGCCAGCCGGTTGTTTGTGGCGGCGCCACCTGCGTTTGACGCGGCCATCGTCAATCCGCCTTATCGCAAGATCAGCAGTGATTCAGGAGAGAGAAGGGCGCTTCAAGCCCTGGGCGTAGAGACCAGCAATCTTTACACGGGGTTCATTGCGCTCATTCAGCGGTTGCTCGCTCCTAAAGGCCAGCTTGTAGGGATCACGCCGCGCAGCTTCTGTAATGGTCCTTATTTCCGGCCATTCCGGGAAGACTTTCTGAGTGCTCTCGAACTGCACCGGATTCATGTGTTTGATTCCCGGCAGGCGGCGTTTCGGGGTGATCAGGTGTTGCAGGAGAACATCGTCTTTCACGCCGTTAAGGGGCCTGAGCAGCCATCGACGGTTGTGATTTCCAGTAGCAGCGGCGAGCCTGATGCGCCGATTACGGAATTGGCAATCGCGCTTGAAGAGGTTGTTCATCCAGGTGACCCGGAGAAGTTTATCCATATTCCGTCTTCGCCGAGCCATTCCACGGCGAAGGAAGCGATGAGTGGATTGACGACAACTCTGGCAGAGCTCGGCGTGACGATTTCGACGGGCCGTGTGGTGGATTTTCGGCTTAAATCGGCTCTTCGGGCTGAACCTGAAGCCAGTGCTGTGCCTCTGATCTATCCCTGTCATTTCAACGGCGGGGTCGTTCACTGGCCGAAGTCGCAATCAAAGAAGCCCAACGCCATTCTCGACACAGAGGAAACTCGCCCTTGGCTTGTGCCCGCCGGCGTTTATCTGTTGACCAAGCGCTTTAGCTCGAAAGAAGAACGCCGTCGAGTGGTCGCGTGCCTGTATGACCCTGATCTCATTTCTGCGGAATGGGTTGGGCTGGAAAACCACCTCAACTATTTCCATGAGAACGGTCATGGCCTGAGCCGCGACTTGGCTAAGGGCCTTTTCGCGTACTTGAACTCAACCGTGGTGGATCAGTATTTTCGGCGGTTCAGCGGTCACACCCAGGTAAACGCCACGGATCTTCGGGCGCTGGCGTATCCCTCTCGCGAAGTTCTGGTAAACATGGGACGAGCAATTCCGCAGCTTAATCTTTCCCAAGCTGACCTCGATCACTTTGTGGCGCAACACCTTCATGGCAGCAGATAAACCAGTCCGAGCTTCAGCCCAGCGCAAGCAACGGCTTCAAGAGTCGATTGATGCACTCACGGCACTGAAGTTTGGCCCCAAACAGCGCAACGAAACAGCCGCTTACACCCTGCTGGCGTTGCTGGATCTCAAGGCAGACATGCCGTGGGATCTGGCTCAAGCGCCTTTGCGGGGTATCACCCCAATCATCGACTTCGTCGCCGAGTTTTACAAAAAGCCTTATGCGCCAAACACCCGTGAGACGATTCGTGATGACGCCGTGAAGTTCTTTGTGGAAGAGGGGCTCCTTCTGCGTAATCCGGATGACCCGGATCGGCCCACCAACAGCGGAAAGACCGTCTATCAGATTGAGCCCGCCGCGTTGGCCTTGTTGCGCGCGTTCGGTACATCGTCATGGGACCGAGCATTGGTCACCTATCTTGAAAGCAAGGAAGAGATCAAGCGTGAGATCTTGCGTAAGCGCGAAGTAGCGCGCGTTCCCGTCACTCTTCCAGATGGAACTTCTGTTGCGCTTTCACCCGGTGGTCAAAATCCGCTGATCAAGGCGATTATTGAAGAGTTCTGTTCGATTTACACGCCCGGTGGGCACGTCCTTTATATCGGCGATACCGAGAACAAATTCGTCCATCTGGAAACTACCGCCTTGGAGGCTCTTGGGGTCGTACTCGACCCCGCAGCGAAGATTCCCGATGTCGTTATCCACTACCCAAAAAAGAACTGGCTTCTACTCATAGAGGCAGTGACAAGTGCTGGCCCGGTGGATGGCAAGCGCCGAAGTGAGCTCAAGAAACTGTTCGCTGCCTCTAAGGCTGGCTTGGTATTTGTCACCGCATTCGAGACACGTCGCGCAATGCAGTCGTTTGCGTCTCAGATCGCGTGGGAATCAGAAGTCTGGGTTGCCGAGAACCCTGAACACCTGATTCATTTCAATGGTGAGCGATTTTTAGGGCCATATCCTGACGCCATGCCAAGGAAAAAATAAAAATAATGATAAGGTCGCTCTGGGGTGCCGAGCATTTAAAGGTGGAGGAGTTTAAATGTATATAGATTTTTCGCTAATAGAAGGGGGTGAAAATTTTGAACTCCTTTGCGAGGACTTGGTGCAATCGATGGGCTATAAAATTGAAGAGAAGGTGTCTCGCGGTCCAGACGGGGGAAAAGATATAATTGCGGTATATTCAATCAAAGATCCTGCGGGTTTTAGTGAAACTCATCGATATCTTATAGAATGCAAGCACTTTGCAGTAAGCAATAAGTCGGTGACTGAGGAGGATATTGGAAATGTTGTATTGCGAATGAGTGCGAATGCCTGTGGCAGATACCTGCTTATCACAAGCACTGTCCCCTCAGAAAAAGCCAGAAAACAATTGTCTACATTGTCGAATATTGGAAATTACAAGGCTGAGGTTTGGTCGAAGGGAGATTTGCGACGGCTTCTATTCGAGTATAAGGACGTGCGAGATCGGCACGTTCCTTTGCCGAATAATGAGAAGACACTTAGCTTGATTAGAGATGCCATCGTGAAAAGAGATGGTCTTGGCAAGATTAAAAGATTGATTGTCGAAAATCCCCTTGTTCTGCCAATTGAAAGACATACGCAAAAGCAATATGGATTTATGTGTGATGTGATTCTGCCTCGATGTGGACGGATTGACGTAGTAGCAGCGAGGGCAGATTCTCTGGGGATGATTTTTTATGCTTATTTTCTTGGTTCTCCATATTCCACCCTTTTTGCGGAAAATGGTCAGCCGCGCGCTGAGTTTAATGATTTGCTAAGGAGGAGCTGTGATTTGGTTTTGGAAGTATCGCGTCCGCTTCCTAGTACGCATTCTTTGCATTATGCAAACGTCACTGGAAAGACGTCCGGTGGTATGAAGGAGAGTTATATTGAACGCCGAAAAGAACACGGATTGGGGCCGTACACTAGGATTAACGCAGTGATAATTATGGGGCAGCGAGTTGATCAGGCAGATGATTATGATGTGAGTATATTTAAAATCTATGAGAAGTGGCTTACGAAGTACGACAAGAGGAATAGCCCTTTTGAGTACACGAATTCAGGTTTGCCACAGCTAAGAATAATGAGCTATGACCGACTGACTTCAGACGGATCTGTCGGCTGGTCTCACTAGGCGACTTTTAAGTGCAACGATCAGTGCAACGACAAATTATAGATCTTGTAAGATTATTCAAGATAACGTCTTACATCTGGTAGACGTTTCGTTCGCAATGACGAGGTTGTCGGTTCGATCCCGATCAGCTCCATTTTCTTAACCTTCCGTCTGTGGGCCTAAAACCAGCCCAAACCCTTGAAAAACAGGACTTTCCAGTGAACCGGCGACGATCGATCGCCGGTTTTCATTTGTGTCGGAAAGGACAAGGGAGGACTCCGAAAGGCAGGGAAGGGCAAAGGCCTTCTTGATCTTTTAAAGTTAGTGCGACAAGGTTCGGCTCTGTCATTGCCGTTGTTTGAAACCAAAGAATCGCTCTAGATGGGTTTGGTGTAAAGCGATGGATCTGGTGAGCGCTGAAACAATTTGGTCACTGTAGGGTCATCGCTATGAAAGTCCGTTCAATTTTTTGAACAAGTAGTCCTGCAAATCCCTACACTGCTGGTAAGCCAGTTCATTAGCCAAATCCAACAATGAAAGTCGAATATCGTTCCACGATAGAGTGCCAAAAGTTGAATGTTCGGAATTGGTCTGAGAGAAGTTTGTCGGTCTTTCAATAGGCTCTCGAGTTAGCGCGATCCAGTAAATCTGACGCTTCGATATTTCGAAGAGTTGGGATGGGGAGTCGGACCCGGTTGATAGAGCCAGGGTTCGCATACCGCGTGTGATTTGGTCATTCTCAGGGTTGTTGCTCGTCCCTTTAGCCATGGGGCTTTAGGGAGAAATTGACGCTTGTGCGTTGGGCGGGGTGTTACGGGGAATCGGGGTCTATAACGGGGACGGGCTGGAGGGTGAAAAAGAAGGTTGCGCCGGCGTTGGGGGTGGCTTGTGCCCAGATGCGTCCGCCGTGGCGGAGGATGATGCGTTGGACGATGGCCAGGCCGATGCCGGTGCCGGGGAATTCCTTGGTGGTGTGGAGGCGGTTGAAGGCGCCAAAGAGTTGTGAGGCGTAGGCCATATCAAAGCCTGCGCCGTTATCGGAGATGGAGATGACGTTTTCGCCGTTTAGATACTGCATGCCGAGGTGGATGGTGGCGTGGGGGCGTTTGGAGGTGAACTTCCAGGCGTTGCTCAGGAGGTTGACCAGGACGATGCGCATGAGGTTGCGGTCGCAGTTGGCGTCGATATTGGGTTGAACGGTGACGGTGGCGTTGCGGTCGGGTTCAAAATGGCGAAGGTCGACGATGACGGATTCGGCGAGCTCGGAGAGGTTGACGGGCTCTTTGACCAACTGGTGGCTGGCGAGGCGCGAAAGCCTCAGAAGGTCGTCGATGATGAGGGCCATGCGGTCGCAGGAGGTTTGCACGCGGGTGATGAGGTCGATGGCGGTGGCGTCAAGCTTGGGGGCATAGTCCTCCGCGAGGATGCGCACGAAGCCTGAGATGCCGCGAAGGGGGGCGCGAAGGTCGTGAGAGACGGAGTAGCTGAAGGCCTCAAGCTCTTTGTTGCTGGAGGTGAGGGAGTCGTTGACGGCGCGGAGGTCGTCCTTGGCGCGGGCGAGCTCCTGGTTGCGCTGGATGGCGGTTTCGTAGCTGGAAAGCAGGAGATTGAGGATCTGGAGCCTGTCGGCGGTGATGAAGTGGCGTTGGCCGTTGAAAGTGATTTCAATGCCCATTTCGCCGCGGCTCTTGTCATGCTTGCGCATTTCATAATTGACGAGGACGAACTGGATGCGGGCGACGAGGTAATGCTCGTCGTAGGGCTTGACGATGAAGTTATCGGCCCGGCATTCAAGGCCGCGGATGACGTCGTAGGGGTCTGAGAGGGTGGTGACGAGGATGACGGGGAGGTTGGCCAGGTCCGGGTCGGACTTGATCTGGTGGCAGAGCTCGTAGCCGTCCATCTCGGGCATGATGATGTCGGTGATGACGAGGGTGGGCTTGCTGGCGCGGGCGAGTTGGAGGGCTTCAACGCCGTCATGGGCCCAGGTGACGTTGCAGCCACGTTTCTCAAGGATGTGGATGAGCTGCTGCGCCTGGGTGGGGCTGTCCTCGGCGACGAGGACATTGATCGGGTTGGTGGTGAGGGTGCTGATTTGATTCATATGGAAGCCTGTTCGTGGTTGGGCTGTTGATAGACGTGTCCAACAAGGGCCTGAGCGATTTTATCCGATGGAAGGACGATTGATGCGGCGTCGAGCTTAATGGCCTCACCGGGCATGCCGTGGACGACGGAGGTTTCACGGTCCTGGGCGATGGTGAATGCGCCGCGATCGCGCATGGTTTTGAGTTCCGCGGCGCCGTCCTTGCCCATGCCGGTGAGCAGGACGCCGACGCTGACGGGAGCGAAATTTTCCGCGATTGAGCGGAAAAGATAGGAGACGGAGGGACGGACGTTGGACTCCTGGGGGGTGGGGCTGAGGATGAGGGAGCCGTCGGGGTTGACGCCCATGTGGAGGTTGTCGGGTGCGAAATAGGCTTTGCCGGGGAGGGGCATGAGGTTGTTTTTGGCGACGCTGATTTCCGGACCGCTGGTGAGGCGGAGCCACTGGACGAGGTTGTCGAGGAAGCCGGGGGCGATGTGCTGGACCAGGAGCACGGGGGCGGGGAAGTCTTTGGGGAGGGCGGAGAGGATGTCGCGGAGGATGGGGGGGCCGCCGGTGGAGGCGCCGATGGCGACGAATTTGGTTTTCTGGGCGAACAGCGGGGTTTTGAGGGCGGCGGTGACGACGGGGAGCGGATTGGGTGTGACGGGTCTGCGCCACCTGCGAACCACTTTGACCTCGGACATGAGCTTGAGGGTCTGGATCAGCCTGGCGGCGATGGAGGAAAAGTCCGGCGCGGCAGAGTTGGAGGGTTTTTCAACGATGGCGACGGCGCCCATCTGGGTGACATCAAAGGTGCTGATGGCCTGTTTGCCGGCGTCGGAACAGGCAACGATGGGCAGGGGACAGCTTTCCATGATGATGCGGGTGGTTTCGTAAGCATCCTTATCGGGAAGCTGGATGTCCATGAGTACGACATCGGAGGGATTTGAGCGCAAAAGAGCCAGGGCGGAGGCACCGGTGGACGCCGTGCCGGTGACGAGTATGTCGGTGTCGGCCTGGAGGATCTTAAGCAGCAAAACCCGGAGTGCCGGGTTGCCTTCGACGATGAGGACCTTGATTTGCTTGGGATGGCGCATGGAGTCTTAGATCAGCCTTTGCACGGTCTGAAGGAGATTGCTTTGGTCAAACCGGCTTTTGACGATGTAGGCGTTGGCTCCGGCGTCGATGCCCTGTTCGCGCTGGGCCTGGGATTCCAGCGCGGTGACGAGGATGACGGGGAGGTGCTCAAAGCGTTTTTCGGTTCGGATTCTGGCGGTGAGATCCAAGCCTGTCATTCTAGGCATTTCCACGTCGGAGACGACAAGGTCGAAGGGTTCTTCACGCAGGACGGTGAAGCCTTCGACGCCATCGACAGCGGTACGGACGTCATAACCCGCGGATTCGAGAATGCCTTTGATGAGCATGCGGGACGTGATGGAGTCCTCCACGACAAGGATGCGTTTAACGGTGGTGGTGACGACGGGGGTGTCGCGGGGGACAAAAAGAGCCTGGGGCTGGCCCGGCGAGCGGGCGCTGGCCATGAGATCGGGGATGTCGAGCACGACGGCGACATCGCCGGAGCGGATGACGGCGGCGCCGGCGATATTGCGGACACGCTTGAGCGGCTGCGGGAGGGGTTTGACGAGGACTTCCTCCTCATGAAGGACTTCATCCACGATGAAGGCCATCTGCTGCTGGGCGGCTTCCAGGAGGAGTACGGGGAGGAACTTGTGCTGGCCGCCTGCTGAGGGGCCGGGTTTTACGCCAAGTATGCCTTGAAGGAGGACCAGGGAGACGGGGCGGCCGTCAACGGAGATGGATTGGCGGTTTTCAACGGATTGGATTTCGTCCGGGGAGACGCGGATGACGCGCACGACGGAGGCGCTGGGGACCAGGCAGGTGGCAGCGCCGACGTGGATGAGAACGCCGCGGAAGGTGGAGAGCGTGGAAGGGAGGGTGATTTTGAACGTGGTGCCTTTGCCGAGCGTGCTTTGGACCTGGATGTGCCCGCCGAGGCCGAGGATCTTGGAATGGACGATGGCCATGCCCAAGCCGCGGCCGGAGATGGAGGTGATCTTGGGGCTGGTGGAGGTGCCCGAGAGGAACATGAGCTGGCAGGCCTGGGCATCGGTGAGGGATTGAGCCTGGGCGTGGGTGATGTGGCCCAGCTTCAGGGCGGCGTTTTTCAACCCCTGGGCATTGATGCCCGAGCCGTCGTCGGTGAGGACGATCTCAACGGAGCCGGAGCCCTGGCGGGAGACGGCGATGGTGATGGTGCCGGTGGGGGGCTTGCCCAGCCGGGTGCGCTGGTCGGGGGACTCGATGGCGTGGTCGACGCAGTTCCTCAAAAGGTGGATGAAGACGTCCTTGGTTTCCTCAAGGATGCGCTTGTCGATGGGGACGTCGGAGCCCTGGACGGTGAGCCGGGCGTCTTTGCCCTGGTCGCGGCTGATGTCGCGCACGAGCTTGGGGAAGACATCGGCGACGGTCTGGAAGGGGAGCATCAGGAGTTCTTTGGAGTCCTGAAGCAGGCTGTCGACGCTGCGGGCGATGTGGTGGCGGTCCTGCGCGGCGTTCTGGGCGAGCTCACGCAGGCGTTCCTGAAGGGAGCGGATGTAGTCGTGGTTGAATTCAAGGAAGGAGACGAGCTGCGCGGAGGCCTGGACCTGGGAGGGGCCTTCGTGCTGGTGGATGGCCTGCTGGAGGTTTTTGGCCTCACTGGAGACGTGCATCCAGCGGGTCTGCCATTCATCAAACTGCGCGACGGTGTCGCGGAGGTTGGCGGCCTGCTGAATGGCGCTGTTTTTGATGGAAAGCATGCCTTCGGCCTGAAGGAGCCGGGCGTCGAGCTTTGCCACCTGGACGCGCACGCTTTGCGCGGCTGGGGTGGAGGCGGGCAGGGTGGTGGTGAGGGGTTCGGGCGCAGCGGGCTGGGGAGCCGGCTGGGAAGGGGGTTGAGGCGTGGAGGGTCTGGATAAGAGGGGTGGGGTGGTGGAAGCGGGGGCGAAAATGGGGGTGGCCTGAGGCGGGGGTGGAGGCGTGGCGGGCCCGCCTGCCGCAGCAGCGGCGTCGAGCCGGGAGACGATTTCATCGCGTGCGCGGGCGGTGCCGGGGTCCGTGCCCGAGAGGAGGGTGGTGAGGGTGTCGACGGCGTGGTGGAGGGTGTCGAAAAGACGGCTGTTGGGCGGGATGCGCCGGTTCTTCCAGCTCTGAAAGACATTTTCCATGGACTGGCAGATGGTTTCCACGTCTCTGATGCCGACGGAGCGGGCTGCGCCCTTTAGGCTGTGGACGCTGCGAAAGACGACCTCGACGCTTGCCGGGGGCAAAGCGTTTGGCGGGGCCTTTTCCAGTTCCAGAAGCGTGTTTGAGATGCTCTGGATGTGCTCGCGCGCTTCGGCCTGGAAGGTTTCGCGGAGCTTTCTGAGAAAGTTTTCGTCTTGGGTGGACATGGGGTAGGGTCTGGGGGGTCTAGGGGCTAGGGTCTGGTCAGAGAAGATGGCAAGGCTGTTCCTTTGAGTAGGGTTACCTGAAAAGAAGGTGGGTGGGTATCAGGCTTTGTACTTCCTGATTGCCAGGTCGAGCCGGGTGCCGAGTTCCTTGAGGCTGTGGGCGGCGGACTCAAGCTGCTTGGCGCTGTCGGCGTTTTGGGTGCTGGCCTGGCGGATGTTGACCATGGCGGCGGCGACCTGATCGACACCGACGAGCTGCTGCTGGCTGGAGGCGGCGATCTGGGTGGCGGCCTGGGCGGCCTCGGAGACGCTGCTGGAGAGGGTTTGGATGGCGTCGCCGGTGTCGCCGGACTGTTTGACGCCGTGCTCGACGGCTTTGCTGCCTTGCTCGGTGGCCATGACGGCTGCGCTGGCGGCCTTCTGGATGTCGTTCAGGATGGTGCGGACCTGGTTGGTGGCCTGCTTGGATTGCTCGGCCAGGCTGCGGACTTCCTGGGCAACGACGCCGAACCCCTTGCCCTGTTCGCCGGCTTTGGCCGCTTCGATGGCGGCGTTGACGGCGAGGAGGTTGGACTGGGTGGCGAGGTCTTCGACGGAGGCGATGATCTGGCCGATGGCCTGGGTTTGTTCGCTCAAACGGGCCATGCTGTCGGCGATGGAGTCCATCTGCTGGCGGATGCGCTTCATGGCCTCCAGGGTGGCCTGGGTGGCTTTCTGGCCGGAGATGGTGGCCTGGGCGACATGGTGGGCGTTGTCCGAGACGAGCTTGGACTTCTGGGTGGCGACCTGAGCGGTCTGGCGGACTTCCTCAACCGTGGTGGTGGTCTGGCTGACGGCGACGGCGGTTTCGGATGCGCCGGCGGCAAGCTGCGCGGTGGAGGTGGAGATCTGGTTGGTGGAGGAGGCCAGGACGCTGACGCCTTCGGTGATCTGGCGGGTGAGTATCTGAAGGTTTTCGATCATGGATTTGAAGGCGTTGCCGAGGATGTCGCGTTCGGACTGGGGAGAGACCTGGACGCGCAGGTCGCCGGAGGCGATTTTGCCGGCGACGTCCGCCATGCCTGCGAGGGCGCGGGTCATTTTGTCGAAGGATTGGGAGAGCTCGCCGACTTCGTCAGTGCGGGCGGTGAGGGTGATGCGGGAGCCGAGTTCGCCGGAGGCGATTTTTTCCGCGGTGTTGGTGATCTGGCGCAGAGGAACGGCGATGTTGCGTGTGATGAAGATGGCCAGGAGGGTGAGGACGACAAAGGCGATGGCGGTGCCGGCGAGGATGGTGTTGTTGGAGTTGTCAGCGGAATCGTTGGCGATCTTGGAACGTTTGACGAGGAGGACGTCCTCCACGTTCACCATTTCGGCGATGGCTTTGCGGATGAGGTCCATCTGCTCTTTGCCTTTGTCTTTCTTGATCCAGTCAGTGCTGGCCTGAGCGCCATCGGACTTTCGGATCTGGATGCCTTCGGCAAGGGTTTTGACTTTGTGGTCAACCAGAGGCTCAAGGACGACAAGGTTTCTTTTCTGATCGGCGTTATTCCTGTCCTGGTCTTCGTTTTCAGTGGTGAGTTTCCTGATCTGGGCGAGGGTTTTTTCGGTTTTTTCCTTCACGCCGTTGTAGGGGTCAAGGTAGCTGTCATCACCCGTGATGAGGAAGCCGCGTTGGCCGGTTTCGGCGTCGATGAGCACCTGGAGGAGGCTTTGCAGCTCATTTAAGACCTCATGGGTGTGGGTGACGTCCTCGGCGGTTTTGGTGAGCGTGCGCGTGCTTTGCAGGGCGACGATGCCGATGCAAAGAAGGATGGCGAGGGCGACGGCGTAACCAGCGGCTATTTTGGCTCCCACAGTCAGTTTCATAGGCGAGACTCCGTTGTTTTTGGCTTGAAAGGGTGTTGGGTGAAGTAGGGGTGGAAGGTATCAGTTAGAGCCCTGGTCGACGAGGGTCCTGGGGCTGGCCAGGAGCTTGAGGGCGTCAAGAACGACGGTGTGATCGGGTGTGATGCCTTTGAGGTATTCGGCCCGGATGTCGGTGAGGGTTGGAAGGGATGGCTGGAGCGTGTCGGGCTGGATGGTGCGCATGCCGATGATGGTGTCGGCAAGTATGCCAAGCTCCGCACCGGCGTGCTGGATGACGATGGCGGCGTGGAGATCAGTGATGCCCGGCGCGGGGAGATCAAAGAAATTCTTGATGTCGATGACGCAGATGAACTGGCCGCGGAGATTGATGAGACCCGCTACGAAGGGAGGGGTGCCGGGCACCGGGGTGAGATGGGTGAGGCGGGAGACCTCGCGCACGTGGGTGAGATCAACGGCGTAGCGTTCCTTGGCGAGGCTGAATTCCAAGAGGGTGATGAGGGTGGATTGGCGTACGGCGTCGGCGGGGGCCTGCGCCATGGCCTGGGCGCGGGCCTTGAGGGTGTCGCGGGTGTGCTGGTCTTGCTGCGGGGTGGGATGAGATGTGTCGTTGGTCACAGGGTGGCCTCACGGGTGAGGAACATGGTTGCAAGCTGGGTGAGCCGCTGCACGGTGATGCCATCGGATTCGGGGACGGTGTCGTCTGGAGGAAGGCCCTGGAGGAGGCGGACGACATGGGCCATGTGCTTTTGCGCTTCGCGGGCGTGGCCGGCGCTTAGGGCGATGTTACCGGCGGTGAAACTGGCCATGACGAATTGAGGGTCAAGGTAAAGGGCTTTGCGCAAAGAGGCTGCGGCGGGGACGGTGTTGCCCATTTCGGTGAGGACGACGGCCCTGAGGTAGTGGGCGCGGGAGTTGGTTTTATCGGCCAGAAGCCAGCGGTCGCAGGTTTCCAGGGCCTGGGGGAGGTTTCCCTGGTTGGCCAGGGTGCGGGCAAGGGCGCCAAGGTCCGGAGCGGGCGCCGCGGGGACAGGCGCGGGCTTGGGGGTGGGCTGCGCAGAGACGGCGACAGGCAAGGGGAGCTTGGGCAGCGCGATGGGGTGCGGGCGAAAAGGAAGGGGGGCGTGGGTGGCAGTCGGGTGGACGCCGGCCGGCACGGGCGGGCCCATGTGGTATGCCGTGACCATGCCTGTGCGCACGGGGTGATAGGTGTTTGGAAGCGTGCTGGGAATGTCGTTTGGTCCGATGAGGAGCCAGCCCGCGGGCGACTGGGCGCGGGCGAATTTCTGGACGGTGGCGACGGCGTGCGCGTCGGTGAAGTACATGAGGACGTTGGCACAGAAGATCAGATCAATGCCGGTGGTGCGGCTGGCGGGAGCGGGATAGTCGTCGCCGACGAGGTTGAGCTGTTCAAAGCGAACCAGCTCTTTGATGTGTGGGCGGACCTCCCAGGTGTTGGGGGAGGCGGGGAGCATGTATTGCTCTTTAAGCCATGGTGGAGCGGAGCGGAAAGACCATTCGCCGTAAACGCCGGCCTTTGCACGCGCCAGGGCGAAAGGGTTGATGTCGGTGCCCAGGACCGAAATGTCCCACTGCTGCCAATCCGGAATGGCCCGGGTGAGGGCGATGGCGATGGAGTAGACCTCTTCGCCGGTGCAGCAGGCGGCGCTCCAGGCGCGGATGGTGCGGTTAAGGCTGCTTCGACGGGCTTGAATGAGGGGCGGAAGGATGTGGGTGGCCAGGGCGTCCAAAGAGGATGGGTCGCGGTAGAAATAGGTCTCAGCGATGGTGAGGCAACGGGCCAGGACGGCGAGGCGCTCCGGGGTGAGCGGATCATGAATGATGCTTTGCACGCAAGCGCGCACGCTGGCAAAGCCGAGGTCGTGGGAAATGGATTTGAGCGCCCGGAGAACATCAGGGTTGCGCGAGACGTCAAAGGACAGCCCCGTGGACCGGGCGATGAACCCGGTGAACTCCCTGAGCAGAGGGTCATGGATCGGGAGATCAACCAATCGGGTTCCTCGCGACTGCGGTGTTGAGCGTGGACCATTCTTCCTGCGACAGGGCCTGGCCCAGATCGTAAACCAGCACCAGGCCGTCATGTGTGTGGACGGCGTTGGAGGCGTGGCCGAGCTGGACGGTGGTTTTGTTCATGGATGCCAGTTCCTGCACGGGGCGCTCAATGAGGCCCCGGACATCATCCACGAGGAGGGCGAGGGTCTGATCCTTCACGGTGACGATGACGAACCGGTCGGAAAGGGTGATGGGCCTGGAGGGCACGGCGAGCTGGGCGCGGAGGTTCAAAAGGGGGATCACCGTGCCGCGGTGGTTAAAGACGCCGAGAATGGAAGCCGGCGCGCCGGGCAAAGGTGTGACTTCCACTGCATGGACGACTTTTGAAACGGCAAGCAGAGGCACTGCATAGTGATGCTCATCAATGAGAATGACCAAAAGCCTGGTGGCGGTGTCGAGCATGTACCCTCAAGGAAGAAGTGGTGGACTGATTCGCCGTGCAAAATTTGGATTGCCATTGAGAATACATTTGATTCTAATCAACGGCGGCGGTTTCTCGGAACGTTATTCCACAACTCTTTTTGTTGACACCTGAAATGATCGGCTGAGGTTGCTATTGTCGATTAACACTTTGTTGTGCTCGCAGGGGCACGAACGAAGCGTTTTTTAGAACCCTGCGGGGCAATTCGTGCTTGCAATCACATATTTGTCGGAAGTTGATGGCCTGATTCAAGGCTGGAAACTGGTTTGAGGTTTAATGAAATGATGTGAATTCGTAGCTCGACGGAGGCCGTACGCATATGTTTGCTCCGGGCCAAGACAATTTGTGTACATGCGGTGGAAACGTGTGCATGGAAGTTTTATACGGGCGCCCTCTGGGGCAAGTGATCGATATCGCCATGAATGTTGTTGTCGACAATGGACGAATTCGGATGAGTGGTTGGGTTGCGCAGGAGGCTTTGCGATGAGGACGGACACAATTCTTTTGATTGAGGACAACCCGAGTGATATCGCGTTAACTCGGCGTGCGTTGGATAAGAGCGGGATGATGAATCCGCTGATGGTGGCGGAGGATGGGCAAGAGGCGCTGGATTATCTGTTTGGCGAGGGGGCTTATGAGGGGCGGGACGTGCTGCAGGTGCCTGCGCTCATTTTGCTGGATCTGAAGCTGCCGAAGATCAACGGGCTGGATGTGCTTAAGCGCATCCGCGGTGATGCGAGGACGCGGCGTGTGCCGGTGGTGATCATGACTTCGTCGAACCAGGAAGAGGACCGGGCTGCGGGGTACGACAACGGGGTGAACAGCTACATCCGAAAGCCGGTGAGTTTTGATCAGTTTGTGAAGGCGATGGCCCAGTTGGGGGTGTATTGGCTGTTGCTGAACGAGGAACCGCCGAAAGTGAGGCCGGAATGATCCACGAACCGCTGCGGGTGTTGCTTGTGGAGGATTCGTTATCCGATGCCGCGTTGACGCTCCGTCATTTGGAGAAGGCGGGGTACCGGGTGCATTCGCGCCGTGTGGAAACGGCGCATGACATGTATGAAGCGCTTCAAAACGAAGTGTGGGACGTGGTGCTTTGCGACTTTCAGATGCCGGACTTCAATGCGCCCGCGGCGCTGATGGTGCTGAAAAAGACGAACCTGGACGTGCCGTTCATCGTGGTATCCGGATCGATCGGTGAAGAGAATGCGGTGATCATGATGCGCGTGGGCGCGCATGATTACCTGATGAAGGACAACATGGCACGGCTGGTGCCCGCGGTGACGCGCGAGCTGGCTGAGGCCAAGAACCGGAAAGAACGCCGGCGTGCGCAGACCGCATTGCGTGAGAGCGAAGAGCGATGGAAGTTTGCCCTGGAATGCGCGGGCGACGGCGTATGGGACTGGGACATGGCGGCGGGAGAAGCGACGTACTCCAAGCGGTGGAAGGAGATGCTGGGGTACAGCGACGAAGACGTGGGGACGACGATTATCGAATGGTCGAGACTGGTGCACCCCGATGACCTGGAGAGGGTGATGTCCACCCTGCATCAGCATCTTGACGGGGAAACCAACCAGTACGTGTGCGAAATGCGCATGATCTGCAACGACGGGACGCACAAGTGGGTGCTTTCGCGCGGGATGGTGATCGCACGCGACGCCGCGGGGAGCGCGACGCGCATCCTGGGAACGCATACGGACATCACCGACCGGAAAGAGGCAGAGGCGCGAAAGCAGGAGAACGACGAGCGCTTCAAGCGTCAGGCACAGATCCAGGGAGCTATTCTCGATGCGATCACGGCGAACATCGTGCTGTTGGATTCGCGCGGGGTGATCGTGGCGGCCAACAACGCGTGGCAGCGGTTTACGCAGATGGGATTTTTCCATCAGTACCCGTACAAAGTGGGCGACAACTACCTGGATGCGTGCGCCAAGGCCGGAGACGACATGGCGCAGACGGCGTACGAAGCTGCGGAAGGAATCCGGGGCGTGCTGTCGGGCTCGCTGCGGGAATACGCGGTGGAATATTCGGTGGTGCTGCCCACGGGCGAGGTGTGGTACCGGCTGCTGGCGACGCCGGTGCATGAAAAGCGCCTGGATGGCGCGGTGGTGCTGCACATCGACATCACCGAGCGCAAGCAGGCGGAGGACAGCCGGCGCAAGCGCGAGAAGCTGGAGCACTCCCTGAAGCTGGCCAAGCAGGTGCAATTGAGCCTGCTGCCCGCGGAAAACCCGACCTACAAGCACCTGGAGGTGGTGGGGCACAGCAGCTACTGCGATGCGACGGGCGGGGATTACTACGACTTTCTGGATGTGACGGCGCTGGGCCGGGAAGTGTTGTTCACCGCGGTGGGCGATGTGTCAGGCCATGGGGTGGCTGCGGCGTTTTTGATGGCGACGGCGCGAGCGGTGCTGCATGCGCACAGCGATCTGGTGGGGCAGCTTTCGACATTGATGTCGAAGATCAACGTGGTGCTGTCGAAGGACACGCGCCATGAGAGGTTCATGACGCTGGTGCTGGTATCGATCGATCCGGAGGCGGGGAGCTTGAGGTGGGCGTCAGCGGGGCATGATCCGCCGTTTGTTTTCCATGCGGCGACGCAGGAATTTGAAGACCTGCACGAAACGGACCTTGTGCTGGGGGTGGACCCGGCTGCGACGTACGAGGATTACACGCGCACAGGGCTTAAGCCCGGGGACATCGTGTTTATCGGGACGGACGGGGTGTGGGAGATGCACAACGCCGCAGGCAAGCAGTTCGGGCGTGAAGGGCTCAAGGCGTTTTTGCGTGAGAACCATCGGTTGTCGGCGGCGCAGATTGCCCAGGAACTGGATATCCGTCTGGCGAAGCACCGGGGCGGCGCGACGGTGGCTGAGGACGATGTGACGTATGTGGTGGTGAAGATGCTGTGATGCGCGGCTGACCACGCATTGGGAAACCAGCCTCAGGCACCTCACTGATAAAAATGGAGGGACACCGCCAGCGGGTTATTGGTGGGCGTCGCGGGATGTGGCGGGTTGCGACATGACGATGGCGTCGAACTGCTGAGCCCAGCGCAGGCGGACCTGCTTGATGGGATCAATCAGATTGTCTCGGGTTGCCTGGCGGTTGCACCAGTTGCGAATGAGCAGGCCCATCGCGGTTTCACGGTCGTGGTGGCGGAGGTCGATCACGGAATTGCGCTGCTGGCAGGAGGCGAAGATGCTGGCGAATTTGGAGTTGTACGCCAGGGCGGTGGTGGGAATGCCCTGGGAGAGAGAGGCGATGCCGGCGTGGAGCCTGCCGGCGATGAAATAATCGCAGTGGCCGACGTACCACTTGAGGATGCCGGGATGGACAACGTTTCCAAGAATCCGGACACGGTGGGCGTCTTGGGGACCAACGGTTTCCAGGAGGCTCTGGCAAGCTGTGAGGTCTGACTCGTGAGTGCCAAGAAGATGGGGGACGAGCATGACCTGGGCATCGGTCTGGTTCATGAGCCAGCGCAGAAAGTTCTGGCAGAGGTGGCCGTAGTCGGACTGGAGGCCGAAGGCTTCGCGCGAGTTTGCGCGGGAATAGAGCATCCCGGAGACGTTGAGGCCGACGAGGGGTTTGCGGTCGCGATCCTGGGTCAATTCCTGGAGCCAATCAGGCGTCCGGATGGGCATGGTGGGCTGGAGGCCAAAGGCCATGTCCACGCCTTCGTGGTGAAGGTGGGGGTCGAAATCGTTGCCCAGAAGTTCCTTAAGCGCGGCGTAGCTTTCCGGGTCGCGGGCCCAGGCCTGGGAGGTGTGCTGGAGAATGTAGCGGGCTTTGGCTTTGCAAGCGGGATCATTGAAGGGGCCGAAAGTTTGAGGAAGCAGGACCAGGGGTTTTCCGGATTCGATGGCGATGAGTTTGGGAAGGGTGACGGCCTGGAAGCGGGCTTTGCCGTAGACGTCGGTAAAGCCGTCGCCGGAGGAGAGATCAAGGACGGCACTGGCGGCTTTCATGGCGAGGGCCGCGGGGTTGTTGAGCCCGCCGAGGCGTGCGGAGATGCGGATGTTCCAGAGGTTTGAGTGCTGGAAGATGCCGCCTGAGTTGACGGCGCCGAGGAACATGACGGGTGTGGGGCCGTCGGAAGACTCGACAGCGCCGTGACGGACGCCGTCGGTGTGATCGAAGACGCTGATGTCTTCAACGCCGCGTTCGGCGAGGCCGTTGACGGCGGCGTGGCAAAGCGCGGTGACGCCGAGATTGCCGATGTCCGAAGTGGCGCCGACGAGACAGATACGCTGGTGGTTATGTACGTGGCTGATCATGCAGGGGTGTATTGCAACACCCGTGCCAGAGGCTTTTGGGGGGAAGTCAGGGGGAATTAGGGAATTTTGGGAGTCAAAATGAGAATCTGGGTTTTCAGATTGGGAATAGGATAAGAGGAAGGGTCTGGGGTCTAGGGGCTGGGGTCTGGTCAGAGGAAGGGAATGGTAGATGTATGAGGTTAGATGTTAGATGTTTTTCAGAGAGCGATTCAGAGGGGGGAGCGAGGAGTCGTTGCGTTGAAGGTCAGGCTTGGACGCCGGGGAGGCGCAGGACGGCCTGGCCGAAGAATTCGACGGAGTTGTCGTGGAAGATGGCTTTGGCGAGGTTTCGGGCGACGGTGTCGGAGATGAGGCGATTTTCGACTTTGTCCCAGAGGACGGTGGAGAGCTCATGGCGCAGGAGCGCGGTGGTGCCGACGAAGGCTTCGGCGGTGGCGCAGTCGGTGCCGATGAGGAGTTTGTTGGAGGGGACGATGTCGATGGCTTCGGACATGATTCTGCGACCGAGCGTGGAGCCGAGCATTGGGGTCCAGCAGAAGTTCATGTAGGCGTGGCGATAGGTGCGGGCCATGACCATGGCGCCGCCGTCGTTTGGCCAGCCGGAGTGGCACATGTCGAGCTTGAGGCCCTGGAGGCGGCGGCTCTTCATGAGGTTCATCATGGTTTCAGGGTCGGTGTTGCGTGTGGGGTAGCTGTAGCCGGTGTGGACCTGGAGGCCAAGGCCACGGTCACGGGACATTTCCAGGAGGTGCCAGCAGAGGTTGTCCTGAAGGGCTTTGAAGTCTTCGGGAGAGAGATTTTTGGTGGGTGCACCTTTGGCTTTGACCCAGATGTCTTCGGCCCTGCGGTCGCTGACTTCTTCAAAGTGGAGGGTGCGGTGGTAGCCGATGAGGAGTTTGACGGTCCAGCCGCCTCGGGCTTTGAAGAGGTCCAGGGCGCGGCCCAGGACGTCGAGGTATTCCTCGTATTTGCCCATGGAGGCGTTTAAGAGTTCAAGGGTGCGTTCACGGCCGGGCGTGCCGGAGGCGAAGCCGGAGAACAGGTAGCCGTCGAGGATGAGGCTCGGAAGCAGAAAAGCCTGCTGGGCGCGGCGTTCGTCGTAAGAGAGTGCTTCGTAATGGTCGGTGACGTAGGGCATGGTGACCATCTGGTTCTGCAGGATGGTGTTGCTGGAGAAGAGGGCCGAGCGGAGCCAGGCGCGCTGGCCGAACTCTGCGTATTTGGCGCGGACCTTGGCGTCAAGGGCGTCGAAATTAGAGGCGTTGATGTCGTCGCCTTCAAAGCCGTGAAGGGTGCGCAGGCCTTCGCGCATGACCCGCCAAGTGGTGAGTGCGCGGTATTTATCGAGGATGGGTGCGATTTGCGCGTAGGTGCGCTCGATGGGCTTGTCCATGGTGCCGGCAAGGCCTTCGATGGGCTTGGCGTCATCGACAGCGGAACCGGAGAGGTAAGTGAGGTAGTCGAAGAAGATGATCTGGGCGAGGGTGAGCGGGGCTTTGTCATCAACCGGGGTGCCGGTGTCCATGCCTGCGGCGTGGCTGTGCGTGTCGATGAAAGGAAGCGAGTTCACATAGGCGAAGAAGTCTTGTTTGGATGATGGCATTCCGAGTTCCCCAATTTTCTCTCCCCCAGGAAGGGTGCTGTTGCAGGGGACATTGTAAGAAGAGGCGGGGAAGAGGATTTAAAATTTGAAATTTCGGATTTATGAATTGGAAGAGGGATTGGAGGGGTAAAAGAAAACACACCAACGCTTGGGGCGACGGTGTGCTGGTGGGATCGTTGGAATCGGGTTTAGTCTTTGACGATGTACTTGCAGATTTCCTGGCCGCGTTTGGAGAGCTTTTCGTATTGTGCTTTGGGGAGGTGGCGGGTGAATCCGCCGTGGAACCAGGGGGCGAAGTAGCCGACGCTGGTCATGGGGCGGGTGATGTCGGAGTTGTTGGGGGGCCCGCCGTGCCAGCAGCGGACATCGCGGACCAGGGCGGTGCCTGCGGGTGCGTGGATGATGGAGTTTTGCATCCAGCGTGGTTCTTCTTCGACGGAGGGGATGGGGCCGCGGTGGCGTTGCGTGCAGGGGACAAAGCGTGTGCCGCCGACGGTCTTGTTGAAGTCGACCATGAGGAAGTTGACGACGATGAAAGGGGCGATGGGGTCGTGAAAGGTGACGACGCCTTGAGGGTCCTGGAAGAAGTCACCCATGTCTTTATGGAGGGGCTGCATTTGAGCGCCGGGGAGGGAGTAGTCGCCGCCTGCGCCGGAGCAGTTGAAGTGGGATGAGCTCCAGATTTTTTCGACGATGTTAAGAATATCCGGCAGGTCGATGAGCATGGCCCATTCGGGGTGGTGGGTTTGCGGGCCAAAGGAATAGCGGTAGCTTCCGCGGTTGCCTTTGCGTTCGGGGTCGGCGTCGAGCTGCTCTTTGATGACGCGGGCGGCGCCGGCGCGGGCGAATTCAAGTTGTGCGGGTGTGAGTGCGTTTTTGATTGCGACAAAGCCGTCGCGGTGGAAGATTTTGGTGGCGCGGTCGACTTCGCTGCCGGCGAGAAGATCGATATCAAGCATGACAGATCCTTAAAGGGGGATGGGGCCGATGATCGTATGTCATATCAATATAGAGAGGACGGGGGTTGCGCAAGGGGGTGGCGGAGGTATTGGATAATCCGACAGGTGTTTGAAACAAACCTGCGGGGTTGTGACGAAATGGTGGGGATGCAGGAAGAGGGTTATCGGGATGCGCGGGACATTTTGAGGACTTCCTCAAATTCGGCGGGGGTGACGGGTTGGATGGAGAGGCGTTGGCCGCGTTTGAGGACGAGCATGTCGGCGAGTTTGGGGTTGGCGCGCAGGTCGTCGAGGGAGACAGTTTTGGGGAATTTTTCGACGAATTTGATGTCGACCATCATCCAGGCGGGGGCGTCTTTTTTGGTTTTGGGGTCAAAGTGATCGTGCTTTGGGTCCCAGGCGGTGGAGTCCGGGTAGGCCTTGGAGCAGATTTCGGCGATGCCGGCGACGCCTGTGGGGTCGGCGTTGGAGTGGTAGAAGAGGACGCCGTCGCCGATGGCCATCTGGTCGCGGATGTAGTTGCGGGCTTGGTAGTTACGTACGCCGTCCCAGCAGGTTTTGCCTTTTTTGGCGAGGTCGGAGATGGAAAAGGCTTCGGGTTCGGACTTCATCAACCAGTATTGCTTGCCAGCCATGAGTGCTCCTTGTGTCTGACGGGGCCGGGTGAACCACCCGGCGTGCCGAGTCGTAATGTCCACAGTAAGATGTTGCGGCTCATGTCCGCAAGCGCAGAGATAGACTTGGATCAACCCATAAGAAAGGCATCGTATGAATTCTCGCTGGCTCGCCGCTCTGCTTATCGCAGCCCCGGCATCCGTGGCATCGTTGGCGTTCGCTGAAGACAAGCCTGCTTTAACTCCCGCTGCCGCGCCCGCGGCGACAGTGGTGATTCCTGACGATATCAATGCCCAGTTCAGCTATGCCCAGGGCGTGCAGATGGGTAAGCAGCTTTCAGGCGGCAAGGAAGTGGGTCTTGATGCGGAACAATTCATCAAGGGCATCGTGGATGGCTCAAAGGGGAAGGCGGACGTTTCCGCGGCCGACCTTGGGATCCTGGAGATGAAGTGGGTTTTGTCCCGGCTGGATAAAGACATCGCCAAGGCGGAGCTGGCCAAGGACACCGGTCAGGTGACGATGGCGCAGGAACAAAAGAAGATGTACCAGGCTGAACTGGCCCGGCGGGAACAGGGCCTTGTGCAGGCCAAGCAGGGCGAGGAATTCCTGAAGAAGAACAAGTCTGCCGAAGGCGTGAAGACGACGGCGTCGGGCCTGCAGTACAAGGTGGTGAAGGAAGGGACCGGCGCCAAGCCGGGGCCCAACGATACGTTTACGGCGCACTACAAGGGGACGCTGGTGAACGGTGAAGTGTTTGACCAATCCAAGCCGGAAGCGCCGCTGACCCTTGGGGTTGGGCAAGTGATTCCGGGTTGGACGGAAGGTCTGCAGTTGATGCCGGTGGGCTCGAAGTACATTTTCTGGATTCCTTCGGAGCTGGGGTATGGCGAACGCGGCGCGGGCGCCAAGATTCCGCCGAACTCCGTGCTGGTGTTTGAAGTGGAACTGCTTAAGAGCGAAGCTTCAGCGCCGCAGGGTTTTGCCCCTGGCGCGGGTGGCAAGGGCAAGGGCCAGTAATCGATTGATTGTGAAATGATTGAAACAAACCCGGCTGATGCAGCCGGGTTTGTTTTTTATGGGTGTTTGCGGGTGATTTTCAGGATTTTCAGGGATGGTTATAACCATTGATTATTTAATGGTTTGAGTGGATTTGTGGGGTGGGCTTGGAGAGCATGTAAAATTTTCTTTGAGATTTTCATGTCATTGTGAAGATGACCCCCTCTTTCTTTGTGAGGAGACCACATGTCCAACGTGGACGGGCCGCTGAAGCAGTTTGTCAGGGAGCGAAGCAATGATGCGTTCAGGACCTTGATTGAGCGTCATGGTGCGATGGTGTCTGCGACGTGCCGGCGTGTGCTGGGGGACCAAGCTGAAGTTGAGGATGCTGCGCAAGCGGTGTTCTTGATTTTGGCGAAGAAGGCTGGGGCGGTGGCTGACGAACAATCGCTGGGGCCATGGCTTCATCGAGTGGCCGTACGGGTGGCTTGTGAGATGAAACGCAAAAAACAGGTCAGGGGGCTGCATGAGCGTCGCGCGTCAGGCGAGCGAGGCGAAGCGGTGTCATTGGGAGTGAGCGCCGAGGAGGTGGCGCGAGTACGGGCAGCGCTGGATGAAGCGATTGATGCATTGCCGGACAAGCTGAGATTACCGGTGGTGCTGTGTCTGGTGGACCAAAAGCCTGTGGCCGAGGCGGCACGGGAGCTTGGTCTGACAGATGGTCAGGTTCGAGGCCGATTGGACCGTGCGCGTGAAAAGCTTCGTGACGCGCTGACGGGCCGAGGCATCCAGGTTTCTTACACCGTGATGCCCTTGCTGCTCACTGAGGCCCTTTCCGGGGAGCCTCTTCTTGCGGCGGGGGTCGTGAAGAAATTGCTGGCTGCAGGCGCTTATGTGGCACAGGGGGCCACTGGGCTGGGGGCGGGGGTCTCCAAGAATGTGCTGGGCATCGCGGAAGCGGTGACGGCGCAGATGGTGAAGGCGAAGTTCGTGAAGGGGTTATTGATCCTTGGTTTGGTGGGGACGATGGCCGCAGGGGGGACGCTTGGGGTGGCTTGGGGGGTGGACTCCAAGGGGGCCCAGGTGGTTGTGGTGGGGACACCCAGTACGGGGGCAACGCAGGCGCCGGTGACGACGGCATCAGCGGTGGCGGTGGGCGGGCAGATGGCCGTGACGCCAAATGCCGGCACGGGGGCGGGGGCGGCCGCGCAGGCGGGGGGTGCGGGGCCGGTCGGTGGTCGAACGCTTCGGGGCGCTGGGGTGGAGGTGCTGCACTACAAGCCGGTGGCGTTTGAGGAGGGGCCGGAAACGGCTTCAACCCAGACACTGCCGCGCGGCTGGGTGCGGCGGCCTGCATTTTTGGCTGGGGCGAAAATCTACAGCATGGAGCCGGGGGGTGGGGCTGACTCGGGATACGAACAGGGGGTGACGGTGTTTCGGGCGACATCCGACGGGGTGGTGATGATCGCGTGTGCGTATGGATACCAGGGCAACAAATTAGGAGGATGGACCAACGACGTGCGCAGCTCCGCGCAACTGATGAAGGAGGGGTGGAAGCCGGTGGGGATGGCGGTGAGCCGGATCGGGCGGGAATTTACGATTTTCGCCAAGATGATGAAGGCGGGGGAATCGCAGAGGATCCGGTGTAATAAATATGAGCCGCCTTATGTGATTGTGAAGGATGTGGTGGAGATGCCGCGGGAGATGAAGTCTGAGTTTCCAAGCGCGGGGCCGGTGTCGCTGGTGTTTGGAGACTTGCCGGTTTCATCCGGGCAGACGAGCCAGTGGACGGTGGGACAGGTTTGGGGACTGCAGCCGATTCCGGTGATGCAGAAACCGGTGGTGGGGCAGATGTGGCCGTCGTGGACGGAAGTGCCGGATGAACTCAAGACCTGCCAGATATTCAGCAAGGAGACCGGTGAGCCGGGCGTGCATCATGGCGGCGCCGCAGACTTTGTGGTTCAAAAGGATGGCGTGGTGTTTCTGGCCGGACAACTGGACCAGCGGGAAGGGAACCTGGAGGGCGACTGGGATGAGCGCCGATTGACGGTGAAGAATTTTGAAGAAGCGGGGTGGGCGTTTGTAGGATCCATGCGGGACAACAAAGGGTTGGCGTATGCGATTTTCCGTAAAACGGTGCTGGCGGGTGAGCAGTACCGGGTGCGGACCAACAAGTACACACCGACGTATGTGATGGTGAAGCCGTGAGGGTTTATGGGCGAAGCCGGTCTGGTCAGGGGAGGGTTTTGAGGCGCAGTCGGACCAGAAGATCGCTTAGGGCGCCGGCGCATGCGGCGCTGGGTGCGAGGGGGAGGTGGGAGGATTCGCTACGCGTTCTCAGGAGTGCATCGAGCCGGTTTTTCTCGGATTCGTGGAAGGCCAGATCGGATTGCTTGAGCGTGCCTTTCTCCGGGCCGGCGAGCTTCAGGGCGATGAGGTCATCGATGAAGGGGAGCCGGTATTTTTTGTTGAGATCTACAAGGTTGGCCTGAACTTCGCCGGTTTCCATGATGTGGATGCCGGTGAGGTAGACCCGGTAGATGTAGAGGAGGGGTTTGACGCGTGGGGCGGTTTCCTTGGAGAAGAGCCGCCACTGTGTCTGGGCGAAGCCGAGGTAGTGGTAAGCCAGTGCGCTGGTGACGCACCCGGCGGCGATGGATTTGAGCTCGTCATGCTCCGGGGTGGTGTGGACCACGAGCGGGGAATAGAGCTGCTCCAGCATGTTGCCGGATTTTTTCAAGAGCAGGTCGAAGTACATGGCCAGGTCGTGGGTGACAAGGTCCAGTTCAAATCCGGGCTCGTTGCGCATGAGCTCAAGGGTGTCGTAAGCGTGAGTGAGGGCCAGCACTTCACGGGCAGGGAGGATGTGGGCGCCTCGCAGGTCAAAGTCAGAGTCGGGCGAGGGAAAGCCATAGAGGTGCGCGCCAGAGACGGTGGCAAAGAGAAGCGGATACCGGCTGGCGGAGGCGGCGTCTTTGAGTTTTTGCATCGGCAGATACATGAGCAGATTCCCGGGAAGTTTTTTGGGGTGGGGATTATGACAAGGTTTGGGGTGAAAGGGAAGGGATTTTTGGGCGATGGATTGGGGCGCCGGAGAAAAATTGTTCCGGCTTGCAAGTGACGCTGGCTTGGTGATTCGTGTGCGAGTGGGTCTGGCGGACGGCGTGGTGCGCCTCGAAGACTCGGCCGTGTCCTACACGAGAGGTGGAGGTTTGTGAGTCAGGTCATGGCTCGGCGGGCTTGGATGAGGAGGAGGTTGGCTTTGTCGTAGTCGGGGCGTGGGGGGAGGGAGGTGTGGGTGAATTCGTGTTCGAATTCCCGCTGAAGGGAGAGGCGGAGTTTATCGACGTCGGGCCAGGGAATTTCCTGGCGCTTGATGGCCAGGAGCTGGTCGCGGTGGGCGGAGGCGTCGAGTTGAACGGTGCGGTGTTTGAGGATGCCGATGCCGAGCATGAGGAGCCGGATGAGGTGCATGGCGTGTTTCCAGCGGATCCCGCCTTGGTTGCGCATGTCCTGCTCCATTTTGCGGAACTGGGACTGGGTGTAGCCGACGTAGGTTTGGTAAGCGAGCTGGGAGAGGAAGGCGTCGCGCGCGGCCAGGAGCGGGCGAGCGAGGTCGGAGGTGTGTTCCACCAGCGGGCTGTAAAGCGTTTCGTAAGCGCCGGGGTTGGCCTTCAGGGCGAGCTGGATGAACTTGCCGAATTCCCAGTAGACCTCCTGGGTGGCGTGGTTTTCCAGTTGCTCGGGAACGCCTGCAAGGGACCAGTGGAGATCGGCGGGGGGAAGGTAGATGCCGCGATGGTCGGTGTCGGAGGAGTCGGTGTCCAGGCCGTAAGCGCGCGAGCCGATCACGCATTTATGGATGACGTGGTCGTAAAGGTTGTATTCCTTCATCGGGTTGATGGTGTGGCCTTCAGGGGAATGGAATTCCGTGAGGACGGAGAATTGCGCACGCGTGAGGGTGATCTCCTCCCCGGTCACGAGCGTGACCCGGTAGCCGTGCGTGGGGTCCAGCGGGCAGCGGACGAGCCGGCCCACCAGGCCCGGGGGGCGCGGGTTTTCTTTGGAGCCAAGGGGCACGCGGGTGACGATGGCGGTGCCTTCGGGAAGGATGGGAGGGAGGTTCATGTCTTGCGTCCTGTGTCCCGTGTCCCGCGTCCTGAGTTTGGGAGGCTGGGTGGAGCGGATTGTAATTGGGAGCGCAACGGGAAGGGGACAGGCCTCCTCTCTAAAGAAAGGAGGCCTGTCCCCTAAGTGAGGCGTGGGCTTGGGGGTTTTAAGTGAGCGGAGCGAAGACTTCAGTGCCGTTTGGGGCGGGGGGTGTGAAGGGGGCGTGGCAGGCAGGGCAGAGCGGGCTTGAGAGCGGGCGGGGTTTTGAACAGGCGGGGCAGGGCTGGCGTTGAGGTTTTTGCCAGAGCGCGAGCATGAGAAGAATTCCGGGAATGCCCAGGACTGCGCCTCCAATGGCCCAGAAGATGCGGCTGGGTTTGGATGATCGATGCTTGATCGTCAGCAGCAGGCAGGTGACCAAACCGATGAGGGCGGAGAGGGCGGTCCAAGGGAGGGGGCCGGCAAAAAGATTGCCAGGGGTGCGGTGGGCGTAAGCTGCGATGCTGCCCAGCGGGCCCATGGCGACGCCGGTGAGGGCATTTTTGAGCGTGGGGGTGGGAGGGATGTAGGGCGGGAGCGGGGGAAGGGCCTGGGGGGGCGAGGCAATGCTGGTTTTGAGGTCGACACGGATAAGGTAGCTGGGGCGTTCATAGGCGTCAGTTGAAGGGACGACGCTGAAGATGAGCTGGTCGCCCAGACGGTGAAGCTCAAGAAAACTGATGGGGACGGGAGGGAGGGTAAAAGGCGTTTGAAAAGTAAGCTTGCGGTCGGAATTGAACAGAAGGAGCCTACGGTCGGTGATGACAAGGAGCGATTGGGGTGAGTTGCTTGAACCGGTGGGGTTGTCGCTGCCGTTTTCGCCTGTGATGAGGATGGATTCGCCGGGATCGCAGAGGAAAGTTGGGGCATCAGCGCTGGGCGCGTCGAAGTCCATGAGATAGACGCCGGAGGTGAAGGCGACATAGTTGAAGGCGGTGTTATTGATATAGGCGTGGACGGCGAGGAGCCTGCCGGGAAAGCCGGGTGTTGGCGTGCCGCCTGGCTTTGAGAAACCGGCAGGGCCAAAGTGGCCCAAAGGGTGCTTGGGTGGACGCGGGGCATAGCCCTGGATGACTCGGGTATCGGGGAGGTAGAACCATGCTTCATTGGCGATGGCGTCGAACCGGTAGAAGTAACGGGCAGAGTTGCTGTAACTGACTTGAGTGCCGTAAATCAGAGGGTCTTTTGAAAAGCCGGCGCCGCGATCGAGAAAGTGCCGGGTGTATTCTTCGGGGTAGCGGCGCTCATCCCACTGGGCGATGGTTTTGCCGGTGAGATCTTTGAGGGTGACTTGGCCGGAATACAGGATGTAGTGAAGGGGCTCTCCCTGATGAGTGAGGTAATAGGCGTGGTAAGCGGGGTATGGGGGGCCCGGAGGAAATGCGGGGAGTGAATCCAGGGTGAAGGTAAGGATGCCCCAGAGGCCGGTGAGCAGAGTCAGGGAATAGAGAAGTCGAGAAGCACCGGACCAGAAGGGGCGCGAAGGTGTGACGACACCGGTGATGAAGACGTGCTGCGCGCAGAGGATGGACAGGGCGAAAAAAGGAAGCCAGATGAGGACGGCGTGACGGAATTCAAAGGCGTACATGCCGACGAGGCCGGCGCAGAAAAGCCCCAGACCCAGAGGAAGCAATCGGGCGACTTGCCAGGTGGACTGACTGAGGCCCAGGGTGAAGGCGGCGGGCAGGAAGACTGCGCCAACGAGGATGCCGGCCAACCCGGGGAGCGCCATGGCCCATTGGAAAGGAAAGGCGTAGTTTTCCGGTTTGCTGACCCAGATGGTGACCAGCATGTGAGGGACAAGGGTGGCCAGCAAGTAGAGAACAAATGCGCCGGTGAGCTTGCCCCAAAAGAGTTTCAGAGGAGAGACGGGCTTGTGAATGAGAAACGCCCAATGGTCTCCCTTGGATTCAAAGACGGTGGCCAGAAGGCCCAGCACGCCAGCGACGAGGGGGAAGCCGAAGGTGGTGACGAGGTTGAAGGTTCGGCCAAAAACAGAAACCTGGTAGGAGAAGGTGGAGTAGGCGCGCATCCCATAGGCCATGGCGGCCAGAACGATGACCGCCAGCAGGAGTGTCCAGCGGAAGTGTTCTCGGATTTCTTTGCTCACCAGGGTAAGGAAGATTTTCATGGTGTGGCTCCGGAAGGCAGGGATGACGAAGCGGTTAGATGAGGGGTGCCATGACATCGCCGCCTGTGGAGGCGGGAGGTGCGAAGGGGGCTTTGCATCGTGGGCAGAGGAGTTGGTTTACGGGGCGCTTGCGGGAGCAGGAGGGACAGGATTCAAGCCCTTGCCATGGGAGGATGAGGGACATGAGGAGGAAGCTTGGAAGGCCTAGAAGCGCGCCTGAAACCAGCCAGAGAAGAAGCCGGGCTGGGGAAAGACGGCGAACAAGGCCCAGGAGAAGGCAGGCGATTGCGCCGATGATGCCCGAGGCGTAAATCCACGGATAGCCGGTTTTATGAAGATGGATGTCGGGTATTTGGTTTATATCAGGATCAATCGTTCCGGGCACCAGGGACAAGGCTGCGACACCCGCTGGGCCCAGGCCCAAGGCGAGGGTGGCGGAAGGAATGTGGGGCACGTCGTATTCCGGGGAGGGGAGTATGGGCAGATCAAGGGACTTGGTGATCCGGTGGGTTTTAAGGTCCATCTCAACAACCGTGGCGGGGCCCAGAAAAAGCTCCGGGCGAGATGAAGCGTGGAGTATGAGGGTGTCGCCAAACAGGAGGAGACGCATCCTTGCATGTGATTGGCTGAAGTAAGGCGGAATGGGCAATTCAGAGGCGACAGCTTGGGTGGTACTGTCGATGAAAACCAGGCGTTTGGGGGTCATGAGGATGTATTGGGGGGCTTTTCGTTCGGAGTTATTGATCCGATAGCCATCGCTGTAGCTGAGGATGGTTTCGCCGGGCTGGGGGAGAAAGACGGTTTTGTAGGGTTTGTGTTTGGCGAGGTCAACGAGGAAGACGCCGTTACTGGCGATGACCCGTGTGAAAGGAGTATTGAGCTGGGTGTTTTGGATCAGGCGAAGCTGGGCAGGGGGTGTGCCGGGAGGGAGGCTGGGAGCGTCGGGGTGGGGGAAGGTGTTGGGGTCGAGTGTGGCGACATGGCGGTTGGTGGCGGCATCGAAACCTTGAATGAGGCCTGAATCGGGGAGATAAAACCACCAGCATCCGCTTGAGCTGCCGGGGTTCAGGTGCAGGAGGTAGCGGCGCTCGGCGGTGTAGGGAGCGGCGGGGCCGCGGTCGGGGAGGGAGAACAGGTTGTCGGTCTGGAAACCGGCCACGAGCGGAGGGTAGTGTTTGTCGAACTCTTCAGAGGTGACTTCCCCAGGGTAGTCAGGCAGAGGCCGGCCAGAGAGGTCGGTGGCGGTGCGCTTGCGGTTTTGCGTGTTGAGGAGGAGGACGCGGGCCTGATTGTCGATGAAATAGAGGGCGTAGTTGTTGTGGGTGTAGCCGTAGGATTCCAAGGCGATGATCTGGGTGCACCATGCGGCGGCGGCGGCCAGAACCCAGAGGCCCGCAAGCAGGGAGATGACCATCGCGCCCTGACTGATTGTTTTAAGGAAGCCTTTGACGCCTGAGGAGACGCCGGTGACGAAGGCGTGGTAGGCGGTGAGCGCAGTGAGGAGAAAGAAAAAAACGCAGCAGAGCACGGCGTGGTGGAACTCAAACGCGCTCTGGGAGTAATAGGTGCATAGGAGCGCGGGGCCAAGGGGAAGGATCCGAGGGAGGTATCGGTGTGCGTTGCGCAGGGAGATGGACATGGCTGCGGGAAGGTAGACGGCGCCGGCAAGAATGGCGGCTAGCCCGGGGAGAGCCATGGCCCAGGTAAAAGGCTTGTAGAAATGGCTGGGGAGGCAAGCCATGGCGATCAGATAAGGCGTAAGCGTGACGAGGAAATAGAGCGCCAGGGAAGTGGAGAGTTTTGCGAGAAACAAACGGCTGGGCGCAATGGGCCGATGGACGAGGAAGGCCCAGCGGTCTCCTTTGGATTCAAGAATGGTGGCCAGGAAACCAAGCGTGAAGGCGATGAGGGGGAAGCCGAAGGTAGTGATCAAGTCAAGGGTGGGGCCAAAGACGGTATCGTCCCCGCGCCACGAGGTGGGGCGCTGGAAACTGAAGGACAAAACAGCTATCAGCAGGACGCCCATCAAGAGCGCCCATTTGAGGAGCTCGTGGGTTTCTTTGCGCAGGAGGGTGAGGAAGGGGTTCATGGCTTTTGGCTCCCCGGTGGGAAAGGGCGGGTGACGCGGGTGGGCGGTGGCTGCGGCAGGGCCCCCCGGAAGGGCTCTGCCGCAACGGAGTGGAGGTCAGTGAGAAGCGAGGGGTGCGAAGACTTCGGCACCCGTGATCCTGGGTGATTCAGAGGGTGTTTTGCAGACAGGGCAGGCGGGCTGGTCTGCGCGGTGACGTTTGGAGCAGGCGAGGCATTTGAGGTTGGTGGGCTTTGCGATGAGGCAGGGCATCAAGAGCAGCAGCATGGGGCCGCTTGATGCGCCAAGGAGCGCCCAGATGGCAAGGCGACCGCGGCGGAGGCCCATGAACGCGCCAAGGGTGAGGCAGGAGGCAGCGCCGAGAATGGAGGCGAGAGCGAGCCAGGGAGCGGCGTCACGGAGTTGGGCGCTCTCCATGTCCCATTCGGTTTGGCTCATGGGGGTTTGGGCCATGAGGCGGATGCCGGTGGTCAGGGCGGGGACGGTGGGGCCCAGCAAGAGAGAGCCAGAGATGGTGGAGGCTGTTGGAGGGTGGTGGTTCTTCACCATGCTGGGGAGGTTCTGGGTGCCCACGAGTTGTTTGGTGGAAGAATCGAACTCCAGAAGCTGGACTGCGCCGGCGGAGAAGCGGGATTCGGGGAGCATGAGCCAGAGGCGGTTATCGGAGCGGTAGAAATCGGCGCGGGAAAAACTCGTTAAGTCCAGCGATGGAGGGAGGGGCAACGCAAGTGTGACGGTGTTATCGGGGTCGACAAAGAGAAGCCGCTGGGTGGTAAGGAGGACCAGGCCGGTGAGTGAGGGGGGCTTGGGGTATAGGTAGGGGTAGGTGGAGGCGGAGAGGAGGATGGTTTCGCCGGGGTTGGGCGTAAAGGTTTTGGTGACGGTTTGTTTGTTGAAGTCGATGACGTAAGCGCCGGTGCTGAAGACGATGGATTTTGGGAGGGCGGGGTATTGGGCGTTGAAGTCGATGAAGGCGCCGGGGAAGGGTTGCGGGGGCGGTGCGGTCGGGGGTGAGAAGCCTTGAGGGCCGCAGCCGCCTCGGTATTTCCAGTCGGCGTCATAACAGACGAGAGTGGAGGTGGCGTGGTCGATGAACCAATCGTTTTGATCGGGGCCCTGGCGGGGCAGGAGGAGGGTGCAATAGCGGTTTTGAGTCGTGTATTTGCCGAATTGGGTGGCGGCGTCGGAGACGTGGCGGGTGAGTGAAGATTTGCCGGCGACGGCGGGGTTTGGGGAGGAAGAGCGGTCGTAGGTGGAATTGGGGATGGGTTTGCCGGCCAGGTCAGTGGTGGAGGTGGCGGCGACGTCCATGATTTCGATGCCGGGTTGGTTGGTTTTGAGGACGGTGTAGACCTGGTAGGGGTAGCCCCGAAAAGGGGACGGGATGAGCATGTTGGCAATGGAGACGGCGATGAAGCCGAGAACCCAGAGGGCGGGGAGGAAGAGTAGGAAGGTGCAGGCGCGGGCGAGAATGGAGAGAGAGAAAGAGGGTTGGCCGCCTGCGAGGGTGACAAAGAGGTGGCGGGCGGCGATGGCGGCGATGGCGAAGGCGATGATGCAGACGAGGAGCGCCTGGTGGAACTCCGGCACGACGATGATGAGGAAGCTGATGATGAGCCCAAAGGCCAGGGGGAAGGTTCGGCTGGCGTACCAGCGGGCATCGCGCAGGGCGACGAGCATGGCGGCGGGGATATAGACGCCGCCTGCGAGGAATTTGGCGAGGCCGGAGAGGGCCATGGGCCAGTGAAAGGGCATGGGGAGGTGGTTGGGCTGGGAGATCCAGATCATGACGATCAGGTAAGGCACGAGACCGGCGAGGGTGTAGAGCAGGAATGCGCCGGTTAGCTTGGCCCAAAAGAGGACGGAGGGGGAGACGGGCCGGTGGACGAGGAAGGCCCAGCGGTCGCCTCGGGATTCAAAGATGATGCAGAGGAAGCCGAGCGCGGCGGCGAAGAGCGGGAAGGCGAATGAAGTGACGGTTTGGAAGACGCTGCCGAAGATTCCGGATTCCGTGCTGTAGGCCGAGCGGGGGATGAAACCTTTGAAGCTGTAGATGAGTGCGCCGAGCATGAGGAAGCTCATGGGGACGGCCCAGCGGAGGTTTTCGCGGACTTCTTTTTTAACGAGGGTTGCGAAGATGTTCATGGCTCAAGCTCCCCATTGGGAAAGGGAAAGGCGGTGTTCGTGGTTGTCGTCCATGTAGGCCAGGACCTGGTCTTCAAAGCTGGGGGTGGCTTCTTCGATGGACACCGGGTTTAAGGAGCGGAGAAATTCGTGAGTGTCCTGCGAGACGTTGGCGATGGTGAAGCGGAGTTCACGGTCAAACACAACGGTGCGCAGCAGGCCTTTGGGCGGGTTCATGACGGCGGGGGCCGGACGGTCGAAAGCGAGGGTGAACTCCGAGACGCGTGAGCGGAAGGTGTCGACCGGGCAACAGGCCCGAAGGACGCTGTGATCCAGGATGGCCAGGTGGTCGGCGACGCGTTCGATATCGGCAAGGATGTGGGAGGAGAAGAGGATGGTTCGCTCGCCTTTGGAGGTGAAAAAGAGCATCGCCTCAAGCAGGGAACGGCGGGCGACGGGGTCGAGCCCGAGGGAGGGATCATCAAGGATGAGGAGCTCGGGTTCGGGGGCGAGGGTGAGGGCCAGGGAGAGGCCGGCGCGCTGGCCGCGGGAGAGGTCGCCGGCCTTGGTTTTGGGGTCGATGCGGAAGTGGGAGAGGATGGCGGCGTAGATGGTCTGGTTCCAGTTGGGGAAGAACTGGCGCTGGAAGTCCGCGGCCTGGGCGGGGCGCATCCAGGGATAGACGGGATGGCCTTCAGGCATGTAGCCGATGCGGGCGCGGACTTCCGGTGTAAGGGCGCGGGAGTCGACCCCGAGGAGGCTGGAGGAGCCGCGAGTGGGTTCCTGGAGGCCAAGGAGCATGCGGATGGTGGTGGTTTTGCCGGAGCCGTTTCGGCCCAGGAAACCCAGGACGCAGCCTTTGGGGACGCTGAAGGAGACGTCGTGTACGACGGGGGTGGAGGTGAAGTACTTGGTGAGGTTTTGGGCGATGATGGCGTGAATGGTCATGGTTTGTCCGCCGGTGTTAGTTGGGAGAGTTTGGATTCGAAGAGTTTTCGGGCTTCGTCGGGGGTGAGGCCGAGGCAGAGTGCTTCCTGAAGGAAGGCTTCGAGTGCGTTATCGATGCGGCGTGCGCGTTCGGCCTTGGTGTAGACTTGGCGTTTCTGGGCGACGAAGACGCCTTTGCCGGGGTGGGACTCGATGAGGCCTTCGGAGGAGAGCTGGGCGTAGGCTTTGGCGATGGTGTTGGGGTTGACGACGAGTTCTTCGGCGAGCGCGCGGACGGAGGGGAGGGGATCGCCGGGGGCGGCTTTGCCGGTGGCGATGGCGAGGCGGGCCTGGTCGATGACCTGGCGGTAGATGGGGCTTTGGGAGCCGGGCGAGATGTTGAAGCGGATGGGCATGGTGATTGCTTTTGCGTTCAACTGTACTGTCTGTAATAGTACAGTTGGTTTACTTTGTGTCAAGAGGTAAGGAAATTTGTAATTTGAAATTTGGAATTTATAAGGTTGAAGAGGGTGGGGAGTTGGTGTGGGTTATTTGACGGGGGGGTGGGTTCGAGTAGCCTATGTGACGGCCTGAAAAGTGCTTTGTTTATGCCGGCTGATTCATGAACGACCGAGCTGAAAGATCAGGGATGACATTCAGAGAGTACAAGTATCTGGTTTTGTCCGACCTGTATCGGATCACAGGCCGGGCGGATGCGAAGACGCTGGTTCGGTATCTGCTGATCGGCGGGGTGTACAAATACACATTCTGGCTCCGCACGTGCCAGTACACTCGCAAAGGGGGGCTTAAGAAGCTGCTGGCGTATCCTTTCGCCAGGCTTATCCTGCACCGCTTGATGTACAAGTACGGCGTGGCGATCGGCATTCAGACGGACTTCGACAGCGGGTTTTATATCGGGCATTTCGGTGGGATCGTGGTCAACGGCCGGTGCAAGATCGGGAAGAACTGCAACATCTCGCAAGGCGTGACGCTGGGGCAGACCAACCGGGGTAAATACGCCGGTTGCCCGACGCTGGGTGACAACGTCTATATCGGGCCAGGGGCGAAAGTGATCGGGGCGGTGAAGATCGGGAACAATGTCGCCATCGGGGCCAATTGCGTGGTGACGAAAGATGTGCCGGATAACGCCGTGGTGGTGGGCGTGCCGGGACGGGTGATTTCCCAGGAAGGGTCGGCGGGGTATGTGAACAACATCGACTATGACGAGAAGCTGGGAGGAAGGGCGTAGGGGCTGGTTAGAGGGGGGATGTCAGATGTATGAAGTTAGATGTTTTTCAGAGAAGAATTGAGGAGTGAGTTGTCGTTGCGTTGAGGGTGTGCGTGCGCGGCCCTCACCCCGGCCCTCACCCAGGGGGAGAGGGAGTAAGACTGTCGTTGTGTTGTGGTATCAGCTTGTGGCGGTGAGGGTGACGAGGCAGCCGGCGTTGAAGTAGTCAACGGTTTGGAGCATGTCGCGAAAGTCGGTGTCCAGCGAGGTGGCCTGGCAGAAGCAGGGCTCAAGGACGACGCGTGAGGCGTTGCCGGGCTTGGTGTGGCAGGCGAGGGTGTTTTGCACGACGTCAGCGAAGCTGACACCGGCCTTGCAGCGGGGGCATTTGACGGGGAGGCGATTGGGGGCTTGAAAGCTCATGAGGGGTCTCCACGGACGGGGTGGAAGTGTGTGCGCATACATGGCGCGGGAACGGGGTGGACGCGGAGGGAAGGGTTGAGGGGGTGCTTAGTTTGAGAGGGTGGCCATTTTGTCGGGATTGGCGATGACTTCGATGATTTGGAGCATGGCACGAAAGTCCGGATCGCCGGAGGTGGCGGAGCAGCCACAGGGATCGATGACGACGCTGGTGGCGCTGCCGATGGTGAGTTTGGAGCTTTCGGGGAGGGTGTTAATGAAAACATCGCCGTAATCTACGGTGTGCTTGCATTTGGGGCATTTGATAGCGGGGATCTGGACGGAGGGGGTAGACATCGGGAACTCCACGTACATGGTGGGGTGATTTTGTCTCCACGGACGTGGTGGAAACTGAAAGATAAGATATCCGAGATTGGCATATCAGCCTCATTTTTATAGTGAATTTATTGTCGACAAATAAAGGGAGCTGTGTAACCCTCTTATATCGATGGGTTTGCGGCGGGCGTTGGGTGGAAAAGTTTTTTGCGGGGGCATAAAAAAAATTCCAAAGAGGGTTGGGATTGATGAGGGGTAGCGCGGAGACGGCGGATGGGGCGTGCCACCGGGAGTGGGGTTTTCGTTAAACTGTTTCGCATGACTAACCGGCCCAAGCATGACATCGTCAAGAAGAACTTTGAGACGCCCACGTATGACGCGATGGGGGGCGCCGCGCGGTGGGAGATCAAGGTGCATGACCATGGGCTGATCGCGCTGGTGGACGTGATGCCGCGGGTGATTCCCGAGGGGCAGACGGCGGACAGCGCGATCGTACAGGCGGCGCGGGTGTCGTATGGCCAGGGGACCAAGAAAGTGACGGAGGACCGGGGGCTGATCCGGTACCTGCTGCGGCACCGGCACACGACGCCGTTTGAGATGATCGAGTTCAAGTTTCACGTGGTGATGCCGATCTTCATCGCCCGGCAATGGATCCGTCATCGGACGGCGAACGTGAACGAATATTCGGCCCGGTATTCGGTGGTGCCCGACCGGTTTTACACGCCTTCACTGGAGAACGTGCGCAAGCAGTCGACCGCCAACCGGCAGGGGGGCGAAGAGCCGGTGGAACTGGGGACGGCGGAACAGTTTTTGTCCTACCTGGACACGTGCCAGAAGCAGTATGCCGAGTATGAAAAGCTGCTGGCCAACGGCGTGAGCCGGGAGCTGGCGCGCATCGGGCTGCCGGTGAACGTGTACACCGAGTGGTACTGGAAGTGCGACCTGCACAACACGCTGCGGTTCTTGTCCCTGCGCATGGATGAACACGCGCAGCAGGAAATCCGTGATTACGCGTGGGCGATGTACTCGCTGATCGAGCCCATTGTGCCGGTGGCGGCGGAAGCTTTCATGGATTACGAGTACGAAGGGGCACACCTGACCCGGCTGGAGATCGAAGCCCTGCGCAATGGGCAGCCTCTTGCGAGCGACAACAAGCGCGAGCAGGCGGAATGGGAAGCCAAGAAGAAGAAGCTGGGGTTGTGATTGAAGAAGGGTCTGGGGTCTAGGGTCTGGTCAGAGGGAAGAGGTTAGATGTTTCAGAGAAGATTGAGGGTTGGGGAGTCGTTGTGTTGATGGTGTGTCGTCCGGAGTGATTGGCGCGGCCACTGGATTGCGACGATTTGCCGGGGGTGGGCGGTGGGGGCGTGGGCTATGGTGTAGGAACCTATGGGTTCCCCCGGTGCGATTGATGGGTTGGGTTGGCTTTGGGCTTTGGTCCAGCAGATGCCTGTGTATTTGAGCCTGGTGATCGCGTGGGTAACACTGCTGGTGTTTTTCTGCTGGCATGCGGCGACGCATCCGATGCCGTTTGGAAAGAAGGTGGACTTCGCATCGCTGATGGGCGCGGGGCTGCAGTTGTTTTCGTTCTGGGGGTTGTGGCTGGATCACCGGCGGGCCGGGCTGCCGGAACACTGGGTGTGGTGGGTGAAAGTGATCATCGGGGTTTTCGGCGTGAGCGTGGTGTGCGCGAGCGTGTGGTGGATCGTGTGGAGCACACGGACGCTGGGTGAGCATTGGACGCTGGAAGCGCGGGTGGTGGGGCCGGCGGAACTGGTGACGCGCGGGGCGTATGGGGTGGTGCGGCACCCGATTTATGTGGGATTTTGGGTGTTGCTGTGCCTGACGCTGCTGACGGTGGGTCGGCCTCTGAGCGCGTGGGTGTTTCTGGTGGCGTATGCGGTGGGGATGGGCATCCGGGTGCGGCTTGAGGATCGCCTGCTGGCGGGCGTGTTTGGGGAGCGGTTTGAGGCGTATCGGAGGAAAGTGCCGGGGCTGGTGCCGGGGTGGGTGAGGTGAGGACGAAAGGTACAAGGCAAAAGGCACAAGGGATAAGTAAGAGGGATGGAAGTGGTGAGCCGTTGCTTTGCGGGCATGCGGCGGAGGCCCTCACACCAATACGGTTCAGTTCGTGGCGATGAAGACGAAGGATGACCGAGGGAATTGCGTCGTTACAGGTTACTTGGCACGTACGGGGGGCGCGTGCAAGAGTTTCCTTTTTATGCTTTTACCTGGGCCTACGCGCTCAACAGCGCTCAGAAGCGCTCCATCCCAGGCTGTGATAGGGCCATATTGGTCATTTTCAGCCTTCTCTCGGGGGAAGAGGTGGGGATGGGCTGAGGCGGTGTGGGGACTGATATCTTAGT
>CAZIWA010000029.1:38196-43998 GCA_964542875.1 uncultured Phycisphaeraceae bacterium
TCTCGGGGGAAGAGGTGGGGATGGGCTGAGGCGGTGTGGGGACTGATATCTTAGTTAGACTACTGCGCCGTTGGTGTGGGTTACAGTTCCTTGTGGTCAGGAGTGTGTGATGACGATCGGGACGCCGGTGCTGCGTTTGAGTCCTTCGCCGATGAACGCGCGCAACAGCGAGGCGACGTTTGTGAAGCTGACATCGGGGCGGATCATGATGGCGTGGTCGAAGTTTCTGGGGGAGGACGCTACGGATTTCGGGACGGGGGTGATTGCTTCGCGGTATTCGGATGATGACGGGAAGACGTGGTCGAGTGAAGACCGGGTGCTGGTGGACAACGAGGGCGCGACGAATGTGATGAGCCCGTCGTTTTTGCGGCTGGCATCGGGGCGGATCGCGCTTTTTTACATGAAGAAGGTGGGGCATCGAAGCTGCGTGGGGCACGTGCGTTTCAGTGATGACGAATGCGAGACGTTTACGCCCGCAAGGCGGTTTATGCCGGAGGACGGGTATTTCGTGGTGAACAATGACCGGGTGATCCAGATGCGTGGGGGGCGGATCGTGGTGCCGGTGGCGATGCACCGGTTCCGGCTGGGTGCGCATCGGGAGGCGGGGGTGCCCGGAGAGGCAAAGACGTATCTTTCGCCGCCTGGGCTGGTGTTTTTCATGTACAGCGATGACGGGGGGGAGACGTTTCAGGAATCGCAGACGAGCCTGTACCACTGCGATCCTTCGGGGGCGTGGGGTTTGCAGGAGCCTGGGGTGGCGGAGCTGGGGAATGGGCGGCTGTGGAGCTACATGCGCACGGGGGTGATGGGGGTGAAGGGGATGGGGGGGCGGCAGTGGGAGAGTTTCAGCGAGGATGGGGGCGTGACGTGGACGGCGGCGGGGCCGGGGCAGTTTGTTTCGCCTTGCAGCCCGATGCAGGTGAAGCGGCACCCGAGGGGGGATTTGCTGATTGCGGTGTGGAACGATCAATCGGGCAGGCACAAGGTGGAGCCGGCGCAGGTGGTTTCCAAGGGGCGCACGCCTTTGGCGCTGGCGATCAGCCGTGACCTGGGGAAGACGTGGGTTTCGAGTCGGCTGCTGGAGGATGCGCCGGACCACGGGTTTTGCTATCCGGCGATCCATTTCGGGCTTGAGGCATTGCTGGTGTCTTACTGCGCGGGCGGGGCGACGAGCCGAAGCGTGCTTGATACCCAGCAGGTGAAGCGTATCCCTTACAGTTCGTTTTGAATCCTTTTCAGAGGAAGCATGGCATGGCGAAGGCGAATGAGATGATCGATTACAACCGGTCGTTTTTCTGGTTCACGATCAATACGGATCAGATGACACGGATTCTGCTTGATGCGCGGACGGTGGTGACGGACCACAAGACGGGGGCGGTGGAGGAATTGTTTTTGATTACGCCTTGCCAGGGGGAGCGGATGTGGGTGAACGGGAGGTTGATCCAGGACCCGCCTTATGAGTTTACGGGAGTGTTTTCGGAGAAGGAGATGGTGATCAACCGGGTGTGGGCGTCACATGATCCTGAGCGCAAGGGCGAGTTTGATTACAAGGAGATGTACCCGTACTTCAACAAGATCACGTTCAACGTGAAGGTGCATGGCAAGAGCAGGAAACTGGTGACGCTGCGGGAGCAGACGGACGCGATCAAGGCGGACAAGGTGATTGTGTGCCAGACGACGGTGAAGTCCGTGGATGGGCGTTATTCGGCGGTGATGGAATATCCGCTTAAGACGGTGAACCTGCTGATTTCCAATGACAGCGTGCAGGTGGATACGGGGCCGATCCTGGCGCCGGTGTGGGCGGACCCGGGTTGGAAGGAACCGCTTTCGGGACGGGTGATCGAGCAGATGCGGCAGGCTTTCATCGTGTACAACACGCAGGACCGTGTGGACATGACGCTGCGGGTGCCGACGGAGCTTCCCCAGGGAGGGAAGGCGCTGCACTATTCGCACTACCTGACGACGGCGGGGACGAGTGTGATGTTTGAGGTGGAGTGAGGTTTAAGGCAGGTCAGAAGGATCAAGAGCTCCCTCGTCCGTCCCGGAATACCGGGGCACCTTCCCCCTGAGAGCCTGTGAAGAAATTGAATAGAGCGTGAAAAGCATCCGCAGGCAAGGGCAAAGATCACGATTTTCACGTGTTTTTGAGGGTCCAGCGGGACACTGGTGGGCAAGCCGAGCAGTGGCACTGGGATTGTTTCACAGGCTCTGAGGGGGAAGGGTTTTGAAGCAGAGCCAGGTGAATGGGCATAAAAAAACACGCGCTGATGCGCGTGTTTTTTTAGATGCGACCCGACGGGTTTACTTGCCTTTTTTCTTATTGGGCGCCTGGGTGAGCGCGGAAGCGGCGACAGACTTCATTGCCTTGGAAGATTTAGGGTCTTTGAGGATTTCCGAGGCTTTGGTGGCGACTTTCTTGGAGGTCTGTTCGTTCTTCTTGGCCATGTGGAATTTACTTTCAGTATGCAGGTTTGCTCAAACGTGAGCGTTATGTTGGGCCGGAATGCCACAACGAATTGCTTAGCATTCATCATCACCGGGTTGATCGGGAGTACCTAGACCTATTTCGGGGTTGGGGCGAAGAATGTTTGGATTGGGGCGGAAACAGGGGGAGGAATAATAATTTTGCGGAGAGGGGGAGGGGGGAAAGGCACAAGGGATAAGTAAGAGTAAGACGTTAAAGGGAGCCGTTGCGTTGAGGAGTGCGGGGGTACGAAATAGATGCAGTGCGTAGCATTAGCGGTGGTTGTGCTTGGTGACGTTGAAGGCGATGGTGTGGTCAACGCCTTCGGGGGCGTAGTTAAGGTGGCAGGTGCCGGCGAGGTCGTAGTTGATGAAGCCCTTGATGAGCTCGGTGCCGAGGGAGGGTGTGATCTGGTGCTGGATGGGGGGGCCTGAGGATTCCTTCCAGTGGAGCTGGACGTGCTGCTGGCCGGTTGTGCTGGGGGTGGATGCGGACCATTCGATGTGAAGGTGACCGTTGGGGACGCTGTAAGCGCCGTGCTTTGAGCAGTTGTTGAAGAGCTCGACGAGGGTGCAGGCCAAGGGGAGGATCTGCATGGGGTCCAGGGGGACGGGGGGGCCCTGGATTTTTGCGGTGGTCTGGAAGGGGATGGTTTGCTGGGTGACGGAGTTGAGGTTGGTGATGATGCGCAGGAGGTCCATTTCGCGGCCGCCTGCGGTGGCCATGAGGTTGTGGACCTGGGAGAGGGACTGCACGCGGCTTTCGATGGAGGAGGCGAAAGAGGAGACGTCGGAGGCGCGTTTACGGCTCAGGGCGATGAGGCTCATAAGCGCTGCGAGGTTGTTTCGGACGCGATGGTTGACTTCATCGACGAGGCGCTGATTGAAGGCGGCGGCCTGGCGGTGGCGCAGTTCGCTTTGGCGGAGGCTTTCTTCGGTGAGCTTGCGCTCGGTGACGTCGCGGGCGACGGTGAAGACCATTTTCTCTTCGATGAGCGGGAAGGCGCTCCAGGAGAGCCAGCGGTAGGAATGATCGGAGCAGAGGTGGCGGGTTTCAAAATCCGCGATGGGGGTGCCCAGCGCGCATGCCTGATGGGCGCTGGCGGCGGCGGGGAGGTCGTCGGGGTGGACGATGTCCAGCCAGGGGCGGGCCAGGAGCTGGGATTTGGTCCAGCCCAGGGTGCGGACCCAGGCGGCGTTGACCTGCTTGAAGTAGCCGTCGAAGCCGGCGACGCAGAGAGGGTCCAGGGAGAGATTGAAAAGCCGGTCGCGTTCGGCTTCGGCCTGGCGGCGCTTCTTGCGGTTGGAGGCTTCGACGAGCTCGCGGGCGACGGCGGGGCCCAGGCGCGTGAGGTTTCCCTTCATGAGGTAATCCTGCGCACCGGCCTTCATCATCATGACGGCGACTTCTTCGCCGATGGTGCCGGAAACGACGATGAAGGGGATGTCCAAGCCCGAGAGCTGGACGGTGGCGAGGGCCTTGGGGGCATCAAGCTGGGGCATCCGGTAATCGGAAATGATGATGTCCCAGATGTGGTTGTTGAGTGCGCTGCGCAAATCCTCTTCGGTGTCGACACGCTGCCAAGTGAGGTCATACCCGGATTTTTCCAGCGCCCGGACGGTGAGCGCGGCATCAATCTCCTGGTCTTCAACGAGCAGGGCTCGAAGGAGCTGACTCATGGCGTTTTCACTTTCGGCGGCTCTTCGTTGAGGATCAGCCAGTAAATGCCAAGTTGACCGATGGCGGTTACGAACTGATCAAAGCTCACGGGTTTTCGGATGTAGCTGTTGACGCCTACATCGTAGCCGGTCGCCAGGTCCTGTTCCTCCGTCGAGGAAGTGAGAATAACAACTGGGGTTCTGCGCGTGCGGGGGTCTGCGCGGATGCGCCGGAGGACGGAGAGGCCGTCGATTTTGGGGAGCTTGAGGTCCAGCAGGATGAGGGTGGGGTGGTCGCTGGGGTCGCGGCCTTGGTAAGCGCCGGTGCCAAAGAGATAGTCGAGGGCTTCGAGGCCGTCTTCAGCGACGACCAGGGGGTTTGCGATCCGGCTTTTTTCAAAGGCGCGCCTGGTGAGCTCGATGTCGCTGGGATTGTCTTCGACGAGAAGGATGGTTTTGGGTTTCAATGCATACTCTCCAGAGTGAAGTAGAAGGTCGCGCCTTGATTGAGCTGGGCGTTAACCCAGACCCTGCCGGCGTGCCGATGAATGATTCTTTGAACGGTGGCCAGGCCGATGCCGGTGCCGGGGAATTCGGTGTGTTTGTGCATTCTCTGGAAGGGACCAAAGAGTTTTTCGACGTAGGCCATGTTGAAGCCGGCGCCGTTGTCGCGGATGAAATAGACGGTGGCGCCGTTTTCGATCGTCTTGCCGAATTCGATGGTTGCGTCAGGCTTCTTGGAGGTGAATTTCCATGCGTTTTCCAGCAGGTTGGCCAGCGCGGCGCCTAGGAGGCCGGCATCGCCGGTGGTGATCATGTCAGGCTGGATGATGCAGTTGACTTGACGGTTGGGGTCCGACTCGCGCAGCCGGGAGACGATGGCGGTGGCCAGGGAGGTGAGATCGACGGATTCTGAGCGCATCTGGGCCTGGGAGATCCTGGCCAGACGCAGGAGGTCGTCAATGAGGTGGCCCATGCGCTGGGTTTCAGACCTGACGCGGGCGAGGTATTCCTTGCCGCGTTGGTCGAGCATGGCTTCGCAGTCTTCCAGGAGCGCCTGGCTCCAGCCGTCGATGCCGCGCAGAGGGGCGCGCAAGTCGTGAGAGACGGAGTAGCTGAAGGCGTTGAGCTCTTTGTTGGAGATGTCGAGCTGCTTGGTGCGCTCCAGAACGCGCTGTTCCAGGGAGGCGTTTAGGCGGATGATTTCTTCCTGCGCCTGCTTGCGCTGGGTGATGTCGGCGCGGATGGCGACGTACTGATAGGGCTTGCCGGTGTTGTCCAGGAAGGGAACGATGGTGGTGTCGACCCAGTAGAGGGTGCCGTCCTTGGCGCGGTTTTGAATTTCGCCCTTCCAGATGTGGCCCGAGGCGATGGTGCGCCAGAGTTCGGAGAAGAAGGACTTGGGGTGGTGGCCGGAGTTGATGATCCGGTGGTCCTGGCCCAGGAGTTCTTCGCGGGAGTATTTGGAGACGGCGCAGAAGGTGTCGTTGACGAAGGTGATCTTGCCGGTTTTGTCGGTGATGGCGACGAGGGCGTGGGCGTCAAGGGCGCGTTCGAGCGATTTGACGGTGGCGAGCGAGGTTTCGAGCTGCGTCTGAGCCAGCTTGCGCTGAGTGATGTCGGCGCGGATGGCGACGTACTGATAGGGCTTGCCGGTGTTGTCCAGGAAGGGAACGATGG
>CAZIWA010000029.1:44098-48649 GCA_964542875.1 uncultured Phycisphaeraceae bacterium
GCGCGTTCGAGCGATTTGACGGTGGCGAGCGAGGTTTCGAGCTGCGTCTGAGCCAATTTGCGCTGAGTGATATCGCGGCAGACCTTGGAGATGGCGAAGATTTTTCCGGCGTTATTTTTCATGCCGGAGATGGTGACGGAGATATCAAGCCGGCGGCCGTCTTTGGCGAGGCGAATGGTTTCAAAATGGCCCACGGGCTCGCCCTGAAGGACACGCTGGGTGAGCTGGGCTTCCTCATCGCGTTTCTCGACGGGGACAAGCAGGGAATGTGGCTTGCCGATGATTTCGTCCGCGGCGTAGCCGAAGATCTGCTGGGCGCCGGCGTTCCAGGAAAGAATGGTGCCGTCGAGTGATTTGGCGAAGATGGCGTCCTGGGAGGATTCGACGATGGCGGCGATCTGGGTACGGTTGAGTTCGGCGGATTTGCGTTCGGTGATGTCGAAATTGGCGCCGAACATTTTGAGGGGTTTGCCGTCGTTGTCGAAAGTGACACCGGCGCGGGCGGCGATCCAATGGACGGAGCCATTGGGGAAGATGACCCGCCACTCGGTTTCAAATTCACCCGAGTGCATGGAGTCCTGTAATTTCTGTTTCAGGCCGGGGAGGTCTTCGGGGTGGATGCGGCTGAAGCAGGCTTCAGTGGTGCCGTCAAACTCTCCGGGTGCAAAGCCGTAGAGGACGTCCATTTCGGGAGACCATTTGATCTGGTTGGTCTGGATGTCCCAGTCGAAGGTGCCGATGCGGGCGATTTTCTGGGTGAGGCGAAGTTCGCGCTCGCGCTGCCAGAGGAGCTGGGATTCGCGCTGACGTTCGTCAAGATCGTGGATCTGGGTGACATCTTCGACCTGATGGACGATGTAAATGATGTTGCCCTGGGCGTCGAAGACGGGGGTGTTGACGGGCTTCCAATAGCGGACTTCGAAGGAGCCCTGGGCCTGGGGTGTCTGGATGTCGTAACGCTGGATGGCCATGGCGTCGGCGGTGCGGCCTGCCAGGACGCGCTGGAGGGAGGAGCGGAGGTTTCGTACGCCGTCGGCGGTTGGATCGCCGGGGTTGTCGGGGAAGACGTCGAAAAGTTTGCGGCCGATGATGGCCTGGCGCTGCGTGGTGGTGGCAGTGAGGTAGGAATCAGAGACTGCAACAATTGTGAAGTCCGGGGTTAGGACCAGGAAGAGCCCGGTGGCGGCTTCGAACAGCGCTTTGTAATCAGGACCGATCAGGAGGGAGGTCATCCTTGGCTGTCTCCAATACCGGCGTGCCTGAGTAAGGGGTACGCGGCGTAAGGGCTGCTGAAGCGATGTGCTATGGCGATTTGAAGGGGTTTGCAGAAGGAAGGCGTGATGAAATGTTTACCCGGGTGTACGTAGGTCGGGAGCATGCTTCCAGTTAATACCAAGTGGCGGGAAGAATCAAGGGGGTTTAACTTTAATTTAGTGGTAATTGTATGAAGAGTTTTTTCTGGCGTTGTTGACGATGCTGTGCGAGAGATGTGCAAAGCAGAGAGCGGGAGGGGAAAAGCAGGAGAAGCGCAGGGAAGACTACAGACGTCGCTTAGTCATCTTCATCGGGCTCGGGTTCCTGCGAGACAAAAAGGGTGCCTGAGGGGGCTTTGCGGCGGGTGCGGCGGTCGATGGCTTTGGCAACCAGGGGTTGAATGAGCGCGCTGAAACATTCAGCGCGCCAGCCTTGAGTGAGCCGGTTTTCCACATCGGGGAGGCCGCGGACAAGGGAGTTGTAGGTCCGGACCATGTCCCGGCGGCTGAAGGCGAGGGTGGTTTCAATGTGCAAAGCGGCGCAGGCTTCGCGCATGACCTGGCACCAGGTGTCGATGATGTCACGGTCGCGCGAGCGCTCGTGGGCGGCGCGAAGAGCGGGGTCCGCGGCGATGGGGGTTTTCTTGCCCTCCCGTACGACATCCAGCACTTCCTGCGCGCCTTCTTCCTTGATGCGCCTGGGGAGCCCGCGAATGGCGGCGAGGTCTGTAGCCTGGGTGGGCATTTCCTGGGCAATCTGCACGAGCGCGTCGTCGGGGGCGATCATCCTGACAGGCAGGTTGCGCTTGCGCGCCAGGGCATCACGCCAGCGCAGGAGGCCGACAAGGCTGCTGTACGAGGGCTGAGGCATCTTGACCGCGGGGCGCATCTTGGCGAGAGCGCGGAGGGGGTCTGAGGTGACGGAGCCGAGTTGGGTTTCAGATTCCTTGATGGCCCAGGAAAGGCGGCCGATGGCGGAGAGCTTTTCCTTAAAAACATCGGCGGCATGGATGAGATAGCGCACATCGTCGGCGGCGTAGCGCAATTGGACGGCGGTGAGGGGCCTGCGGTCCCACTGGGAGAACTTGGGGGCCTTTTGCAGGACGACGCCGGATGTGGCGAGGACGAGCTTATCGAGCCCGATGGGGTAGCCCATGCCCAAGAAGCCGGCGGCGATCTGGGTGTCCAGCGTGTTTGCGGGGGAGCGGCCCAGGTGGCGAAGCAGCGGTTCGTAATCGGGCTGGCCGGCGTGGGAGATTTTGAGGATGGCGGGGTCGGCGAGGAGCTCCCAGAAAGATTGAAGCTCAAGGCCCGCCTGGGGATCAATGAGCCAGATGCCGTCGGCGGTGGCGACTTGAATGAGGCAAAGCTGGGGGGAATAGGTCTGCTCACCCATGAATTCAGAATCGTAGGCGAAGGCGCCGGCTTTGCGGAGCGTGACCAGAACGGCGTCGAGCCCCTGCTGGGTGTCGACATAAGTGCCCTCCTGCCAGAACGCGCGCATGCCAGACACAGGCGAGAGCGGGCCGGGGAGGTTTTCTTCCCTGTGGGCTTCCTGATCGCTGATTTTGCGGCGGCGCGACAGATACTCCGACAGGCTGTGATCCCTGTCAGGTCGTGGTGCGTCAGAAGGTGGCTGTTCTTGGGTCAAGGGTGACGTTTTGATGGAGGGGTACGGGGGAGCCGTGACGGTTACTTAGAGAATGATAACCGGTGAAGGGAGGGGGGGTTATGAATTGTGGATTATGAGTTGGGAATTATGGATTCAAGCGGGGGGAGGAGGCTGCGGTGGAAAGCAGATCAGGATCGGGAGGGGAGACAGAGCAAGGAGAAGAACACCGGTGTGGTGGGGGTGCTTTTCTGGTGATTTATATGTTGGGGGGTGTTGTGCGCGGCGTGGTGGGGTCAGTTCCTTGCGGAGTCAGGGGCGGATTTGGTCTTTGAATTTGGTTTTGAATTCGTCGATGGATTTGATGCCTTCGGGGAGCTTGGCTTCGTCGACGAGGAGGACGGGGATGCCGTTTCGGATGGGGTAGCGCAGGCCGCCGACGGTGGCGACGAGCTCCTGCCCTTCCTGTTTGAGGGAGGAGTGGGTGATGGGGCAGACGAGGAATTCGAGGAGTTCTGCGGGGACTTGGTAGTTGGTCTGAGTCATGATGGAGTAATGATAGTCGGCGGCGGGGGGTTTGGGTGTGGGGCGGGGTGCGATCGGAGAGGGATTTTTACGGGACGCCGAAGAAGGTTTTGGGGTTTGCGTAGAGGGTGGGTTGGGAGGCGTCGGTGTTGTCGGCGGCGACGCCGCCTCGGGGGAAGACGTCGCCGGTGATGGGGCTGGCGTGGCCGTCGGCGAAGGCGACGTTTGAGGCGTTGACGGATTTTCCGGGGTGGCGGTAGCCGATGCGGGAGTCTGTGACGTTGATGCGGTTTTGGGCCTGCTTGCCGGCGTAGACGCCGTCGGCGAAGCCGATGAGCTGGCTGGGGTAGATGACTTTCGAATCCAGCCGGAGGGCTTTCATGGTTTTGCCGGTGGCGTCCGGGCCGTACCCGACGGAGCAGGTGAAGAAGGTGTCCGGCTTGATGGTGGAGGCTGCACCGATGGGGTTGTCGGAGTTGACCCAGTAGCTGGCGCGGATGATGACGTTAAAGCCGCGATCCGGGGCGGTGGTGGCGACGTTGCCGACACCTGAGCCGTTGCGGGTGTTGGGCCAGTCCATCCAGCCTTTGGGGTTATCGGGGTTGGCGCCGGTCTGGCCGGAGGCCATGCCTTCGACGTTGACGACATCGGGGCAGACGAAGGCGGAGCCTTTGTTGGTTTGGCTGCCTCCCATGTATCCGTCGCGGTCGAGGATGGGGGCCCAGCCGTCGATGAGGGTGTCGACACCGGCGCCGGTGCCGGTCATGTTGTAGGAGGGGACGATGAGGTTCTTGTTGTCGGTGGTGTAGGTGGCGCTGGCGATGCCGATGGAGTGGACATTGGCCATGCAGGTGGCTGCGGAAGCGGTCTGACGGGCGCGGGAGATGACCGGGAGCATGATGCCCACCAGGAGCCCGATGATGGTGATGACGACCAGAAGTTCAATCAGCGTGAATGCGCGCAAGGTGCGGTGTGCCATGTCTGGATTCCTGTGTGTGGGCCCGGGGCCGGAAAGTTTGAGGCAGGGAATTAATGGTAATCGATGGCGATACGTGGTTGAAGGAATTTTGGGATTGAGGGTTGAGTATTTTTGCGGAGAGGTGGAGAGAGCAGGGTAAAAGCCTTTGGGGTATTTGTCGGCACATGCACCCGGGGTATCGGGTT
>CAZIWA010000030.1:0-48612 GCA_964542875.1 uncultured Phycisphaeraceae bacterium
CGGCGATCTTGTCGCCGAAGGAATCGAGCATTTCGGGGGAGGGGCCGATGAACTTAATGCCGGCTTCGCGACAAGCCCGGCCAAAGGCGGGGTTTTCCGAGAGGAAGCCGTAGCCGGGGTGGATCATCGTCACGCCGGTGCGCTTGGCGATCTCAATGATGCTGGCGATGTCCAGGTAGGCCTGCACAGGGCCTTTGCCCTTGCCGACCTGGTAAGCCTCGTCGGCTTTGAACCGATGGAGAGCGAAGCGGTCTTCATGGCTATAGATGGCCACGGTCTTGATGCCAAGCTCAGTGGCGGCACGGAAGACACGGATGGCGATTTCGCTACGGTTGGCGACGAGAAGCTTGTGCTGCTGCATAGGGGGGACAGTTTAATGAAAAAGGAGGGGGATTTCTAATTTGGGCGGGGGAATTTGGGCTTGATGGGCTGCAAAGCGGGGTAGAAAGCCTGGTGAGGACAGTTTTTTAACAGGATTCACAAGATTTGCAGGATTTACACGGGGGAGGAAGGAGGCGGATTTTTTGACCGGGATTGAGAGGATTGAGAATGATTAAGAGGATTTTGAAGAAGCATTTAGAAACAGCCTTTAGACAGGAGCCAAGAGCTGTTATGGCAGGGGTTTGCCGCATTCGGGGCAGGTGGTGCTTGAGATTTGGAGAGTGCCGGTGAGGTTGTAGCTGCTGCAGGAGGGGCACAGGGGCGGAGAAGCGGTCAGGCGGGCGAGGCGGCGGTGGCGGGGGAAAGAGATGGCGAGGGGTTCCCGGAAGAGTCTTACGGATATGGATTGATCTTAGGCTGGGGGACGAAGGGGAGGAGTGGGTGCGGGGTTGCTCAACAGTGACGGGTATCGAATGGCTGATTGATCAGGCTTGTTTATGCGGCCCGGCGATCTGAAACTTATTGCCTTCGGGATCGTGGCCGTCGGAGGCTTCCATGGGAGGCCAGATGTGGTGGACGCCCATCTTCACTTTGTTGGCGATGAGATAGTCGCGGGCCTGACCGACATCGTCGACGGCGAAGACGATTTTGTTTTTGTTGCCCGAGGCGGAACCGGGGCTGCCGGATTTGTGGAGGCAAATCTTAAAAGGGCCGGCGTCAAGCTCGACCCATTCGTTCAGGGGGTAGGTTGGGTTGGGGATGATTTTGAGGCCCATGACGTCCGTGTAGAACGCGGTCATGGTCTTCATGTCCTTGCAGAAGTAAATGATGTGCTTGAGGTTGAATTTCGGAGGCATGGGAGATTCCGGAAGAAAGGTGTACGGTAAAAGGTACAAGGGATCAGGCAGAGAAGGAAGGGATGCTGGGCTTTGGCATCTAAATGGGTTGTTTTTTGACGTATAGGGCATATGGCGGCGAGGGTTATAATCCCGATGATGGGTTTTGAATCAGGAAGGCAATTCATCAAACGCGGGCGGTTGCTGCGGTGGTGTTTGCTTATTTTGGGGATTCTTGCGCCGCAGGTGTGGATGATTTCGGGGTCGCTCACCGGTGAGAAGGTGATGCTGCCATTGGACAGTTTCGTGTCGTATTACCCGGCGTTTTATCCGGAGGCGAGTCAGGAGGAGAGGCAGGCGGTGGGGCCGCCTCGCTGGCCCAATGGGGTGGATGCGATTTTGTTCAATGAGCCGTTTCGACGGTACGCGGTGGGTGAACTGCATGCGGGGCGGCTGCCGACGTGGAATCCATACAACTACGCGGGCGCGCCGTTTATCGGCAATGGTCAGTCGGCGGTGTTTTCGCCTTACCGGTTGATTGAATACCTGTCGATGGACCCGGTGGTGCTGGCGTGGTCGCAACTGGCCAAGGCGCTGGTGGCCGGGCTGGGGATGTACTTTTTTCTGCGGCGGGGGCTTGGGTTGTCATGGCAGGCGGCGACGGCGGGCGCGTGGCTGTACCCGCTGACGGGGTACATGACGCTTTGGAACGGGATGTCCCTGGCGGCGGGGGCGACGTGGCTGGGGTGGGTGCTGGGTGCAACGGAACTGGCGATGAGACGTCCGGGGGTGAAATGGCCTGTGGCTTTGGGGGTGTTTGTCTGCTTTACGTTTCTGGCGGGGCATCCGCAGATCGCCGGACATACGTTGATGATGTCGGTGGGGTATGCCGTGGCGCGGGCGGGAATGCAGTGGTGGCGCGGCGGGAAGGTGGTTGTGGTCGCGCAGCGCCTGAGCCGGTGTGGGGCGGGATGGCTGCTGGGGTTGTGCCTGGCGGCGCCACAACTGCTGACGCAGGCGTTGTACACGGTGGATACAGCCCGGTTTGCGCTGCGCGCGGGCGGGACGGTGGAACGGCAAGGACAAGGGCCGTGGGCGCTCATGCAGGTGGTGCAGCCGTGGATCGCGGGGGATATTTCGTCTTCTTCAATCTATTTACTGACGAGTAACCGGCAGGAAAGCGGGGCGGGAGGGTACGCGGGCCTGCTGGCGTTGTTTGTGCTGGCGCCGCTGGCGTGGCGGATGAAAAGGTGGCGCGGGCAGGCCTTCATCTGGGCGTGCGTGGCGGTGCTGGGCGTGAGCGCGGTGGCCGGGCTGCCTGTGCTGGAAAAGCTGGTGACGGCGGGGCCGCTGGGGATGCTTTCGGGGAATCGGATGGCGTGTCTGACCGCCTTTGCCCTGGTGGTGCTGGCAGGGCTGGGGGTGAATGCGCTGGTCCGGCCGACCGGCGGCCAGGCGGGGGCAAGTCGGCTGTGGATGCTGTGGCCGGGTGCGGCGCTGGCGCTGGTGCTGTTCCTGGGTATGCAGATGGAACACCTGCGGGAACGGATGGGGCCGGGCGTGGCTGCGCTTACGCAGGGATCAACCCAAGAGCATGTGGAGCGGGTGACGCTTTACCTGGAGGCGTGGTTTCAAGGTCAATTCCTGGTGACGATCGGGCTGCTGCTGGCGAGTGCGTGCCTGTATGGCGTATTGGCGCGGCCCGGCGCGGGGATGGGTTTTAAGCGCGCAATGGTTTGGGTGGTGGTGGTGCTGAGCGTGGGGGAGATGACCTATATGGCTTACCCGGCCTTTGCGCAGGTGGACCGGCGCTGGTATCCGGACTCGCCGAAACTGGTGGAGCGGATCAAAGAGCTGGGGCCGGGGCGGATCGTGGGCTTAGACACGCTGGTGCCGAATGTGAACCTGTGGTGGCGGCTGGAATCCGTGATGGGGTACGACGCGCTGGACCCGGCGGCGATGACGACGCTGATCCGGAGCGCGACGGACAAGCCTGCCAGCCAGAAATATGCGGCGCTGCTGGCTTTTGAGCCCAGCGGCCGGATGGGGGTGCTGCGGGCGTTGAATGTGGAGTATCTGGCTGCATCAGGTGAATTGCTGGGGCTGGGCCCGCCTGTGCTGCGGGCGGAACGCTTTTATGTCTACAGGGTTCCCGGGGCCATGGCGCGGGTGTATGTTCCAAGGCAGGTGCGGACGATCAAGGACCCGGGCCAGGTGCTGGCGATGATGAACCAGCCGGGGTTTGACCCTGGCGCGCTGGGCCTGGTGGAAGGCTCGGGCGATCTGGCCTTTGAGAACATCACCGGAGATGCCAAGGTTCTGCCGGGCGAGCCGGGGCATGTGACTGTTTCGGTGGAGATGCATACGCCCGGGATGGTGGTGCTGGCGGATGCATACGCGGCGGGCTGGGAAGCGACGTACAACGGCAAGCCGGTGACGATCGCGAAAGCCAACTATGCGCTTAAAGGCGTGGTGGTGCCCGCGGGGAAGGGGACGCTGGAGTTTTCGTATCGGCCGCCTGGGTTTAAGTGGGGGCTGGTGATCATGGCCGGCGCGGTGGTGGCTGTGCTGGCGGCGGCGCTGGGAAATGCACGCGCCAAGCGGGCCGAGCGGGCTTAAGATAAGCGGTGGGACACACGTCCGGAATTTCTCCAAAGGACAATCGATGGAAACGCGACGGGTTGGCAGCAGCGGGCTGGTGGTGCCGGTGATCACGCTGGGATTGATGGTGCGTGATTGCCGGCCGGGCGAGGCGTTTGAGTCGGTCCGGGAGACGATTGTCCGGGCTGCCGAGTTGGGGGTGACGAGCATCGACCTGGCGACGGGGTACGGCGGCGGCGCGGTGGAAACCGCAGTGGGCGCGGTGCTGAGAGAGACGCCTTCGCTTAAGCGCGAAGGGCTGGTGCTGGCGACCAAGGCGGGATGGGCGGATGGGTCCCGCAGGATGCTGGTGGGGTCACTGGAACGCAGCCTCACGCAGCTTGGGGTGGATCATGTGGACCTCTATTACCACCACGCGCCAGACGCTGCGACGCCGTACGAAGAAACCGTGAGCGCGATGGAGCAGCTCATCAAACAAGGCAAGACACGGTACGTGGGGATCTCCAACTATTCACCGGCGGAGACGGTACGCATCGCGCCGATGATGAAGCAAGCGGGGATCGGTTTTGTGGCCCACCAATGCAACTACAACATGCTTAATCGCTGGGTGGAAGACGGCTTATTAAGCGTGCTGCCTGCACTGGGAATGAGCGCGGTGTTCTTCAGCGTGGTGAACCAGGGGGTGTTGTCCGACCAGACGCTGGACTGCCTGAAGCCCGGGAGCCGGGCGGAGCGGTCGTTGAATGCAATCGTAAAAGGCGTGCCCACGGGCGAGCCGGCATACGGGCGATACAAAGAGGGAGATGTGAAAGAGCAAGTGTTTGGGATGCTCAAAGCGCTGTCTACAATCGCCAGGGAACGCGGACAAACGCTGTCGCAACTTGCGATTGCATGGACGCTTAGGCATCAAGCGGGTGCGACGGCACTGGTGGGTGCGTCAAGCGCGAGGCAGATCGAAGAGGCTGCCCAAGCGACGAAGAAACTGTCGTTCACCCTGGAGGAGCTGGTGAAGATCAATGCGATTTTGCCTGCAAGATTCGGGATGCTTTAACAGATTTTTTGCTGGGAATGCCGGCGATGGGGCTATGATGAGTTGAGGTGAGAGTGTCGGCGGCCCCAAGCCGGGCTGCTGGGTGAGAAAAGCCTGAGTCAAATCCTAAGCACTTTTAAGCACGCGCCGAGGCAAGGAAGCTTCTGCCTGGGCTGTGGTCACTTTTATGGGCTTGTGATTTTGGGAGACAAGGCATGCGACGCAAAGAACTGACTCTCAGATGGCACGCGTTCTGGCAACGGCTTATGCCTATGTTGATGCCCGGCGGGCGGCCGGCGTGCGCAGGCCCCGCACGTGCGCCCGATGTGGATCGGCTGATGGATGCCTGGGGTGGGCCGGGCCGGGCGTACCACAATCGTGATCATCTTTCAGCGTGCCTGGCCGTGCTGGACAGGTATCGGCATTTGGCCGACCGGCCGGAACTGGTGGAACTTGCGCTGTGGTACCACGATGCGGTGTATGACCCGCGAAGGGCCGACAATGAAGAGGCCAGCGCGGACTGGGCTGTGCGGGACCTTAAACGCGCGGGGCTGGCGGCTGATGATGTGCTGAGGGTGCGGGCCATGGTGATGGCGACAAGGCATGTGAAAGACGAAGGCCTGGACAACGATACGCAATTGATGCTGGATATCGACCTTTCCATCTTGGCGGCGGCAGAGCCGGTGTTTGACGCGTATGAACAGGCGATCCGGCAGGAGTACCGGCATGTGCCGGAGCAGGTTTTTGGCGCCAAACGGGTGGAAGTGCTCAAACGTTTCGCCGAGCGGGAGCGGATTTTTCATTTGATTTCGGAGTTTGAAGGGCCGGCGCGGGAGAACCTGGTGAGGTCTGTGGCGAAGCTGGCGCCGGGACGAAGCAATGAGATGAGGCTTGGGGAGCCGAGCGTGACGGGGTGAGAGGTCAGGAAAGGTGAAAGGTACAAGGGATAAGGTAAAAGGCAGAGAGAGTTGAATCGTTATTGGTGGTTTGGCTTGATTGTGGCGGATGGGCATGACATGATGTTCGCGGGCCAAACAGGTGGCCTTCGGTCCGCGAAAAGGGTTCAGCCCGCCTTTGTGTTTTTACTGCCCCGGGCGTGTTTGCCCTGGGGCGACATCACCTGACTTCCAGCCCGATACGCGGACAACGGGCAACACACTGGAAGGAAGGCCTGTCATGTCCAAGTCATCTGTTCGCGTTTTGCCTGTTGGCCCCAGCCTGGATCATCTCAAAAAAGAAGCTAAACGGCTTCAGGTGGCGCTGAAGGAAAAGCAGCCTCAAACCAAACTTGCCCTGGCCCAACTTCAATTGGCCCGGGACTATGGCTTTTCAAGCTGGCGGGCGCTGAAGGCGCATGTGGAGGCCAGCGTGGTGACGGAGGAGGCTGCAAAAGCATTTTTGAAGGCCGTGGGCGACGGCGATGCCGCGCTTGTGCGCGCGATGATCCAGAAAGATAAACGGCTGGTGAATGCGCCGGGGCCGCATCCGTTTTGGGGTGGGTGTCCGCAGGGCCTGCACGTGGCGGTGGAAAAAGGGCATGGCGCGCTATTTGAATTGCTGCTGGAGGCCGGCGCGGACATTGAGGGGGATAACCGGCAGTATGGATGGTCGCCTTTGTGGCTGGCGGTGCATTGGAAGCGTGATGCGATGGTGAAGGAACTCATCAGGCGCGGGGCGCGGGTGGGGTTTGTGGAAGCGGTCATGCTGGGGGACGACGCGAAAGTGGAAGCGGAGATTCTCAGAGATCCGAAGGTGGTGCATGGCGAGATGCCGGGAGGCAAGGGTGCGACGCCGCTGCACTTTGTGAGGACGGTGCGGGCGGCGCGATTGCTGCTGGATGCCGGGGTGCCGGTGGGCGCGCGGGATGGATATGGGAAGACGGCCGCCGAGGCGGTGGCGGCTCGGGAGCCGATGAATGCCCAACTACTGGCGCTGTTGGAAGGGGCGGGGGCAAGCGTGCACCCTGGGGTGTATGCATCGATCGGGGATCTGGCGGCGCTCAAAAAAGCGGTGAAGAAAGATCCTGGGCTGCTTAAAGGGGTGTATCCGTTTGGGACGTTTGAGGTGCCTTTAATCCATATTGCCGTGGAGAAGGGGCATGCAGGGGTGGTGAAGTGGCTGCTGGCGCAAGGGGAAGAAGTGGATCGGGTGAATAAACACGGGGCGACACCGCTTCATACGGCGGCGTGGAATGGGCAGGTGGAGATTGCGCGGCTGCTGGTGGCCGGCGGGGCAAACGTGGAGGCGAAGGATGGTGAGCATCAGTCGTCCCCTGCGGTGTGGGCGCGCACGTGTGCGAAGATGCTAAACCGGCCGGGGTGCGTGGAGGTGGCGGAGTATCTGGAGGCTTTGGCGGGCAAGCCCGCTACGCAGGATAAAGGAGGTAAGAAGATGGCGAAGAAAGTGACGATGGCGGATTGGAAGCCGATCATGGATGCGGCGTATGTGGGAGATGCGCAGAAGATTAAGAAACTGCTCAAGGAAGGAGCCGACCCGAATGTGCTGAGCACGACGAACCATCGGCACCGCCCGCTTCATCGGGCAGCCGAACGCAAGAAGACATTTCAACGGACCGAGGCGCATGATGCCGGCGTTCGGGCGCTGCTGGAGGGTGGGGCGGACCCCTCGATGCGCGCGGGGTATGACAGCCTGACGGCGCTTGCGCTGGCGGCGACGGGGGAGATTCGCTTTGTGCCGATCCTGATGGAGAAGTTTCGGCCTGACGACATTTTTCACGCCTGCGTACTGGGGGACGAAGCACGGGTGAAAGCGATCCTGAAGAAAGCGCCCACACAGGCCCAAGCGGTGGACGAGAACGGGTGGAGCGCGCTGCACTACTGCACAAACTCGGGGATGTTTTTAAAAGGGAAGAAAGAGGAAGCGGCGCTGGTGGGAATCGCCAGGATGCTGATCGAGAAGGGGGCGGACCCGATGGCGACATATCGATTTGAGGAGAAGTGGCCGATTCCGCCACTGTATGGATGCTGCGGGAAGCATGACAATCCGAGTGTCGCGCGGGTGCTGTTTGAAGCGGGGGCGACGCCCTACGACAACGAGACGGTGTATCACGCGACGGATGAGGAGCATGAGGGGTGTTTGAAGCTGATTGAAGAGTTTGCGGATAAACAGAAGCTGGCGGCTGAGTGCAGCCGGTGCCTGGTGACGCAATTGCACTGGAACCACCAGCGGGGCATGGCGTGGCTGCTGGCGCATGGGGCGGACCCTACGTGGCCGTCGCCCGAGACGGGTGAGACGGCGCTTCACAAGGCGGCGCGCAACGGGGCCAATAAAGAAACGCTCGCGCTGCTGCTGAAGCATGGGGCCAGGGTAGACGCCAAGGACAAAAAGGGTCAGACGCCGGTGGACCTGGCACGGGCCGCGGGGAAAGCCCGGGTGGTACAGGAGCTGCAGGGCGCCAAGGCCAAGGGATAGCCGAGCGAAAGCGTGGTGGATTAGAACAGGCAGGGAGCAACGTGCGAGAATATTTGCCCGGTGGATGTCACATTCCGGTTTGGCCGCCGTCCTATGGGTGTAGGAGCCTCTTTTAGAGAGTGTTTATGCAGCTTCAAGACTGGGTGATACAAGCACGCGCGGGAGACCTGGAGGCCTATGGCCTGCTGGTGGAAGCGACTCAGGGGATGGTTTACGCCGTCGCCCGGAGGGTGCTTGCAGACCCTGTCGAAGCCCAGGACGCAACGCAGGAGACGTATCTCCGTGCCTATCGGCGGCTGAATGATCTGGAGGACCCGGCGGCGTTTCCCGGTTGGGTGGCGCGCATCGCACATCGCGAAGCGATCACACTCAAGCGCAGGAAACGGCCGACCTTCCTCGGCGTGGAAGCCATCGGAGACATGCCGGATTCACCGGAGAATGACGAACCCTGGACCCAGGCGGTCAAGCTGGGTTTGTCTCGGGCGCTGCTGACACTTTCGGAAGACGACCGAACGCTTTGCGACCGGCGCTACCACGGCGGGTGGACGCTCGCCCGATTGGCGCAGTCGCAGGCAACCACCGAGCCCGCGATGCGCAAAAGGCTCCAGCGCATACGGGAGAAACTGCGAAAGGAAATGCAGATGTCCGAAGAATCAAACCAAACAGGGGCGGGAACGCTGCCTGAAAAAATCGTGGAACTGCTGGCCCGTCCCCGGCTGGTGGACCTGCCGGAGAACCCCGTGGGCGAAACGCTGGAGGTGCTGCGTGCAAGCTTCGGCAACCCCGGCTTGACCGTGCTGCCGGAAGTGATCGACCTGAAGGCCGGGCGGGCGAAACTGGGCTTTGACCCGGTGTACATCGACACCAAAACCCTGCACTGGATCGATGAAACCCGGGTGCTGCGCTACGACCAGACGCTGCCCATCCTGCTCCATGTGAAGTACGACGGGAAGCCGATCCGGCTGATGAGCGCGGGCAAGGTGTACCGGCAAGACGGCGTGAGCGCGACGCATCTGGAAGCCTTCCATCAAGCGGAGGTTTTCTGGATGGATGACAAGGCCCGGCTGGACCCGTGGACGTTTGCGGGAAGCGTGCTCAAGTCCATTGATGCGGTTTTGCCCGGCAGCACCGTGCGCGTGATGCCCACGGAGTACCCCATGTGCACCCAAGCCTGGCACCTGGAAGTGGACAGGGATGGCAAGTGCATGGAGGTGATGGCGTGGGGCGTGTTCACACCCGCGGTGGTGAAGGCGGTCGGGGGCGATCCGGCCAAACACAGCGCAATGGGCGCGGGGTATGGGCTGGACCGTGTGGCGGGCCTGCGACATGGGGTGGATGATTTGCGGAAGATGGAGCAGGCGCGGGTGTGAGGGTGATTGGGTTTTTAGGGACCGGCCTCCGGAAGGGGGCCGGTTTTTTTGCAGAGGAAAGAGATAACCGCTAAGGCACGAAGACATATCGTAGGCCGTGGACGGTCTACAGTGTGCCGCCCGGATTGGTTGAGGGTTACATAAGTTGGATGCCGCCTGTGAGGGGTTGGGCGTTTTTGCGACCCGGGCCGGTGAGGGTGACTTGGCGGGTGCCGGCGGGAGTGACTTCCCATTTGATGATCTGGGTGAGGGGGTCCTGCATCAGCAGGTGGGCGGTGCCGTCGGTGGCGATGATGGCGGGCTGGCCGGGGCGCAGGTTGAAAGCGGTGGAGGTTACGCCGTCGGCGAGTGTGACCCCGCACGGGGCCAGTTCGTCCGTCGTCCAATTGGTGTTGAGCAGGACAAAGCGGGTGAAGCCTTCGCCCTTGTATTCGTACCAGGCGACGACTTCTTCCGGGTCGTCGATGGTGAGAGTTTTCGGGGTTTCGTCGATGGCGGTTTTGAGGACGCCTTCGGCGAGGGAGAGGAGTTCGCCTCGGCCGGGGTGCCACCAACTGTTGACGAAGATGACTTCGCCCTGGCCCACTTTGTGGGAGAGGACGACGGGCTGGCCGGATTGCGAGGTGGCAAGGGTTTGGGCTCCGTGGAGCTCGACATTGCCGGTGAAGTAAGTGATGTCCTGGCTGAAGACGGGGTATTGCTCCTGGTAATCCTTCCAGAAGAGGGGGTTGGGGCTGGAGAGGATGTGGGTGTGATCGAGGTGTTTGGAGAAGCGGTCGGTGAAAAAGTGGGCGCTGGTGAGGCGGCCGCCGAGGCCGAGGACTTTGAGGCCCAGGAGGGTGGTGAAGTCGCCGGAGTTAAAGAAGTTCCAGTCGAGTGATTCCTGGGTGTCTGAGGTGAAGTGGGGGAGCCAGACGACGAGTTTTCCGCCTTGGGTGACGAAGGAGAGGAGGTCTTCGTAGAGGGGGCGGGTCATGGTGTTCCACGAGGCGAGGGTGAGGAGCTTGTAGTTGTGGAAGTGTTTGGTGGGGCCGGTTGCGGGGACGACATCGACCTGGCCGTGAGGGGAAGCGGAGTACCAGCGGCGGACGGGGCGGCCCTGATCGACGGGGCCGCGGCCCCAGGAGATGTGGGGGAGGAAGACTTTCAGAAGTGTCCAGGAGCGAGCGAGAGACATGGAGCCGACGCGGGAGACGGTGGCGTCGTACTTGCCGACGAACATGTCGTTTTGCCCGGCGATGACGCCGTAGTGGACGGTGGGGGAGGGAAGCTGCTGGGCCTGGTGGAGGGAGTTGATTTCGCGGAGTGTGCCGCGGAGCTGGGGGAGGGGGGCATCATGGAAACGGCGGTGGTAGTCGCGCCAGGTTTCTGCGGTGGAGATGTATTGGTAGACGGGGATGTTGTCGAAAACGCCGCCTTCAAAGAGGACGTGGCGCGCGCCGGCGAGGTAGGAGGAGAAAACGATCTGGCGTACGAGCCGAAGGCGTGATTCATCGACGGCGTATTGCGCGCCGGTGCCCTGATACCAGAGGAGTGCGGTGGCGACGCCCCAGGGCCGGGACCAGGTTTGAGCGGCGCCCCGGGCGCAGATTTCCTCAAAGATGTTGGAGGCGGGGCCGAGCTCGGTGATGTGGAGATCGATCCCCAGTTCGTAGTAGCAACCGGCGAGGAGGCCGGGGCAGTCAAAGGTGACGAGCAGGTGGCCGGGGAGCTTGTATTGCGCCATTACCTCACGGACGTGCTTTTTATAGCCTTCGAGGCGCTTGGCGAGGTTGACCTCGTTTTTCAGCTCGGCGACGTGGTGGAGGAGGTTGACGGGTTCGGGGACGGTGGTGCCGGCGAAGAGCGGGCCGGCGAGGTCTGCAAGGCCGGTGAGCTCGGGGTACTGCATGCGGGAGTAGGAGGGTACGCGGATGCGCTGCATGGCGATGTAGCGGCGGCGGCGGACGAGGTATTCGATGAAGGGCCGCCAATCGGCCTGGGGCATGCCGTGGAGGTCGTTGAGGTAGTCGTCGATGGAGATGCGGATGCCGGTGCCCGAGAGCTCTTCGACGACGCTTTCGACACAGCGCTGGAGCTGGGCGCGGTAGATGGTTTCCATGCCCGGGGCGGCAAAGAGAGCGTGGGGATTGTGCGGGTGATAGACGTGTGGAACCTGGGCAGAGAGGGTGTTGCCGCCTGCGAAGGTGAGGGAGAGTATGACGGGCCGGCCGGGGGTTTGCGGGGTGATCTTGATGGGCATGCGCCACTGGCCCAGCTCCAGTTGGGGCGGGAGCATTTGAATATCGGCATTTTCAACGGTGTGGGTTTCAACGGCGAGCGCGGCGATTGGCCCCATGACAACATCGGCCCAGAAGGGCTGGCCGGCGATGGCGGTCTGGGGGACGGCGGCCAGGCGGGGCAGGGCGGGTTGAGGAGCGACGAAGGTGATCTGAACATCGGCCAGGTAAAGGGTGGCTTGCTTGCGTTCGCCTTCGTCGGCGCCGAGGGCGGTGTCGAGCTTGGGCTCGTAAAATTCGCCGAGGGATTGGCGGGAGGTTTTGTTGCGCAGGGTGACGGTGTTTTTGCCGGGGAGGAGCCAAGTTGGATCGAAGGCAAAATCAAACCAGGTCCAGAACCCGACGGTTTCCTCATGGGAGCGGAAGTGGATCCGGCCGTCGTGGACGACATGGCCGTTTAAAAGCACCTGGACCATGGCGTTCAACTGTTTACGGGCGTAAAGCTGTGACTCCATCACTTCCTGCATCGCGGTGAAGCGGAGCTCGACGATGCCCGAGTCCGGGGGATGAGGGATGTAAAGGGGGATGAGGGCTTCCTGATTGGCGGCGAGGCGCAGGCAGGTGCGCTCATCGGAGACGGAATAGTTGTCCTTGCCTTTGAACCGGCAGAGGTTGGGCGCAGCGGATTGATCGGCCTGGTGGTTGGAGTGGGCGAGCAGGGTGGGCATGGTGCGGCCTGATAAAAGTTTGATGGGCGAGAAGTCCAAAGGATGGGTCATCATGCCGCGAGACGGGGCGGGGGGCAAGGGGAATGGCTGAGCAGGAAAAGAGCGGAATTTTTACCGCAAAGGCGAAAAGACGCGAAGGGAAGAGGCGGAAAGAAAAAGAAGGTCTGTACTTGAGTCCTCCGGAAATGAGGCGCTGCAAGGCATGCTCGCACGAAATGGCGTGCGAGGGAGGACGGCTGGTGGGAATGCCTAAAGTTTGGCGCGTGACATAGAACTCTAATCTTTTGTTACATGAGCGTTACATGAAATTGTTCGTATGAATGCGGCGTGTGCTACAATCGGTGGCACCTTTTTAACTATTCCCTTTTCTGGGGTTATTTCATGAAGATCAGCAAGTTTGCTGCGGCGCTTATCCTGGGTGGTTTGGTGTTTGTCGCGGGCGCGAACCCGGCGCGCGCCTGTGATGACGACTGGCTTCAGGTGCGCCAGGCGGTGGGGCCGACGGACCAGACCCGGGCGCGGTTGATGCGCGACATGCGCGCGGGGTTTGACAATGTGCCGCTTGAGCTGACGCTGACGACGATTCAATCCCGGACGGGAGTGGTGTTTTCGGTTCACTGGGATGAGCTGGCAGGCTATGGGCTGACCAAATCAACGCCTGTGAACCTGATGCCGTGGCGGATTGCGAGCGTGAACAAGACGGTGCACGACATCCTTGGCGCAAAGATCAAGGATCGGCCGGTGTTGAGCATTGACCCCGACGGCAAAGTGCGTTTGCCGGGCGTGAAGCACAAGCCGGCTCCGGTCAGTGAGCAGGTGGCGGTGAAAACCGGCGCGGCTGCCGGAGCGAAGAAACCGACGGCGCCGGCGACGATGCCTGGAACGCCTGAGGATGCGCAAGAAGAGATGCCGGACTCGGGACCGATGGAGCCGGGACAGATCGCCGGCGCGGGCGATGAAGGTGCGCCGGTGATGGGGCCGGAGCATCATGTGGTATTGCCGGTTGAGCCGGAGAAGCCGTCGCCGGCGACGGCGGTCAAGACGCCTGAGGCGCCAATTGCTCCTGCTGGCCCGGCTGCCCCAGTTGCGCCGGAGGGACCGGCTTTGGCGGCCACTGAGCCAGCCAAGCCTGAGGCGGAAAAGACAGAGCCCAAGAGTGAGGTTTCCAACACGGGCAAATTTGTGGAGATTCTGCCGTATAAGGAGGCGCAGACGCCGGTATCCGAAAATGAGAAGCTGATTGCGGAATTGACACATCGGGGCGTGCGGTTTAACCCGATGGACAACGGATCAGGCCTGGTGGCCAAGCTCGCGCCGGGCGTGCTGAGCGATGACATCCTGGCGAAGGTGGCGAAGGTCAAAGGCGTGGTGGAACTGCATGTGGGCGATTGCGCCGGCGGGACGCAGGTGTCCGACGCAGGGCTGGACTCCATCGGCTCCATGACAGGGCTTACGGGCCTGCTGTTCAGGCAGGAAGGGACCACGACCAAAGGGTTTAAGAACATCGGCAAGCTGACGCAGCTCAAGTGGCTGGATCTCGGATTCACGAATCTGACGGAGAAGGATTTTGAAGTGGTGGCGGGGCTGCCGAAGCTGGAATCACTTTGGCTGCACAGGATGCCGTTGGCTTCGGAGAATGTGGCGCTTTTGGCCAAATCCCGGTCGCTGAAGGCGATGCAACTGGATGTGAGCCTGACGCTGGATGAGTGGGCTTTCCTGTTTGATGATCTGGCGAAGATCCCCAATCTGCAGGACCTGACGATGCCGGCGATCAACATCAGCGTGATGGAGCGGGGCCTCAAGAAGCTGAAGCTCAAGGAAATCACGCTGGACAGCAAGGGGACCACGGATGACCACGTGGAGGTGATTGCAGGGATTCCGACGCTGGAGAGCGTGACGCTGTGGCAGCCGACGCAGGTGACCGCCAAGGGCTACGCGATGCTGACGATGCTGCCGAAGCTGACGGAGTTCAAGGCGACGAAGCTGAAGGATGAAACGCCGCTGAGGCCGCTGGGCAATATCAAGACGCTGGAGAAGCTGAACCTGGAGGGGCTGGAAGCCTCCGGGACGACAATTGATTGGGTGGCGGGTTTAACGAACCTTAAAGAGCTGAACCTGTACAAGGGGCACTTTGGGGATGATGACCTGCTGAAGCTCAAGGGATTGACGGGGCTTACGTCGCTCTACCTGTCCGCGAACGAAAACCTGACGGACAAGGGGATGGCGGCGCTGGCGGGCATGACGAAGCTGGAGAAGCTCTTTATTTGCGGGACCAAGGTTTCCGATGCGTCTTTACCGGCGTTGTTGACGCTCAAGTCGCTGACGAGGCTGGATATCTGCCACACGCAGGTGACTGATGAAGGGGTGGCGAAACTGGCGGGCATGGCGAGCCTGACGGAACTGATGCTGGGGGGCAAGAGCACGGACAAGGTGCTGGACTCCCTGGCGAAGGTGAAGTCTCTGAAGCTGCTGGAGATTCGCGGGTCTAAGCTGACGCCCGCAGGGCTGAACACACTTCGCGCGGCGAGCCCAGATCTGAGGATCAAGAGCTGGACCTGATGTCTGGGGCGAGCCGGGATCATGTTTTAGCCAAAAGGGCTTAGAGGAAACGGCAATGAATCGATGGACCTGGGGACGCGCGGCAGTGGTTATGGCCGGGGTTGTCTGTTTGATCGGAGCACCTGCGGACGTGGCGAGGGCCCAGGGCAATGAACCGGTGAACGAGGCCAGCACCAGCACGGCGGCCAGGCGGCTGTCCGTGCAGGTGGTGGATGAGGCGACGGGCAAGCCGGCAGCCGGCGTGCTGGTGGCTTTCGGTTCCGAGCCGGTGCCTGCAACCACAGTGGCGCAGTGGAAGCTGGAGAGCTGGGGGGCGATCGAAAAACTGGCGAAGACGGCTGGCGGCGGCAAACCGGACACGGAAACGGATACGGGCCGGATACTGAGCGAAGCGGGCGTGGTGAGCGTGGGGGTGACGGGGGCGGATGGGGTTTGCGAGGTGAAGATTCCGCTGACGGGCCGGGCGGACGCGGTGCCGGTGCTGCAGGCCACGGTGCTGGGACAGGGTGTGTTTCCCATTTCGATGAAACTGACACCTGACACGCAGGGGCCGGGGCGTAAGCCGCTGAAGAAGCTGCCTGCGGGCGTGGTGTTGTTTACGCCGATGTATGCCGATGCTTCGGGCGTGGGCACAAAAGTGGACTACATGGGCCTGGTGATGCCGGGGGTGAGCGATGAGGTGCGCAAGCAATATGAAGGGGACCGGTTTGCGCAGGGCAAGTGCGTGGTGGGACAGGCGACGGCACTGATGGTGCCCGCAGACGTGCCGATGAGGCTGAGGCTGGTGGGGCCGGGGGCGTTTTACCTTTCGGATGTGATGACGGCCAAGCCGGGACAGGCGTTGTCGGTGGGCGGGGCGTTGATCGTGAAGGCGGCGGTCCGGTGGCTGCCGGTCAAAGATGATTTGGGTACGCCGCTGGCAGGCACGGGGATTTACGTGGTGAAGCCAGGGGGAGTGTATGAGCCTTTGGGGTGGACCAATGCGGGCGGGATGATTCCGTTTTCACATGCGGGGAAAGACCGGGTGACACTGGCGCTGAAAGCGCCGGATGGGCAGTTTGTGAGTGCGCAAGTGCCTGAGCCTGTGGTGGGTAAGCCGCTTCAGGAAGTGCGGTTTGGCTTTGTGGGGGCCAGGGCTCCGGGTGTGAATGCAGCCAGCGGCGAGCAGGCCGAGGAAGAGGATTCCCTGGCGCGCTATCGGGCGATCGGCAGGATCAAGCTGACGGATGCGCTGGGCCGGCCGATGCCGGGTGACACGAAAGTGACCACCGGCGGCAAGACGGTGGCGGTGAGCGGCGATGGGACGATCAATGCGATGTCGCTGGGGCAGTTTTATGACGGTTGGGTCGAGGTCAGCCATGCGGCGTACGGGCGGGTGAGGTTCAAGGAGCTCGAGAGGGTGGCCTCAGCCAAGATGGTGCTGCCGCTGATTGCCGAAGGCGCCGCGGAGGCCAAAAACGGGATGTGGGGGAAGGTGATCGAGGACAACGGCAAGCCGGTGGCCAATGTGCCGGTGGAGGTATGGTCGCCGGAAGGCAGTTCGTATAGCGGCGCGGCGTATGAGGTGATGACTGATGAGAAGGGCGTGTTTCGGGCGTACCCGGTGCCGCATCCCGATGAGCTGGCCAAGACCGGGATTCAACCGCTGATCGTCGGCGCTTTCATCGCGCTGCGCGTGGAAACGCAGGATCGATGGCTGATGCAGTTTGAGGAATACCTTAAGCCCGGCGAGCAAACGATCACGCTTCACCGGGCGAAACGGGAGTTTCTGGTCACGATCAAAGACATGCCAAACAAGGACACTCACCCGTATGTCCGTGGGAGTGTGATCGACCCTGCGAAAAAGGTGAGGCTGACGCAGTGGCGGGGCATTAAGGCGTCCGGGGAGAAGGTGCCGATGATCGAAGCCACCTACACCCTGTATGTGAACGGCGTGCCGTATGAACCTCTGAAGGTGACCGCGGAGAGCCCCAGCGAACTGGTGTTTGAGCCGGTGCAGAAGATCAAGTGCGTGGGGAAGATCGTGGATGGGGAAACGGGGAACCCGATGCCCGGGGTGCTGGTGTTCACCATGCCTTATCTGCGGGATGCGACAGCATTGGCGCGGGTGCCGTCGTCGGCATGGGATGCGCTGGGCAAGCTGACGAACCCGGTGGATGCGGCCAAGGATGTGCCCAAGGTGTTTTTAGACGCGGTGCGGCCTGACGGGTGCGTGCTGACGGATGCGAACGGTGACTTTGCCGTGATGGCCAAGCCGATGCGGCAAGGGATCATCGGTGCGCTGGCCAAGGGGTACATGCCGTCCATGCGGAAGGTGGATTTAAGCAGGAAGTCATCGGATGGGGTGGTGAAAGCCCGGCCTATCGAGATGGTGCCAAGCGCCACGGCGGTGTTGGAGCCGGAGATCAAGCCCGCGGAGCGGGAGGATATGCGCGCGCAGCAACTGGGCTTGTTTTTCAATCTGCATACGCCGACAAAATGGTCGGCCAGGTATCAGATGGAGATGTATTCTTCGCCGCTGATGATGCTGCCGGAAAGGATTTATCAGGGCCGGGTGGAGGTGCTGGTGCCGGCGAACGTGCCGGTGAACTTTTATCTGACGGGACTGGTGGACTATTCGATGTCCTACATCCCCATGGACAGCCCGGTGCGGTGGTCTTCAACGGAGACTCTCACATTCAAGCCCGGCGAGCGCATCGAAGTGAAGCTGAACCGTAAGGAACTGGTGAAAGTGAAGGTTCGGATGGTGATGGCCGACGGTACGCCGATCAACGGATACCCCATGGGGCTGATGGTGGCCGATGCACCGGAGATCTGGACGCGAAGTGCGCCCACCGACGGTGAAGGAATCGCCACGCTGTACTGTCCCGCGGGCCAGAAGGTGAAGATGGGCATGGGAGACGTGACACCGGGGGCGGCAAAAGTGGTGGTGAGTTATGACGTGCCGGAAAAGGAAAGCGACGAGGTGTTCACCGTCACCGTGAAGGATGATGCGCTTATTTATGTGGTGGGGAACAAGAACAGGGTGACGGAGTTGAAAAAGGCGCGGGCGGCGAAAAGCAAGTAGGAGAGTTACGAATTACGAGTTATGGATTATGAATTTTAAGAATTGAATATGACCTGGCTGTGAGCCTTCTCCCTAGAGGCGAAGGAAGTGCAAGCATGCTGGTGCAGCGGAAACTTAAGTGGAATGGAGAGATCAGATGAATAAGCGGTATGGCAAAGCTGGCGGATTGATGGCGGCGTTGATGATGTGTGCGCTGGCTGGCGCGGGCGGCGCTTATGCGCAGGCCGGGCCGGCGACGCAGTCTGCAACTATGCCGGCTGCGACCATGCCTGCGGAAGATGCGATTCCCGATCAATATTCGGCGACATGGAAGGATGCAAACGGTGAGACGATCGTGGGCGCGGCGATCAAGGTGACGCGTGATCTGCGGCCGACCCTGGAGATGACCTCCGATGCAGAGGGCAAGACGTGGGTGTTCTGGGACAACAGCGACATCATTGAGACGACGGTGAAGCATCCGACGTTTGAAATGGTGTATGACCGAAGCGCACCGGAGCTTTCCAACAAGGTATTCAAAGTGCCGGTGGTGATGAATTCGGCGCCTTCGACGACAATCACGGGGAGGGTGCTTACCGCGGAGGGCAAGCCGGCGGCGGGCGCGTGGGTGAAGCTGGTTTCGGCACGATGGGAGAGCGGAAGCTGGACCTCGGACACCCGCGCCTGGCATGTGGCGGATGAAAATGGTCAGTTCAAATTGCCGATCATCAAGCCGGGATGGGCAGGCAAGATTTCCGATAAGGCGGTTTTCACCCTTCATGTGCAGCTTAAGGGAGCCGGCCAACTGGTGCCGCTGATCGTCAAGGCGACAGCGGATAAAACGGTGGAGGCCCAGTTGATCAACGAGCCGCGGCGGAATATTACGCTGATCGACTCCGACGGCAAGCCGGTGGCGGTGCCCTTTGGCGCCAATGACATGGTGTTGTCCTATCGGCCTGATAGCAGCACTGACAGCTATTCCATCAAGCTTGAGACGCTTAAGAACCTGGCATTGCCTCCAGGCCGGTACACGGTGAGCTGGCGCGGGCACGACTATGGCCCGGGCGTGGTGGCTGCCGGTCAACCGGCGGGAGATTTGAAGCTGGTTGCGCCCGAGAGAAAAGAAATGCTGCTGACCGTGGTGGACGGGCTGACGGGCAAGCCGATGCCCGAGGCCATGGTGGTGGCCGACGAGCAGACGTCCGAGGCGAGTTTTCTGAGCTATATGTCGCCGGAGCAGTGGGCGCAGGCGGCGCAGGTGAAGGGGATTGACGATACCGGGGCGCTGTCTTACCGGTTGAGGAACTGGTATGCCTCCATGGGCGCGAACTTCAAGCAATTCAAGACGGATTCACTGGGACAGGCACGGATGACGTGGGAACGAAGGGTACGAAGCCAAGGGCTTTACGCCATGGTTTTTGGTCCCAAGGACTTTCCCTGGGTGCAGTGGTACGGACCGGAGAAGAACGAGGCGACCCTTTACAGGTTGCCCGCGGCGATGGTGACGATGTGCCCGCAGGGGGTGGATTCACCGGGAAACATCTCCGCGCAGATTCAGGTGGAGATGAATGAAAAGGGGAGCAAGCTTCCGTGGATGGATCATGTGCGGAGCTGGTACGTGTCCGGGGTGGATCCACGCGTGGTCAACAAGGTGCTGGTGCCTGCGGGCGTGCCGGTGAAGCTTGTGCTTGAGGGAGGGAGAATGCGTTGGTATGAATCGCCGGTGTTCAAGCTGGAGCCGGGACAGACGCTGGACCTGGGCAAGGTTCGACTGCGCACGCGTGTTCCGTTCACGGTGGTCGCCAAAGACCGGATGAATCGGCGGGTCACAGGCGTTGAGATGCTGGTGCGTGATCCGCAGGGAAAATGGAAGCCGCTGGGAACGACGGATCAGAACGGCAACCTGCGGAAGAATTTCGAGGCCGAAGGTCCGACGATGTTGGGCTTCAGGAATTACGGACAATCTGACGAAGAAGTCCCTGAGTTTCAGTTCCAGGTGGAGGTGAAGTCCAATCAAATGGGGGTGGAGATGAGGCTGGATATGGACTTCCAGGACTTTCAATGGAAGGGCAAAATCGGCCAGATGGAGACGATCGCGTTTACCGATGCGCTGGGCAAGCCGATGCCGGCGGGAACTCAGATCAGGCCAGTGGGGGGCGTGCCGGCGCTGAGGCTGGACGAGAACGGCAAAGTGCCGGGCAAGAATCTGGCGAAGGTTTTTGCATCCGGGATGACGGTGAGCCATCCGGACTATGGCACGGCATTGATCCAGGGTGGGCCGCAGATGAATTTGTCGGCACCCATCGCATTGCCGTTGGCGCACAAGAGCATTTCGGATTCGATGTGCGTGTTTAAGGGCAAACTGGAAGATTCCGAGGGCAAGCCGGTGGGGGGGATGCGGGTGATGCCGGGCTCGCGGTGGGTTGCCGGCGGCGGCAGTTTCCAAGGGATGCGTCAGGCGCCGGTGGTGGCGATTTCCGAGTCTGACGGGACGTTCCGGGTGCATCTGATCACTGCGGGCACGACGGAAGAGCAGATCGTACGGGCCAGGTCGCAGGGCGAGCAGGGCCTGCTGATGGTGTTCAGCGATGACCTGTGGACGGTGGGGTGGCAAGCCAAGATGGATGTGCCCAATAAGGACCAGGTGGTGAAGATCTCGCGGGCGGCGCGGGAGTTCACCATTGCGGCCAAATACCGGGATGGCCGGCCGATGTCTCCATCGTCTCTGAACGGGTATTTTCAGCGCGATGAGCAATCACCTCAGATCGAAGTGGAAAGTGGATGGCTGCCAGCTTCGGGAAAACGGCCGATGGCTTATGGGACGTATTTCTTTCAGGGTGAGATGGGCCGGTTTGAGCCGTTGGTGGTAGATGAGAAGAGCCCCGATACGCTGACGCTGACCTACCCCAAGCCGGTCAAGGTGACGGGGGTGGTGACCGAAGCGGGAACGGGTACGCCGATTGCGGGAGCATTGCTGATGGTGGGCTCGCCTTACCAGGTGAATTCAATGGGGTCCATAGGGGTGCTGAGCAAAGGATCATGGACGCAGATCGCAACGCTGCCGGAGTCGCCCATGCTTGCGCGAGACCTTCCGGAGCAGTTGCTGAACCAGGTGTCGCCCAGCGGGGCGGCATTAAGCGATGGGATGGGTGAGTTTGTCTTCGCAGATCCGGGAGCGGTTGGGTACCAGGGGATTTATGTGGTGGCCCAGGGGTATGTGCCGGCGATGGGAAGGGTGAATCTGACGCCAGAGGGCGCATCAGGCGAGGTGACGGCGGTGCCGCAGGTTGAATTAACGCCTGCCGCAACCGTGGCGCTTGAGTTGGAGACACTGCCGTCAGACCTGGAGACGCTGAGAGATGCGCAACTGACAGGCGCGCTGACGTACCAGGTGGCGGCTCCGGTGAAAGACGCGAAAGAAAAGCTGCCTGGCGTGGAATGGAAAATGATTCTGCCCAAACAGCTTCCGCAACTTGAGACGACGACGGTTTGCCTTCCCGCAGGCGTGCCGGTGAAGGTTTGGCTGGACACGCGCAATTTCGACAGCACCGTGAAGATGCCGGCGCTGATGGCAGGGTGGGAAATGACGGATGGGCCACGGACGTTCAAGCACGGGGAGTTTGCCACGGTGAAGCTTGCCCGGGTGAAACTCGTGGCGGTGAAGGTTCGCTTTGAAAGGCCCGACGGCAAGCCGCTTAACCCGCGGGGCGTGGGCCGGATCATGGCGCAAGACCCCAGGGTGCGCTATGTGTATGACGGGAAGCCAAACAAAGACGGCGTGACGACGCTCGCGCTGCCGGCGGGCCGCAAGTCATTGCTTTGGATTGCTGAAATGTCCCCGGATCAAGCGGAGAACAAGTTTGAAGTACAGGTGCCGGAGACGCCGGATTCAGAGCCGATCGTGATCAAGCTGAACGAGAGCCAGGCCGCGAAGCTGGTTATTCGCAACTGAACTTCATGACCCGGGAGAAACCGATGGGTGGCAACGGGCTACGCTTGGTGAGGCTGCTAGGCCTTTGCCTGGCGCTGTTTTGCCTGGGCGTGGCATGGGCTGGGCCTGAGGAAGAAGGCTTGAACGTATTGAGCGAGCAGGAAACCGTGGAGTACCTGGTGGTGGGCAAAGCGGTGTTCACCGATGCCCTCGGCAAGCCGATGCCCGGCAATACGAAAGTAACCACGGGGGGAAAGCCGGTGGAACTGGGCCCGGACGCCAGCGTGAATGCGCTGAAGCTGGCCAAGATGTTCAAGGGCTACGTGGAGGTGAGCCATCCGTCGTACGGGCGGGTTCGGTTTTACGATCTGCCGCGGGTGCTTAAGCCGTACATCGTGCTGCCGCTGGTGAAGGATGGGACGCCCGAGGCGATGCGGGCGCCGGCAGGGCGCGTGCTGGATGATGTGACGAGGTCGGTGGCAGATGCGGAGCTGGTGGTGCAGATGACGGGGGATGAGTATCTGCCTAATTCGCTGATGCGGGTGATGAGCGACGAGAAAGGCCGGTATCGGCTGCACCCGGCGATGCTGCAAGAGAATGTGGGCCGTGGCCCGGGCCCGATGCTGGCTGAGCGCGAGGGTGTGTGGGTTCAGGTGGACAAGAGCGCGCCGGGATGGGTTGGGCGTCGGGCGTACGCCAATGGGGGCAATTGCATGATTATGCTCAAGAGAGGGCCCAGGGACTATGTGATCAAGATCAACGGGATCAAGGATGCGGGGCATCCGCCTCGGATCAGGACGTATATCAGGAGTTCAGGGAAAGAGAACTATTACTACGAATGGAACGGGGTCATCAAGCCCGGAGAGCGCATGGTGCTGGCGGATGGGACATACGTTCTGGAGGTGAATGGGGTGAGCTATCAGCCTGTGACGGTGAATGACCAGAGCCCGTTGGAGCTGGTGTTTGAGCCCAGGCCGCTGCCCAGGTGCGTTGCGCGGGTGGTGGATGGGGAGACGGGTAAGCCGATGGAGGGTGCGCTGGTGGTGGTGATGGGCGAACGCCTGGAGGGAACGAACATCGCAGGCATTGACCAGGAGGATTGGGACAAGCTGGCGGGGCTCAAGCCGCCTGTGGATTTCTACAGGGACATGCCTGCGGGGTTTAAGGAGAAGCTGGGGTACCGGAGCCAGTATCACGGCACCAAGACCAACGAAAAGGGAGAGTTTGAGTTCAGGTTCAAAAACCACGATACGGAAAGGATTGTCGTGCTGGCCAAGGGCATGATGCCGTTGACGCGGTCGATCAGCCCGTTTCGAGTGAATGCTGATGGCGTGGTGCGGACACGGGATATCGAAATGGTGCCCAGCGCGACGCTTGTGCTGGACCCGGGAATCACCCCTGAGCAGCAGGCGAAGATGCAGGCCGACGGTGTGCACCTGGCGTGCGATGTGCATGCACCGACGAAATTTTCCGCTCGATTTGAAATGTCGGCAGTGGAGAACAAGCTGTTTCTGGGCCCGCTGCATTTTTCTGGAGCGAAACAAGAAGTGCTGGTGCCTGCAAATGTGCCGGTCGATGTGATTCTGACGCGGTTTCAGGCAAGCGATCGAAGGGGATTGGTCCCTAATGGCCCGGTGATGTGGACCATGGACCCGGTGACGCTCAAGCCTGGCGAGCGGGTGGAGGCGGCGCTGCGCCGGGAGGAATTGACGAAAGTGAAATTGAAGCTGGAATTGTCCGACGGCGGACCGATCGACATGGTGCATGTGGGCCTGCGCGTGGCCGAGGAGGCGGACGTGTGGGCACGCAGCCCGGCGACGGACGCCGACGGCATGACCACGCTTTATTGCCCCGCGGGTAGGAGGGTGAGACTTGGGCTCAGCAACCCCCTTCCGGTCGAATACACGGCATGGGTGGATGTGGAAATGCCCAAGGAACCAGGGGAGACACCGATAACGGTGAAAGTTCCCAATCGCGTGCTTACGCAGTTTTTGTGGGCGAGCCGGGTGGAGGACCTTAAAAACGGTCCACGGGGCAAGGCACTGAAGTTACAGAATTAAAAGATCAGCCGGGAGGGTTGGAGATGAAAAAACATGTGCGCGGCGTGATGCGGCTGGCCGGGTTATTGGTGGTTGCGCTGTGCGTCAGCAGTGATTTGAGTGTGGCCGCGGATGAAATACCTGATGAGAATCTGCGTACGCTGAGCGAAGACGAAACAGCGAGGTATCTGAAGGTGAGTAAAGCGGTGTTCACCGATGCGCTGGGCAAGCCGATGCCCGGAGACATCAAGGTGACCACGGGTGGCAAGCCGGTGCCGGTGGCCTCCGATGGGAGCGTGAGGGCGCTGCGGCTGGCAAGGATGTTTGAAGGGTATGTGGAGGTGAGCCATCCGGCTTACGGCAGGGTTCGTTTTAATGATTTGCAGTCGTTGCTGAAGCCTTACATTGTGCTGCCGCTGGTGAAGGACGGGACGGTGGAAGCGGGCCGGGCCGTGGCGGGGCAGGTGACGGATAAACAAAATACCCCTGTGCCTGATGCCGAACTGACGACGCAGATTAACGGTCCGGCGCAGAGAGCCAACTACGAAACCAAAGTGATGACCGATGCGCAGGGGCGCTACCGGCTGCACCCGGCAATGGCGGCAGAGGAAGTGGGCAAAGAGCCGGGCCGGATATTGACCGAGCGCGAAGGCGTGTGGATGTACATCAAAAAGCCGGAACCGGGGTGGCTTTCGAGCTATTCCTATGCGCATGGGAAAAACTATGTGGTTGAGCTGACAAAGGCCAAGCGTGATTACAAGGTGACGATCAAAGGAATCCCGGCGGGAACCTACGTGAGCTCCTGGGGAAGCGTAAAAGAACCCAACGGGGTGGAGGCGTGGAACTGGCAGGAGATCCATCAAGCAGGCCAGCGCGTTTTGATGCCCGAAGGCACCTACAGAATCGCCATCAACGGGAAAGAGCGCTATCCAGTGACGGTTAAAGCCGACAGCCCCGATGAACTGGTGTTTGAGATGAAGCCAGCGGTGCGCTGCGCGGGACGCGTGGTGGATGCGGCGACGGAGAAACCAATGGCCGGAGTGCTGGTGGGCGTGATGCGAAACTCGACCATTGGCCGGAGCGTGGCAGGTGTTCCCGAGAGCGATTGGGACAAATTGACGGGGCTTAAAAACCCGGTCGATCTGAAGAACGATGTGCCGCAAACGATCGTAGAGGCGGTCAGCCTGGAATATTGCTGCGTGACCAATGATGCGGGCGAGTTTGATTTTGAGATGAAGACGCACGACACGGAGTGCGTGGTGGCGCTGGCGAGGGGAATGATGCCCTCACGCAGATTGTTCTACCCGAGCAGCGCGAATAAAGAAGGGGTGATCAAGACCCGGGATATTGAAATGGTTCCCAGTGCGACGCTGGTGCTGGACCCGATGATCAAGCCTGAGGAGCAGGAGCAGATGAAGGCGGCGGATGTCGGGCTTGCGTTTGATTTACGGACACCGATGAAGTGGGCAGCCCGGCATCAATGGGAAGACCCCACGGAGCGCAGGACGCCGCTGCTGGTGATGTTTGAGCGTGTGGAGGCAGCCAAGCAGGAAGTGGTGGTACCGGCGGGCGTGCCGATTGAAGTGATCCTGACGCAATTCAAGGGCCATGACAGGGATGACCTTGTGCCCAATGGGCCGGTGAGATGGTTGATCGGGCCGCTCACCCTCAAGGCCGGCGAGCGTTGGGAGACGAAGCTGATCCGAACGGATTTGACGAGAGCGAACTTTCGCGTGGTGCTTTCGGATGGCCAGCCGCTGGCGAATGTGAAACTGGGGTTGGGCATCGCGGAAGATCCGGCTTTATGGACCACCAGCGAGGCGACGACGGAAGACGGAGTGGCGATGGTGTATTGCCCAGCGGGGAAGAAAGTGAAGATCGGGCTTGGAAACCCTTCGCCGATCATGAAGTATCCGGTGTGGGTGGAGATGGATGTGCCCGAGAAGCCGGGTGACAAGCCGATCACGATTCAGGTGACCAACAAGATGCTGAATGCGTTTTTGTGGCCGGGGAGGATTACGGCGCTTAAGGAAGGGCCGCGGGGGAAGGCGCTGAAGCTGGATGAAGAGGGGGAGGAAAGTAAAAATTGAAATTTGTGATTTATGAAGTGCGGGAGGTTTAGGTGGCGCAGCGGGAAGGGGGGACCAGTCCCCGCAGAGGTCAGTGTGATGTCCGGAAACTTGAGTTTTAGAAGTTGTCCCAGACGCAGTCGCCGTTGCCGACGGTCATGTTGTCGAGGGTGGTGGTGAGGTAGTTTTTGCCGGAGCCGTCAAACATGGCGGTGTTGGTGTATTGCTTCTGGTGACGGTGTGCGAAGTTGCCGGTGCCGTTGCCGGTGGTGTAGGGGACGCCGATGGCGGGGACGTCGAATTTGTAAGTTGTGCCGTTCATGCGCATGTCGGTGCCCCATTCGTGGTGTTCGTAGGCTTCGGGGATGGGGTAGTTGGGCGTGCCGGTGGGGATGAGGCCGTTGATGCGGACATCGGCGAGGTTGATGGTGGCGGAGGGGCGGAGGACTTTGTCTGCTTTGAAGGGGAGGACGCTGAGGGCTTGCCACCAGTTGCCGGCCTGGGGGATGGCGTCGCTGATGGCGGGCCTGCCGGTGACGATGCTGGCGCCGATGCCGTTTAGGCCGGAGTTTGCGCCGTATCCGCCGCCACGGTTTTGGTAGTAGAAGCTGGGGTAGACGGGTTGGTTTGGGCAGCGCCAGACGCCGGTGAGGTAGCAGGCGGGGTCAAGGAAGTAGCTGGTGGGGCCTTCGACGAAAAAGGTGGAGGCGAGGGAGGGGTCTGAGAGGGTGAGGGGTCCGTAGCCGGATTGGATGAGTATGCGGTAGAAATTGTTGAATTCGTGTGGCCAGTTGCCGCCGAAGCCGGAGTCGTCACCGTTGTGTCCCATGGTTGGGCTCAGGGCGTAGCCCCGGAAGTCTGCGCCGTAGTTGCCGCCCATGGTTTGGATTTGCCGGAGGTTGCCGAGGCAGATGGAGGTTTTTGCGGTTTCGCGGGCCTGGGAGAGGGAGGGGAGGAGGAGGGCCAGGAGGGTGGAAAGGATGGAGATGACGACGAGGAGTTCGATGAGGGTGAAGCCGAGGAGGCGGATGATGGGGCGCAACATGGTTGTTCTCCGGGTCCAAAGACGTGGCCGACGACTTGTCGGGAAGGCAAAGATTAAAGCGTTCAGGCAGACATTTAGATTAGTTGAGAGGGGGGTGGGAACAAATGGAAAGCAAGCGGGCAAACATGTAATATTTCCGGATGGACCATCATGACGTACGTCCGCCTGTGCATGCCGGGATGGGCCGGCACGACAGCCCCGTGGTGTATCGGCTTTCAGCCAGTGTGCTGAGGTTTCAGGGATTGGCGCTGAGCTATACCCGTTATGGCAAGGCGTATTTCCGGGTGGGGAGAGAAGAAATAAAAGTGCGCAGGCATGACCTGCTGCTTCTAAAACCAGTGGAGCAGACGATCGAATACGGGCCGTGCGTGCCCAACGTGCGCTGGGGAACGCTTTGGGCGCATTTTGACCCGAGGCCGGATTGGCTTTCGTGGATGGAGTGGCCGGAGGTGCTGCCGGGCGTGATGCGGCTGAGGCTGGACGACCAGACAACGCGGGAACGGGTGATCCGAAGGTTCAAACGGGTGATCCGGGTGGCGCTGAAGGCGCAGGCGTTCCAAAACGAGCTGGCGATTCACGCGCTGGAGGGAATGCTGCTGGAATGCAGGCGGGCCAACCCCAATGAAAGCCACGTGCAACTGGACAGCCGGGTGCAGCGGGTGGTGGATCACCTTTGCAGACACTTCGCCAAGCCGGTGACGCTGGCGGAGCTGGCGCAGATCGCTTCGCTTTCGGCATCGCACCTGGAAGAGGTGTTCAAGGAGCAGACTGGCCTGACGCCGTTTGGATTCCTGGAAGCGCAGCGGATGCGCCGGGCGTCTCACCTTTTGCACCGGACGGCCAAGCCGGTGGCGGAGATTGCGTGGGAGGTGGGGTTTGAGGATCCGCTTTATTTCAGCAAGCGGTTCCGGAAGGGTTTTTCGATGAGCCCGCGGGAGTACCGGAAGAAGTGCAACGTGGGGACGGCTTGGAGAGAAAAGCGCTGAGCGCGGTGATTCGGATCAGCGGCGGGGTGAAGTGGTATAAAAGTCGTGATTGCCGTGACCGGGTGAAGATGGCCGAGGGACCGTTTGATTCTGGAGGACTGCATGCTGGATACGTTGCGCGTGAAAACCGGAGCGATGGGCGTCGGTGTTTTGTGGCTGTGCCTGATGACGGCGGCGGTAAATGCGCAGGCGCAGGCTGAGAAAGCGGAGCCGGCGGCTGGGCCTGAGGAAGCAATTAAGGAAAGCAAGGAGACCGGCGACGGCAAAGAAACCAAGAAGCCCCGGCTGAATATGCAGTTGAACGCGATCGTGGACAAGGGATCAGGGGCGGTGGTCACTCCGCGATATCCGGCGCAGGTGATCGGTTTCACCGAGGCGACACCCAAAGGGCGGAAACTGAGTATTCGAAACGTGGCATACAACCGGGTGCTGGGGGAGGTGGCGCTGCCCCGAGGGAGTGACCGGACGACGGTGATCAGCTCCAAAGGGGACCTGGTGGGGTATGTGGTCCGGATGAGCGAATCGGACAATGTGTACCTGGTGACAGTGTTTTCGACGGTGACGCGCAAAGAGGTGAAGACCTTCAAGGTGACGACGGACGGATTGCCGATCCTGGTGGACTTTGCAGGTGATGAGCGGCTGATCATCTACACGTTCGACAAGAAGATGCCGCTGCAGAGCCTGAATCTTAAGACGGGTGAAAGCGCGCTTGTGGGGGGCCCCGCCGGCTTGTACGCGGGGAACGATGCGGTGGCGCCGTTTACGGTGAGCCCGGACGGCACGCTGCTGGCGGTGCTGCTGATGCAGGGCAAAGAGGGGGAAATGGTGGTGTTGTACGACACCAAGACGATGACGAAGGTGGAACGCAAGTTTGTTTCCCCCAAGGAGTGGATGCCGTGGAGCGTGAGATTCACGCCTGATTCGAGCAAGCTGGTGGTGCTGGCGAGCAATCCGGGAGACTCCACGACGCGGCCGGATTCGCTGGATCAGATCATCACGTTTGATGCGGCGACGGGTGCGGTGACCCAGAGCGTGGCGCCGCTTTTTAAGATTCCCGGCAATTTGTTCAATGAGCACAAGGGGTATTCGCAGCCGCCGGTGCAGTTTTCGGCAGACAGCCAGCTTGCGTTGATCATGGGGCAGTATGTGTGTTCAGGAAGCACGTTTGAACTGATCTACAAGCCGGAGTTCAACAATTACCCGATCAATGCTGCGCCTAATCTTCTGCTGGGCAACGACTATCTGATGGAAGCGCAATTGGCGCGTGACAAGCAGACGTTTAAATGCACGCTTTTCCAGCTTCCGTACGCGAAGGTGAAAAAGGCGCTGGATTCCGCGGGGAATACGGGATCGACCCGGGATGCCGGATTGCCGGAGCTTAAGTCCGTGGATTTGTCGTCCGTGAAGGCCGGGAGCCTTGCGCCGGGAACGCGTGTGGCGCTGACGGCGGACCCGGCGGTGGGCGCGACAGGCGTGAGCTTCAAGCAATGGGCGGCCGCCGCGTCGACAGAGAAACCGCTTTTCTTTACCTTTCAGCAGCCGGGAGCGAGCAGGCTGCTGGTGACGACGGTTGACCCTTACAGAGTGCGGGAAAAAGGCGCTTCGACCGATTTTTTCAGCGTCGATCTCAAGACCAAGCGGTTTAACGGGCCGATTGCAGGGCTGCCGGGGAGCGAGCAAGTTTGCGCATCTCCGGATTGCTCAAAGCTGACGGTGGTGACGCCACGGCTGGAAGGGGACCGGATCGATGTTTTTTCAACCACGACGTTTTTCGGCAGGGCGAGCGGGGTGATGGGTTTTTCGCCTTATCCGGGGAGGAAGATTGCGTGGTCGAGGCTGGTGTCGCCTGAGCTGCTTTTGACGATGAGCGATGCGGGAGAGGTGGCGGGCTGGTCGCTGGACCCGCTTAAGCCGTTGTACCGGTTTGAAGTGGACGCCGGCGTGGAGCCCTTGATCACGCCGGGCGGGAAGCATGTGCTGGTTTCGAAGGACTCTGTGATTTATGCATTCAAGTCGGATACCGGCGATGTGATCGGGCCGGTGGCCGGGCCTGTGGAAGGCCTCAGCGCGCAAGTTTCCAGGGTGACGATGGCGGCGGCAGAGCGGGAGGCAATGCCCAAGTTCGGGCTGGCGCTCAATACCCAGGGGACGAAGCTGGCGGTATCGACCTTCGGTCGTTCACAGGAGATGCTGACGGTGTGGGACCTGGCCGGCGCCGGAGAGCCGGTCACGCTGAATGTAGGCATTCCGCGATGGACGGCCGCCCGGCCCAGAATGTTCGCACCGGTGTGGGTTTCCGATCGGCTGGTGCGCGGACGCTCCGGTCTGGTGCTGGACGCGCAGGCCTACAAGGTGCTGGCGGTGGCTCAGGAAGGGGCGCCCTTGTTCCTGCCGATGGGCGACGGCGCGACAACGCTGTACATCGACAACCCGAGCAAGCGCATCGTTGCGGGGCCGAGCGTGCCCGCGGAAACCCTGGCGAAGATGGAGAAAGTGTCGCCTGAGGAGATGTGGTACATCGACCCCGGGCAAAAGTGGGAAATGGTGATGGAGGGAAATCTTCCGGCAGCGATGAAGGCGACAGCCCTGGCGGAACTCCAGAAACGCGCGAAGCAGAACAATCAGATGATTTCCGACGGGCCATCGGAAAACAAGATGGTGATGAAGGCCGACCTGTCCGTGACAGATGTCAAGGAAACCGGTTCCACTTCCATGGAAGAACTGGACTTGAGCGTTGAGCTGACGCTCGTGTCTGGGCGCAAAGACCGGCTGCCGATCCGTTTGACGCCGCTTCATGAGCAGGCGGTTCGAAACCTTTCGGCCAAGGGGAATGAAAAACCGTTTGAGGAGACAGCGCACGGCAAAGGGTGGCTGGCAGGCAGGCTTTTAAGCAGGTGCGATGACCTGGTGTATTCGGTGCCGATGACGTTTGTGGATTATGAAATGCTGGACGTGCTGGGGCCGATGGGAACGATCAAGCGGCCCGGGAGCGTGATTCCCCCCGTGACTTCGGCACAGGCACGCACCGAACTGGCGCAGATCAGCAAGGTGCTGCCGGAGCTGACGCGCTCGGCGGAACGCCTGCGCGAGGCGGTGAAGCTGCTGAGCACAGAGGGCAAGCCGGCGGACATGTCCGGCGAGAACAAGGCGCAGAGGCTGATTGCGACGGTCCGGGGCGACGCCAAGCAGATAACGGTGACGAGTTCGAGCGTGCCGGCGGCCGTGGCTTTTTATGTGGACCAAAGCCGGCAAGAGCTCGAATCGGCGTGCACACGGCTGGAGAAGTTCATCAACGAGCGGACGCAGCGGAGCGACTGGCTGCGCTGGCAGAAGCATTCGGAATTCCTGGCTGCAGCGAGGTCCAGCAACTATGAATTGCCGGATACGGTGAAATTCCTGGAGGCCAGGAAGGCGATATTGACGGAGCTTGTGAAGAAGCCTTAGGAGGCCACCAAGCCGGTGTGATCGCGTGTGAAGCGGGCTATTTGGAAGATTTGGCTTCGCGGTAGTCGGGGACGCTGACGAGGGTGAAGAGGACGACTTCTTCGCCGGTCATGGTGCTGATGTCGTGGTGGATGCTGAGGACCTTGACGCCGGTGATGTCGTGAATCATGGCCTCCATGAGCGGACGGGCGGTTTCGATGAGATGGGTGCGGACCTGCTTGAGGAGGTCGCGGCCTTTGTCGGGGGTGAGGCATTGCACCAGGTGCTGTTCGGCAGCGGTGAGAACGCCCTGGAGGCGGACAACGACGAGGTCTTTGATGAGATGGGCCTGGATGCCTTTGGGGCCGCGGCCCATGTATTCCTGCTCAAAGCGTTTCATGCCTTCGCAGACGGCGGCTTCGATTTCACCCTGTGTCTTCATAAGTTCCTCCAAAGGCCGATGACGGCCCGCGCGAGTGGGGAACCCATCTGGCAAAAGGGTGTCGGGCCGCGTGTGCCCGAGTGGACGAAAGACAATCTTTAAAAGATTTGCCAGGAATTGGTGTCTTTGGGATTAACGTGCCTATGATAACAGGCTGACCACGTCGAAAGGTGTGGGAAGCGTCTGTTGGAAGACTAAATCAAAAAGCAGGCCGGTTTTATCCGGCAGGCTCATTGAAGAGTAGACCGACCCGGTTAGGCATCTTTTAAGGTGCCCGACCGGGTCGGTTTTTTTTAGCCCTGCGATGCGGGGTGTTCTTAAAGGAAATGTTCGATGACAGGTGACCAACAAATCCGTGAGACGCAGCGAGGCCCCGTGGCCCTTGTGCTTGCGGCCGAGGGCACGCAGCCGCCGAGCGAATTGATGGTGGTTGTGCTGGGCTTGTCGATGTTTCTGATCACGCTTGGCGCGGGCTTGCTTGCGCTGGGAACAAGGCTGGAAAGGAGACCGACGATGCTGAGCAGACTGAAAAGGTAATGCGTATTGAATGGCGGGTCCGTGTTTGCGGACCGGCTTAATTTCCAGATTCGAACGATTCGATTTTAGAGGTACGAAACAGTATGAAACGATTTATTTTCACAACCGCGGTTCTTTTGGCCGCTGCCGGATGCAACGACAACAAGCAGAGCTCGGCGCCAGCACCCACCCCATCACGGACGGTGAGCACTCCGGCACCGGCACCGGCGCCCGCACCGGCCCCAGCACAGCAGAACGCGGTGATGGGTGACCTGGTGGGTCCGCGTGGGGCAGACGGCCCGACGGGCGATACGGGCACCCAGGGCAAGACAGGCGATACCGGCGCAGCAGGCGTGGCATTGTCCGGCCCGCGTGGGGCAGATGGCGATGCCGGCGCAACAGGCAACCAGGGGAACACGGGTTCCCGTGGTTCTTCGGGCAGCCTGGTTGTCGGGCCCGCCGGTGAAACCGGCCGTGCAGGCAACACAGGTGAGCGGGGTACGACGGGCGCGACGGGCGCCCAGGGTTCAAGCACCGCGGGTGCCGCAGGCGCCAAGGGGGCCAAGGGCGCCCAGGGCGCACAAGGCAACACGGGCGATCAGGGCAGCAAGGGTAATACCCTGGTTGGTCCTTCTGGCCCCAAAGGCAATACCGGGGCCGCCGGCAGCAAGGGCTCCACTGGCGACACGGGCGACAAGGGCGCCACGACGGCAGGTGTGGCTGGTGCGCAGGGCAACACCGGCGCGGCCGGCGACAAGGGCTCCACGGGCGAGACGGGTTCCCAGGGCGCGGTGGGCGTGGTGGAACGCTGGACGAGCTACCGCAACTTCTGGTTTGAAGGCGAAAGCGCCAGCATCCGTGATGCGGATGCGAGCAAGACCACGGAGATCGCTGCGTATATGAAGGAGAATCCTTCACTTCAGCTTGGCCTGGATGGCTCTGCCAATCCCCGGTCAACCGAAGCGCGCGATGTGGACCTGAACAACACCCGGGTGCGGTCCGTGCGTGAGGCGCTGGTGAAGGCCGGCGTCGCCAACAACCGGATCAGCGATGGGATGTTTGGCGATGCCAACGCCCAGCGCAACCGCCGCGTGGAAGTGCTGTTTCGGACCAACCAGGTTTCCTCTGCGCAGTAATGCGTGAAGGTCCGGCATCAGAATGAAATAAAAGCCCCTGGGTGCGTGCACCTGGGGGCTTTTTGCATGGGCTCAGACGGAGTGATGAAGATTAAGCCGACGACTGCGATATTTATGTGTGCGATTGATTGCTTTGGGGGTTGGGGGGTCTATAGTGACAGGTTCAGCGAAGAGGGAGATCCTAATCATCCGCTTCAATGACAAGGAAGACTAGATTAAAGGCAGCCCGACGGGGTCGGGAGGCCGGTTGTCGAGTAAGCCGATTTGACTCAGCGCTTTTATGTGCTGAGCCGGGTCGGCTTTTTTGCGTCCTGCGGGACGCTTAAGGGATGCACACCATGTTGGTTACCAGGCAGACGATGGCGGAGCAGATATCACAAGCGGCAATGGTGTTTCAGGAGAACAGCACGGGCTATCCCCCTAAAGCGGTGTCAGTGGTCCTTAACAAGGATACGCTGGTGATCACGCTGCATGGGGCGCTGACGCCCGCGGAGCAGGCGATGGCCATCGACCCGACAGGGGCTGCGAAGGTGCAGGAATTTCATCGGCAGTTGTTTGCGAGTTCATCGGAGGCGCTGCGTAAAGAGATCAAGCGGATCACCGGGGTGGAAGTGCGCGATGCGATGGCCGAAGTAGACAACCAGAAATGCGCGACGATCCATGTGTTTAAGGGGGGGACCATGGTGCAGGTGTTTCTGCTTGCCGGGAGCGTGCCTGACGAGAAGTGGAGCGGGCTTGAGGGAGAAGCGCCCACTGCGACGAAGGGGCCGGGGTGAGGTTCGCCTGTTTGGATCTTGTCCACCATGTGCATTGATTGCATCGAACACCCGAAAGCCTGAAAGGCGGATTCAATGACCGATTTAACCATCAAGCCCAGTGCCCTGAGTTCTTCAACAGCGACGCAACTGCTTAATGCATGGGAGGCGGGGGCCCAGCGGCCGCCTGACCCGAGTCATGCGGAAATATCGCGGCTGGCGTATGAGATTTATGTGGCTAGCGGATCAAAAGACGGAGAGAGCCGGCAGCACTGGGAGCAAGCTGAAGCAGAACTGCGCGGGATGGGACGGGTGATTTTCGCTGCACAGGACTGCTGTGGTGATGAATCACCGGTGGTGCGTGCGAGTTCCGTGTCGGTAATCAAGCCGGCTGTTGCTCCCTTGCCGACGGCGATCCACCAGGGGAAATCACCTGAAGCGCGTGGTCATAAGGGTTGAGGATGGGTTTGATTTTGCCGTCGCGGCGGAATCGGAAGCGCGGCGCATAAAAGCCAGAGCATGGCTCCTCCCGGCGAGGCAGCCATGCCTGTGTTTGGGATTTGCATCGAATCAAACCGGATGAAGGGTCCGAGCGGCAGGGGCCTGGCTTGTGATGTCGTGCCGGGGGCCGAAGAATTCAAAGTGGATGTCGGATTCCGGGACGTTCTTGGATTTAAGGATCCGGTAGATGTTGGTCATGAAGGGCTTGGGGCCACAGAAGTAGTAATGGCAAGGCTGGTGCGGAAGAAGCTTTTCCAGCAGTTGGCTGTCGATGGTGCCGATGCTTTCGCATTTGTTCAGTTGAAGGTCGTTGTCCAGAGGCGCGCTGTAGATGAAATGGGTTTTGACGTTCGGATGGGCGTGGGCGATGGAGCGGACTTCATCGCTTAAGGCGTGGACATGGCTGTTGCGCGCGGCATGAATGAAATAGACGGGGGTTTGAGAAGGCCGGCTGGTGAGGGCTTTGAGCATGGAGAGGACAGGCGTGATGCCGACGCCGGCGGAGAGAAGGACGATGGGGGTACTGGAGGCGGCAGAGGGGTCGAGCGTGAATTCGCCACAGGCGGGGCCGACTTCCAGGGTTGCGCCGGGGTGGATGTGGTCGTGCAGATAGTTGGAGATGAGCCCGTCGGGCGCGTCGGCCTGAGACGCGGTTTCACGCTTGACGCTGATCCGGTAGTGGCCTGCGCCGGGGCAGTCCGAGAGGCTGTAGTTACGCGGCGAGGTGGGGCAGGTGGGGTGATTGATCCGGAGCGTGATGTATTGGCCGGGCTTAAAGGGGGGAAGGGGGTTTGCGTCGGCGGGCCGGAGATAGAAGGAGGTGATGGTTTGGCTTTCAGGATTTTTGCGTTCGACGATGAATTTGCGGTAGCCATTCCACCCGCCTGGGGCGGCGGCCTGGGATTGGTAGATCTGTTTTTCACGGGCGATGCATACGTCGGCCAGGAAGCCGTAGGCCTGGCCCCAGGCCTGGAGGATTTCCGGTGTGGCGGCGGGGCCAAGGACGTCTTGAATGGCGGCCAGCAGATGCTTGCCGACGATGGGGTAGTGCTCGGGCTGGACGCCCAGGGAACAGTGCTTCTGGGCGATGAGCTCAACGGCGGGGCCCAGGGCGGCGAGGTTGTCAATGTTGGCGGCGTAAGCGCAGATGGCGCCTGCGAGGGCTTTCTGCTGTCCGCCTGAGTGCTGGTGGGCCTGGTTAAAGAAGGCCTTTACCTCGGGGTTTTGCGTGAACATGAGGGAATAGAACCGGCGGGTGATCGCCTCGGCGTGCTGGGCGACTGCGGGAGCGGTGGCTTTGACGGTCTGGATGGTTTTCGGGTCGAGTGACATCGTGGCTCCTTTGTTGGGATGCGTGGTGCGGACTGGGTGTTTTTGAAAAGGGTGTTGGAGTTAGGGGTGTGCGACGGTCAGCAGCATCTGGCATGCGACAGGCGCGACGACAGCATGGATGACGTTTGGCGCCAGGACGATGAGTTCGCCCTGATTGAGCGGGTGGGGAACGCCGTTGGCTTCAACGGTGAGCTGGCCGGAGATCACCTGGATGATGACCTGGCCGGGAGCCTTGTGGGCTTTGAGGGCCGCGCCTGGGGAGAAGGCGAAGATCGCGAGGGTGAGGGACTTGTCCTGATACAGGGTGATCTGCCGGTGGCCATGGTGCGGTGCGGCGGCTTCCCTGGCGAGCTGGTCGAAGGCGAGAGCGAGGTTGTGCTGGTGGGCCGGGCCTTGAAAGCGATCTTTGGGGTCTGGCCGGGGGCGGGGGTTATCGGAAGGCGTGGTCATGGCTGGCTCCTGCGTTGCGGCGTGTGGTTTGCTTAAACAGGACATTTTTATCCTCTTTAAGAGTGTACGGGTTCTTAAAGAGGATGTCAATGTCCTGTTTATGGATTATTCATCTGGATTTGGGCTGGCGGGTGGAGCGCCCGGGGGTGGCGCTGATGGTGAGGGGCTGGGCTGCGGGGTGGGCGGGCGCTGTGGTTTCGATGACCTGGGCGAGGGTTGTATCAGCGAGGGTTGCTTCGACGGCGGCGGTGGCCTCGTCGAGGCGTTTGTGAAGGGGGCAGAGGGCGTTTTCGTGGGCTTTGAGGCCCAGGGGGCAGGTGTAAATGCGTTTGATGGGGTCGACGGCGTTGACGACTTGAAGGATGGTTATTTCCCTGGCGGGGCGGGCGAGGGTGAAGCCGCCTTTGATGCCGCGGTGGCTTTGGACAATGCCGGCGCGGGCAAGGCCCTGGAGAACTTTGGAGAGGTAATCCAGGGGAACCTGCATGTCCTTTGCGATCTGCTTGCTGGTGCGCTGGGCGTCGGGATTCTGGGCGAGGTCGACGACGGCGCGCAGAGCGTATTCGACGGTCTGGGAGAAGAGCATTTTGTTCCCTTGGGGCTGTTGCCGGGTTGATGATACCCGGGGCGGGGAACAAAAAGGGATGGATGATGCGTTGAGGGTTCAGGGGACGAGTTCGGTTTCGCGGGGCTCGATGTGGAAGTTGTGAGGTTGGTCGCGGGATTGCTTGTTTTCGATCAGGACGACGCCCTGGCCGGCGATGAAGGCGGCGATGCTGGCGAGGAAGATGGGAACGGGGAGGCCTGCACCGGTGAGGGCCAGGACGATGAGCGCGGAGGAGAGCGGGGTTTGGGTGGCGGCGGCGTTGAAGGCGGCCATGCAGGCGAGCATGGAGAGTGTGGGATCAACGCCGGGGACGTACATGGCGATGAGTTTGCCGATGAGAAGGCCCATGAACATGTGGGGGATGACCAGGCCGCCTTGCCAGTGTCCGCGGATGGTGACGGCGGCGGCGATCATTTTTGAGCCGAGGATGGCCAGGAGGAGTCCGACGGGGAGTGCGGTGGTCATGAGGTGTGAGATTTGTCCGCCGCCGTAGAAGTAGCTGTCGGGGACGAGCCAGCCGAGGAAGCCAATGACGAAGCCTGCGAGGGTGGTTTGGACGATGAGGGGGACGTAGCGGTGGTTAAGCACTTTGCCCATGTAGCGGAACATGAGTGAGTAGGCTTTGGCGATGGGACCGCAGGCGAGGCCCAGGAGGACGGCGATGACTGGGGTCCAGTAAGAGGGAGCGATGTCTGCGTGGATCTGCCAGGGCGGGACGAGGCCGTGGCCGACGAGGAAGAGCATGACGAGGAAGCCGACGGCGGAGGCGACGATGGTGGGGATGATGGCTTCGTAGTATTCGAGGCCGCGGGTGTGGAGCATTTCGAGCCAGAGCATGGCGCCGCCGACGGGCGCGCCCAGGAATGCGCCGAAGCCTGCGCCCATGCCGGCGAGGGTGAGTACGCGGAGGAGTTTGGGTGCGTTTGCGCGTTTGGCGATGTAGCTGCCGATGGAGCCGCCTGCCTGGGTGAGCGCGCCTTCGGGGCCGGCGCTTTGGCCGGCGACGAGGCCCAGGAAGGAGATGGGCTGGATGGGTGCGTTGTCCTTGGCGGGGAGCTCGCCGGTTTTGTGGAAGTGCATGACGATGGTGGCCATGGAGCCGGGGTCAAACATGAACTTCAGGATGAGCCCAATGATGAGGCCGACGAGGGTGCTGAACCAGATGCGGTGGATGGGGTGCTGGAGGAGCGGCCAGAGGAGATGATCCGTCAGGTGCCAGAGGTAGTAGAAGCCGGCGCCGAAGAGGCCGACGAGGACGCCCACCAGGGAGGTGAGCAGGAGCATGCGGCGGTAGTGTTTTTCGATGTTGAACATGAGGATGCCGTGGCGGGATTTTTTGCGCTGGGTGGGGGTGGGGTGTTTTAGGCGCGGGGGTTGGAACCGGGGGCGCGGGAAGAGGATGGTATACATTGATTTTGGTGAAAGGGAAGGGTTTGGGGTGGGAGTGCGACAAAAGGGCGGTGTTGATTGTTTTAATTTTGGAATAATTTTGGAAAATTATTTGATATTATGGTTGATGGGGGTATGATGATGGGTTGGGGGTTGGGGGTTGGGGGTTCGGGGTTCGGGGTTCGGGGAAGAGGAGAAAGAGGAGAAAGAGGGGAAGAGGGATACGCTCAGCCTGCGCTCTGAGGGCGAGGGGGAATCGGCGTTGTGAGCTGTTGCGGTGAGGGCATTGGTTGGCTGCCTTCTCCTGAAAGGTGAGAAGGGGGAAGAGCCCGGAAAATGTGGGAACGAAGTTTTCCCTGATGGGGGGTGTCATCAATTCCCTGACGGATGAACAGGGACGGGGGGGATAACGTCAAGCTATGGGACAGGTAACCAAACAATTCAATCGTTGGTCGAGGTCGTTTTTGCCTGCACGGGGGGAGGCGGTGATGGAGGCGCAGGGGGTGTCGGCTCAGGTGACTGAGCTGCTCAACAGCGATGAGCTGGTGCGGCATGCCAAGGTGCTGGCGGGGCATGCGGTGCTGATGAACGCGCGGGGGGACAACGGACTTTTGAAAGTGCTCAAGGGGCACCAGGCGGTGATCGCGCAGACGCACCGGGTGGTGTCTGAGGCGCTGCTGGAGCATCGGAAGATCACCCCGGCGGCGGTGTGGCTGCTGGATAATGATTATGTGCTGCAAGAGCATGTGGAACTGACGCGGAGACATTTGCCCAGCAGCTACAGCAAGCAACTGCCGCGATTGATAGCGGGGCAGTATGCGGGGCTGCCTCGCGTGTATGAACTGGCTGCGGAACTGGTGCTGCGGGTGGATGGAAGGCTGGACTTTCAGGATCTGAGCCGGTTTGTGGAGGCGTATCAGTCGGTGGCGACATTGAAGCTGGGGGAGCTGTGGGCGGTGCCGATCATGCTGCGGCTGGCGCTGATCGGCAAGGCCAGAGAAGTGGCCCGGCGCGTGGCGCTGCGGCAGACGCAGCATGTGCAGGCGGCGCAGTGGGCGGGGCAGTTCATCGACATGGCGCACAAAGAGCCCAAGCGGGTGGTGATCCTGCTGGCGGAACTGATCAAGACGCAGCCCCGGCTGGATGGGCCGTTTGTGGCGGAACTGGCTTCCCGGCTGCAGGGACAGCATGCGGCGATCGGGAGCGTGCTCAACTGGCTGGAGCATGAGCTGATCGACAGGGGGGACTCACTGGAAGCGCTGCTGCAGCGGGAGAGCCAGGAGATTTCGGCGAACCAGGTTTCCATCAGCAACTGCTTTGCTAGTTTCCGGTTGCTGGAGACGGTGGATTGGCGCGACTTTGTGGAAGCGCAGAGCGTGGTGGAGAAGTGGCTGCGGGAAGACCCTTCGGGGACGTATGCCAAAATGGATTTTTACACGCGTGACCGGTACCGGCACGTGGTGGAAGACATCTCCAAGCGATGCAACATGGCTGAGCCGGATGTGGCTCAGCGCGCGGTGATGCTGGCGGTGCGGGGGGGAAAGACAGGCGCAAGCGACCCTCAGCCCGGCCCTCTGGCAGAGGGAGACGGGATCGGAGTGGATGCGGGGAGATTGGGGCATGTGGGGTGGTATCTGCTGGATGAGGGGCGGGTGGAGCTGGAGCGGGAGGTGGGGTATTGGCCTGGTTTTGCGGAGCGGTTACGGAGGATGGGCAAGCGGGTGGGGCAGGGGACTTATATTCTCGCCGCGGGGCTGATGACGGTGATGATGACGGCGGCGTGCGTGGAGTATGCGCGTTTTCTGGGGGCGACGTGGCCGGTGTTGATCGTGTTGGGTCTGCTGACGCTGCTTTTGGGTTCGCAGACGGCGCTTTCGCTGGTGAACTGGCTGGTGACGATGGTGGTCCGGCCTGAAGCGCTGGCGCGGATGGACTACTCCAAGGGGATTCCCAAGGAGAGCACGACGCTGGTGGTGGTGCCGAACATGCTGAGCTCGCGGGCGAGCGTGATTTCGATGGTGGAAGCGCTGGAGGTGCGGTACCTGGCCAACCGGGAGGCGAATATCAAGTTCGTGCTGTTGACGGACTTCGTGGATGCACCCCACGAGGTGATGCCCGACGATGAGGTACTGCTGAACCTGGCGGTGGAAAAGATCGCGGGGCTTAACGAGCGGTACAAGGAGACGGGGATCGGTTTTTACCTTCTGCACCGGCCGAGGCTGTGGAACAAGTGCGAAGGGTGCTGGATGGGGTATGAGCGCAAGCGCGGGAAAGTGGAAGCGTTTGACCGGTATGTGATGACGGGGGAGATGGAAGCGTTTTCAACCGTGACACCGGGTGCGGATGCGCTGCGTGGCGCCAGGTATGTGATTGTGCTGGACGCGGACACGCAGCTTGCGCCGCAAGCGGCGGCGAAGCTGGCGGGGACGATGGCGCACCCGCTGAACCGTGCGGTGGTGGACTCCAAGTGCAACCGTGTGGTGCGCGGGTACGGGCTGCTGCAGCCGCGGGTATCACTGAGCCTGGCCAATGCGGGGAAGAGCTTGTATTCCCGGCTGTTTACGATGGACTGCGGGCTGGACCCGTACAGCCGAGAAGTGTCGGACGTGTACCAGGACCTGTACGGCGAGGGGTCATTCGTGGGGAAAGGGATTCTGGATGTGCAGGCGTTTCACGCGTGCACGTCGGCCAGGTTTCCCGAGAACGCGATCCTGAGCCATGACCTGATCGAAGGCGCATTCGCCAGGGCGGGGCTGGTGTCGGACATCGAATTGATGGAAGACGCGCCGACGCGGTATACGGCGGATGTGGCGCGGCGGCACAGGTGGATCCGGGGGGATTGGCAGATCGCAAGATGGATCATGCCCAGTTGCCCGAACCACAAGGGCGAGGGCGAGCCCAATGGGCTGGGGTACCTTTCGCGGTGGAAGATCCTGGACAACATGAGGCGCAGCCTGCTGCCTCTGGGAGGGATCGGGCTGGTGTGCCTGGGTCTGATGGCGCTGCCTCACCCGATGGAGTGGGTGGCGATTGCGCTGGGATTCCTTTTCATGCCGTCGATCATCCGGAGCGTGCACCTGGTGATGGCGACGGAAGTGCGGCAGCCGGTGAAACGGACGATCCAGCGGCAGGCGGTGGAGATCGTTCACGGATTGCTGGGGCTGATGTTCATGCCGTATGAGGCGCTGACATCGCTGAGCGCGATCGCGAAAGTGATGTGGCGCAAGACGGTGACAGGGCGTGGCTTGCTGGAGTGGCAGACATCCGCGGCGGCGGAGAAGAGCGCGCGGACGGACTTCCCCGGGGTGCTCAAGGCGATGTGGGTGTGCCCGGCGGCGGGCCTGGCGATGGTGGCCGTGGCGATCGGCTGGGATGAAGCGGCGATACCGGCGCTGGTGCTGGGGGCGTGCTGGGCGGCGGCGCCGGTGATGGCGTGGTGGCTGAGCAAGCCGCTGCCGGAAGCCTCCATGCTGCTGACGGAGGATGAGAAGACGTTTTTGCGTGGTGTGGCGAGGCGGTCTTGGTTTTTCTTTGAGAGCTACACGAGCGAGCAAACGAACTGGCTGGCGCCGGACAACTACCAGGAGAAGCCCGCGGCGCTGCTGGCGGAGCGAACATCGCCTACGAACATCGGGCTGGGGCTGCTTTCGGCGGTGGGGGCGTGGGACCTGGGGTATGCGACGGCCGATGCGACGGTGAAGCACGTTGAGCGTGCATTCACAACGATGGAGAAGATGGAGCGGTACCGTGGGCATTTCCTGAACTGGTATGACACGCGGACGCTAGCAGCGCTGGAGCCCAAGTACGTATCGACGGTGGACTCGGGGAACCTTGCGGGTTGCCTGATGGTGCTTTCGGCGGGGCTGCGGGAGATGGCGGGGCGGCCGCTGATTCCTGAGAATTGGGCGGTGGGCGTGGGGGATACGCTGAGCGTGCTGGAAGAGGAGTTGGACAAGGATGGGCCGGGCAAGGCGTATGAGCCGGCGCAGGTGCGGCGGCTGATCAGCAAGGCGAGAAGCCTGCTGGTGTGCGACAGCACGATGCGGGGTGTGTGCGAGGCGGTGATCGGTGATCTGGTGAAGACCGCCGGGCAGATCAAGGCGATGCGGCTGGAGGCAGACCTGGGCCGTTGGGCGGCTGCGCTGGAGAAGCAGTGCACCGACCTGGAAGCGCAATTAAAGGCGATCCGGATGGCCGAGTCGCTTTCGGACGCGCAGACGGGCCTTATGACCCGGGTGCTGCATGCGGGGGGAGCCGACGCACGAACGGTGAAGTATTTCGAGACGATTGCCCGGCGCGTGCCGACCCTGAAGGAGGCCGCGGAACTGGAGAGCAGATTCGCCAGCGTGGAAAAAGTGCTGCGCGATGCGGCGTGGGGACGCGAAGCGGGGACGGGCATTGCGCAATGGGTGGAGAACCTGGGGGCGGCGGCCCGGGGCGTGAGCGAAGACGCCCAGCGGAGGCTGGTGAGCATCGAGGCGCTGGCGGCAAGTGCAGAAGCCAAAGCACACATGGACTTTGCGTTTCTGTTTGACGATAAGCGGAAGCAGTTTGCAATCGGCTTTCATCCCGACCATCAGCGCCTGGACGTGAGCCATTACGACTTTCTGGCATCGGAAGCGAGGATCGCCAGCTATGTGGCGGTGGCACAGGGACAGATCCCCATCGAGCATTGGTTCATGCTGGGCAGGCGGCTGGCCAATGCGGGTGGCGGGATGGCGCTGACTTCCTGGTCAGGCTCGATGTTTGAGTACCTGATGCCGGACTTGATCATGCCGACGTACCCGGGGACGCTGCTGCATGAATCATCGCTGCATGCGGTGAAGGAGCAGGTGCGATATGCCAATGAACGCGGGGTGCCGTGGGGGATTTCCGAGTCCGGCTATAACCTGGTGGACAGCCAGCTTCAGTACCAATACAAGGCGTTTGGCCTGCCGACACTGGGGTTTAAACGCGGGCTGAGCGAAGAGCTGGTGATTGCGCCGTACGCGGGGGTGATGGGTGTGATGGCGCTGCCCAGCGAGGCGACGAAGAACCTGACGCGGATGAAGAAACTGGGCTTCATGGGGACGGCGGGATTCTATGAAGCGGTGGACTTTACACGGTCACGCGTGCCGTACGGGAAAGACTTTGCGGTGGTGACTTCGTATATGGCGCATCACACAGGCATGAGCCTGCTGGCGCTGGTTTCGAAGCTGAACGACAAGCCGATGCAGAGGAGATTCCTGGCGGTGCCGGAACTGCGGGCGATGCAACTGCTGCTGCAGGAGCGGGTGCCGGTGACGACGGCGAGCTGGACGAGCCGTGAACTGGACGCCAAGACGGATGAGGAAGCAGGGGACGAGGAACGGGAAGCGACGATCGAGACGTATGGCCGGCCGGACCCGGTGGCGCCTCATGTGGCGCTGCTGGGAAACAGCAGGTACCACGTGATGCTGACGGAGACGGGCGGCGGGGTGAGCTACTGGCAGGATCTGGCGCTGACGCGGTGGCAAAAGGACCGGACGGTGCAGAACGCGGGAAGCGTGATCTACGTGCGGGATGCGGAGAGCAAGGCGTATTGGTCGTATGCGTATCACCCGACGGTGAAGCGGCCTGACTACTACCAGGCGACGTTTCTGCAGGGGAAGGCCGAGTATGTGCGGGTGGATGAGCAGATCGAGACGCATACGCAGGTGGCGGTATCGCCTGATGACGACGTGGAAGTGCGGCGCGTGCGGGTGACGAACCTTTCGCATGTGGTGCGGACGCTGGAAGTGACGAGCTATGTGGAAGTGGTGCTGGCCAAGCCGGCGGCGGACCTGGCGCATCGGGCGTTCAGCAATTTGTTTGTGCAATCCGAGCTGGTGGAGGCTTCCGAAGCCCTGCTGCTGACGCGCAGGGCGCGGGCACATGACGAAAAGCCGGCATGGATGTTTCACCTGATGCCGGGAAACCAAGAGCGGTGGGGGAAAGCGACGTTTGAGACGGACCGGGAGAAATTCATCGGGCGCGGGCGGGCGCCTTCAAAACCCAGGGCCGTGGAAGCCGGCGGCGCACTGAGCAATACGACGGGCGCGGTGCTGGACCCGGTGGCGGCGATCCGGCGGACGGTGACGCTGGCGCCGGGGGAATCGGCGGAAGTGGATTTCGTGCTGGGGGCGGGCGTGGACCGGACGACCGTGCAGGCGCTGGTGGACCGGTACCGTGAGAAGCGGTTTGCGGACCGGATTTTCGAGAGCGCGTGGACGCACAGCCAGGTGGTGCAGCAGCAACTGGGCATCGGCATTGCGGATGTGATGCTGTTTCGGCGATTGGCGGCGGCGCTGGTGTTCGGCGAGCCTTCACTGAAGGCACCGGCGGGGGCGCTGGCCAGGAACCGGCGCGGCCAGCAAGGCCTGTGGGGCCATGGGATCTCAGGCGATCTGCCGATGGTGTTCGTCACGGTTTCGGACACGGCGGGGCTGGAATTGGCAGGGAAGCTGATCCAGGCGCATGGGTGGTGGCGACGCAAGGGTTTAAAGTCCGATCTGGTGCTGCTGGTGGAGGAACGGGGCGGGTACCGGCAGGACCTGATGAGCTCCGTGACGGGCCTGGTGCTGGCGAGCATGGAAGCGGCGATGATCGACAAGCCGGGCGGCGTGATGGTGCGCAATGTGCAGACGGTTTCAGAAGAAGACCGGCTGCTGTTTCAAGCCGTGGCGGACGTGTGGCTGACGGACCGGGCGGGGTCCTTGCGGGAGCAGGCTTCGAAGTACAACGTGCCTGCGGGGTGGACGGAGAAATTCGAGCCCAGGCGCAGTGACCGGCGGCCTCAGGAACCGGTGTCGCTGGAACGGCAGGGCCTGCAGTTTTTCAATGGGACGGGCGGATTCACCCAGGACGGCAAAGAGTATGTGATTCGACTGAAACCGGGGAAGAACACACCGTCGCCCTGGGCGAACGTGCTGGCCAATGGGGCATTCGGCACGGTGGTGACGGAATCCGGCGCGGGGTATACGTGGTTTGAAAACGCACATGAGTATCGGCTGACACCCTGGCACAACGACCCGGTTTCCGATACCTCGGGCGAGGCGCTTTACGTGCGCGACGAGGAAACGGGGCGGTTCTGGTCTCCCATGCCGGGACCGGCGCGGGGCCGGGGCGACTACCTGTGCCGGCATGGGCTGGGGTACAGCGTGTATGAGCATCAGGAATCGCAGGTGCATTCGGAAGTGACGGTTTATGTGGCGTTTGATGCGCCGGTGAAGTTCTACCTGGTGAAGCTGCGCAATACCGGCGATACGGCCAAGCGTGTTTCGGCCTGGGCGTGCTTTGACTGGGTGCTGGGCGAAAGCCGGCACAAGACGCAGACGCATGTGGTGACGAAGATCGACATGCGCACGGGAGCGGCGCTGGCGTCCAACCCGTTTAACGCGGAGATGGGCACGTGGACGGCGTTTGCGGCCTGCCATGCGCAGGAAAGATCGTTCACGGGAGACCGGGCGGAGTTTTACGGGAGGTCGGGCTCGCGAAGCGAACCGGCGTGCATGGGACGCACCCGGCTGTCCAACAAAGTGGGGCCCGGGCTGGACCCGTGCGCCGGCTTCCAATGCACGGTGGAGATACCGGCAGGCGGGGAGCGGGAAGTGGTGTTTGTGCTGGGCGCTGGGCACAACGAGCGTGAGGCGCTGGAGGCCCTGGCGAAATACCGCGGGAACGAGGGTGCCAAGGCGGCGCTGGCGGCGGTGTGGAAGTTCTGGGATGGGATGCTGGGGGCGGTGCGCGTGGAGACCCCGGAACCGGCGCTGGATGTGATGCTCAACAACTGGGTGGTTTACCAGACGCTGGCGTGCCGGCTGTGGGCACGAAGCGGGTTTTATCAATCGGGCGGGGCGTACGGATTCCGTGATCAATTGCAGGATGCGATGGCGCTGGTGCATACGGCGCCGTGGCTGCTGCGGGAGCAGGTGCTGACTTGCGCATCGCGGCAGTTCAAGGAAGGGGATGTACAGCACTGGTGGCACCCGCCTGGCGGGCAGGGGGTGCGGACGCACTTTTCGGATGACTATCTGTGGCTGCCTTACGGGGTGGCGAGGTATGTGCTTTCGACGCACGATACGGGCGTGCTGGACCAGGAAGTGGGCTTCCTGGAGGGGCGCGCGGTGAAGGCGGAGGAAGAGGCGTATTACGAACGGCCGAGCATGAGCGACCAGCGGGCGAGCCTGTATGAGCATTGCCTGAGGTCGCTGCGGCACGCCAAGCGGTGGGGCGTGCATGGGCTGCCGCTTATCGGCTGCGGCGACTGGAACGACGGGATGAACCGGATCGGGGCGGAAGGCAAGGGCGAGAGCGTGTGGCTGGCGTTCTTCCTGCATGATGTGGCAAAGCAGTTTGCCCGTGTGGCGAAGATGCGAAACGATTCCGCAGTGGTGCGCGAGTGCGAGGAGATCCAAGAGCACCTGGCGAAAAATATCGAGGCCAACGCGTGGGATGGGAAGTGGTACCGGCGGGCCTACTTTGACGACGGAACGCCGGTGGGGAGCGCACAGAACGAGGAATGCCAGATTGACTCCATCGCCCAAAGCTGGGCGGTGATCAGCGGTGCGGGCAGCCCCGAACGGGCGTATGAGGCGATGAAGTCGCTGTCAGAACGGCTGATGCGCGATGACCTGAAGGTGATCCAGTTGTTTACGCCTGCGTTTGATAAATCATCGGTGGACCCCGGGTATATCAAGGGATATCTGCCGGGCGTGCGCGAAAACGGCGCGCAGTACACACATGCGGCGGTGTGGGCGGCAATGGCGTTCGCCAAGCAGGGCGATACGCAGAAGCTATGGCAGGCGTTCAGGTATCTCAACCCGATCTATCACGCGGTGTCGACGGAGGAAGTGGCGCAGTATCGGGTGGAGCCGTATGTGATTGCGGCGGATATCTACACGAACCCGCAACACCCGGGGCGGGGCGGGTGGACGTGGTACACGGGTTCGGCGGGGTGGTTCTATCGTTTGATGCTGGAGGACATGCTGGGGGTGACGTTGAAGGCGGATCGGCTGGTGTTCTCGCCTCGGGTGCCATCGGATTGGCGGAATTTTAAGATTCACTACCGGTACCGGAGCACGATGTACCGTATCCAGGTGCATGTGACGGGGCCGGAGACGACACGCGTGCACATGGTGACGCGGGATGGGGAGAAGATGGAGGGTGAGGAACTGGTGATGGTGGACGATGGGCGCGAGCACGCGGTGGAGGTGGTGGTGGGGTAATTGCTGGGTACCGCAATAGAGAATAGAAAGTGGAGGGGATTAGAAAGAGGGATTTTTAACACGATTTACAGGATTATGAGGGAGATTTACATACTTGATTTTTGGATGGCGGGGGTGGGAAGGTTTTGAGCGGGGTGATGAAGAGCGCCGGTTAGCAATGCAACGCTACGAACGATAAACATGTGATTAGTAGCGGGAACGCATGTCGATTATTTGATGTATTTTCGCATTCGAAGGCGGCCCTCACCCCAGCCCTCTCCCAAAGGGCTGATCATTCCCCAAGTTTTGAAATGAGCGTTGGATGTGCAGAAGCGAAGAGGAAGAGTTTTACCGCGAAGGCGCGAAGACGCGAAGTTAAGAGGCGGAAAAGTCAGAGTCGGGAAAGGGTGAAGACAAAGGCAAACGGAGTTAGGTCGTTACGGGGTGGCTGGCGTGGACGTGGGCGCGCGCAAGAGCTTTTAAAAATGGGTTAAACCCAGGGTGGCGCATGAATACATGCTTACCCTGGGCTTCCTTGTTTATCGCTTTGGGTGAATAGACAAGACGTCGGCTGTTGAACCCCGAGGTC